>CAJBME010000142.1 GCA_903954065.1 uncultured bacterium
ACACTTGGCCTCAAGCCACATCCCTCAAAACACGCATCCGAAACCGCTTCCACGCAACCGGTCCCCTCCTCAAAAATCGTTCGGAGACGCGTTCGGCGCCGCGACCGGGGTCAGCGACCCACGGCTACAAAAGACCCGAATACGAAACCACGATACAGGCGGCAAAGCCGCGCTGTAGCCGGGTACGCCGACCCCGGTTTCCATACTTGGCCTCAAGCCACATCCCTCAAAACACGGATCCGAAACCGCTTCCACGCAACCGGTCCACGGCTCAAAAGTCGTTCGGAGAGGCGTTCGGAGAGACGTTCGGTGGGGCGTACACCGCCACGGTCGAATCCCGCTTCGCTGCAAAGACCGGCGGCGGGTCCAGTTCGACACCGAGCATTAAAACCGGTATACTTTTAACGGGATCAGGTGCGAGACGTGCCTTTCCGCTAAGAATTCCTGTTTTCCCCCGTTACCAACGTATGAATACGAACTCCAGTCCGCCACTCATGGGGACTCGTGGCACCACGTGTCGCCCCTCGCGGAGGGCGTTGCTTTCCTCCGCTGTCTTCGTTCTTCCCGCCATCATGATCAGCCTGTCCGGCCACGGTCCCGTCGCCGCCGCCGTGTTACCGGGGGCGGAACCGAAGGAATGGAAAGCGAACCCGGCGAAACACCAAGTCACCATCAAGAGGGAAGCTTCGGACTCGAAACTAGCTGCCCTCATCGCCACCGCGGAAGCGGCCCAACCGTCAAAGGAAGCGGTACTGAAGGCTGCTGACTCGGCGACACCGCCGAAGGGCGATCCACTGTGGTGGTACAAAGAGGAACTCGGCGTCCGCATTCCTTTTGCCGTGACCCGCGACGCCGTCACCTACTACGCCGAGCTCGTGCGCTCGTACGGCCGACAATCGCTGAAACGCTTCACCGAACCGACCAGCGAATTCAACTATCACGCCAGCATTCAATTCCATGCCGATTTCACCCATGAGGGGAAATCATTCACAAACGTCCACGTCGTCACCCTCACATTGAAGTTCACCCAAAACTTCTGCGCGACGGTCACCGAGGGCATGGCCATCGAGAAAGTACGGACCGTCATCATCGACAATCAAGGCGCCGTCGTCCTCGTCCACGGCGACGGCCCCACCGATGTCCCGATCCTCGCCATCTGAGCGTCGTTCGACAGCCAACATCCACGGACAACCCACCGCCACCGCCACCGCCAGCAAGCCTATGGCCCGGCAGCCGCAGCGGGAGCAGGATCCGCAGAGGGCGAAGCAGGACCAGCAGTAGCCGGGCTCCGCACGAACTGGCTGGTGAGCAGGCGTCGAGCCTGACGGAACAAACTGGCGCTGCGTTGTTTGGCTTCGTCACTGAGCCCTCCTTCGGCTGGGGCTAGCAGTTGCACGCGGTAATTCGGGGCCGCTTGGCCGGCCTTCAAGGCCGCGGTCGCCGCTGGCTGGCGCAATCGCAAAATCAAACGCTCCACGATCCCTCCTTCACGAAGAGGGTTCCCTTCATCATCGAACGGCCGAATTTCCGGTGACTCTTCCAACCAGAGCCCGTTTTCATCGACCGTGCTGAAGAGCAATTCGGCCAGGAGGTTGGGTTCTTTGCGCAGCGTCGTCTGGAGGCAGGGGATATGGTCATTCTCGGCGCTGGCGTGCTGCAGCGTCCGCGGGCCGATGGTCCAACCGGCCAGCGCGTAGCAGATGGTGACGTCGTGATAATCAAAAAATGGATAATCGAGCGAAACGGTCACGGTGATGCCGTCGCGTTCGTACCGCCAGATGTGTGAATACACGCCATCTTCGTAGGCGGCGCGGGTCGGCACGGGCGAGGCTTCCGAGACTCGCCGCCACCCGTCCACCACGGGCGGCATGCTGAAGCGGGCCGATCCATCCATACCGACCGGATTAATCACGCGCGGCCCGGCCACATGCTGCCTCATCTGGACGACCTGCCCCGCAAACAGGAGCGCCAGTGGCACGGCCAGCCAGACCACTCGGCGCGCCGGCCGCCAATGAGAAAGCGAGTCCCGCCACTCCACTCCCGAGGATTGGCCGTCGCCAAGCATCCCTCCGCCGCCACCGGGACGACCGGAAAGCCGTCCCAACACCGCCTCGGCCGCCACAATAAAACCCAGATACACCGCCGTCAGCCCCATCCCCAACGCTTCATGCCGCGGGCCACTAAAAAGATCAATGTCCCAGTTAAAGACCAGCCACGCCCCCGACGTGATCCGTACCAAATTCCCCGCCAGCACACACCCGATCGTTAAGGCGTAAAGCACCGCCAGAAAGACCAATGACCGCCGACGCCACATCGCATAAAACACACAGGTCGATGTCATGAACAGCACCGAATTGATGCCGCTGCACGCCTCCTCGACCAACAGCTGTCGCCCGGGAATCTCAATCAAGGTGCCGCTCAGCGAATGCGGCACAGCCAGCCAAGCCAACACATGACTGCTGCCAAAAACCGCCCATTCCTGCAATTGCAGGGCAAACTTTTGATCAAAACTCAACGGCGGCGGCACCACCGTCAGCCACAAAAACCACGCCGGCAGCAACGAACGCACCAGCGACCACCCACCCAGCCACCACACCCCCGCCTGCCAAGCTAATAACCAAGCGAGCACCCCCAGCCACGGAGACCATAACCACGTGGCCAACCCAAGCAGCCCCATGAACGCCAAGACTAGCCCCCCCGTGATCCATGGCTGGCCCGGACGCAACGGCAGCCGACATTCCTCCAGCCCGCGCACCGCCAGACACAACACCCCAAGCATGGCCGCTGGAAAAAATTGATAAGTGTCGAATTTCCAAAGGTTGATAAAAAACTGGGCCAGCAGCGGACCGAATCCCAGCAGGGCCAGCGCTCCCAGCGTCCATGCCGTGACCAGACTGCCGCCCTCGGGGGCGGCCGCCCCCGGACTCGACTTCAACGATGGATGGAGATGCTCGGACATGAAAAAAAGTCGTGGCCCGCTAGCTAGCGGCCGACAGGAGGGACGGCGGCCGGATCGGCGAGGGACAGCACGCGCTGCAGCAGCGCGTTTTCCTGCTGAGTCAACGCTCGCGCCGGCACGGTCGCCGCCACCGCCCGCGCCGCCGTCATGTCACCCGCGGCTGCCAACACATGAATCGTGACCGACCGCTCCCGGGCCGACAACCCGGAGGACAACGGATCCGGCAGGAAATTTTCAAGCAACCGCCGCGCTTCCTCCCCCTGACCGCCGCGCACCACCGCCAACGCCAGCGTCAGTCGACACCGCAAGTCCAGTGGATGGTCGGTCACCCGCTGCGCCACTGAGTCCAAAGAAAAAGGCTCACGCAAAATCAAATGCCAGTACGCCTGCTCGTTCATGACCTCAAACTGCTGCGAAAGTACCGGCGAAGCCGCCGCCACATCATACATCCACCCGATCAAGGCCGCATCACCATGCGATCGCAACACCGACTCCACCGCCACCAACGCCTCGCCCGCCCGAGCCGGATCCGCAAATTGACTCGCCCAATGCGCTTCCAGCAGCGGGGCTTCACCAATCCGACGCAAGAAAACCACCACCTCCGGCGAAACCGCCGCCGCCCGCTGCAAGGCCGTGCGAAACGCGCCGTCGGCTTCAGCATTCCGTCCTTGTGCCCGCCACGCCCGCCCGCGCCACACGAGTTTGAGGCTGTCATCCAATGGCTGGGCCGGTTCCGCCATGGCCGCCAGCACATCGTCCCACCGCCCGGTCAAAGCCACGGCCTCAAGCCAGATCAAAAATGTGTCGGACTGGCGCATGGCTTCGTCTCGCGTCATGCCCTGAGCCGCCTCTTCGGCGGCCCCCAGCCGCAAGAGCCACCGCATGGCCATCAACCGCTCTGCGGGCGCTTGCGTGCGCAGGCTGGCAGCCACCCGGGCCAGCACCTGCGGCCGCACCGAGGGATCCAAGCGCATCGCCGCCTCCTCCGCCAGCAGCCGCTGCCCCGGGGTCGCTTGAGGATGGTCACGCAACCGTTCGGCCCAGACCCGCAACTCCGGTTCTTCCGCCAGCCCGAGCTCCAGACCGGTCGCCAGCGCCTCCGCCCCATGGCGGTGCGGCCGCGTCACCAACTCGCGCAATAAGTCGCCCATTTCACCCGAACTGGATTCCGCGCCCGTCCGACTTTTCACCAGTAACCGCCATAACCCCGCCCGGGCCTCATCGCCCGGGTCAGACGCCATCGCCTGCCGCCAAGCCGCCAGCGCACCGTCCCGATCACCCTGCGCCTCCCGCAACTCAGCCTGCAAAATAAACGGAGTCGCAGCAGATCCATCCGTCGTCGCCACCGCAATCAATTCCTCAGCCAACGACCACTGCGCCTGATCCGCCGCCAATCGCACATAACGACGAGCATCCTCTTCGGTCAGCCCGCCCACTCCGCGAAGTCTGCCATACACTGCCAGCGCCGCCGCCCCAGATTGGGTCGACTGCAACTGCGCCACCACCCGCAGCGCCCCCAGATCCAACGGATCAAGCCGCAAGGCCGTCTCCACGCTCATCATCGCCTCCCGGCTCATCTGATTCTGCCCATACTTTAAGGCCAGTTCAGTCAAAGCCGCCACCTGACGCGCACGCCACCAGCTCACTCCCGGCATGGCCACGACCACACCCGCCACCGCCAGCCCGACACCCAGTCCTACCCACGCCCAACGCCGCCCCCCCAATAAAACATCGGAAATCCTCCCTGAATCAAAAACAGGACGGGCATTGTTCATGCAAGAAATGACAAATGAGGCATATGCGGGCCGACAAATTTCACGCTTTAGAAAAACGTTTCATCCTCGCCACACTGCCGAGTACTAGGCTCTTTCCATCCGTCTGCAACGGCTTTCCCCACGTGAACTCCACTGCCATGAACACCCTCCCCCAAAAATAGTGCGACCCCAACCCACGCGCCCGGAACCACCGGTTGTCGAATAAGCTGTCTGCGGCAAGAGTGGCCCGTCTGCCTGCTTTCCTCCGCTCCATGGCCTCCCCGCATGAATGAATCCGACTAGCCCCACTCCCAGTCCACCCAGCGAAACGCCTCTCCAGCCACCAGTTATCCCGGTGTCCGCTGACCCTCCCCCCGTCGGACAAGCCGTCCTCAACAGACATCCCACCCTGCCCGCGTTGCGCTGGCAAAACAAATCGACCGCTGTCAGAAGAAAATCGCCAGGCTTTTTTGAAAACCTCCAGCGGAAAAAGCGCAAGCTGGGCCAGAACATCAAACTATGGATCTGGCTGTGGCGTGAGCTGGGATTGGCATGGCACGCCATTCTGATTTTCCTCACCATCGTCATCCTCGCCGTGGGTTACTGGTTTTGGCGAGGCGAAAAAGTAGTGGAAGCCGTTAACGGCTGGCGGGCGACCCGGCTCGTCACCGAGGCCGCCGCCCTTGCTCCAAACTCGCCATTGGTCGCCGAAGAAACACTCCGGGAAGCGGCACGCCTCGCGCCCGGCCACCCCGCCGTCCTGCGAGGCCTAGCTGACTTGTCCGAACCGAAGCGCGATGCCACCGCCCTCCACGCCCTCTGGCAGCTGCTCCGCTCCGGCAAGGCCAATCAACAAGACCGGGAACGCCTCAGCCAACTCGCCCTCGACTGGGATCAGCCCGGCATGGCCGATGCCGAAACCCTAGAACAATGGGCCTCCACCACAGAAGACACCCTCACCCCAGAAAAACTGCGCCTCAGCGCCCTCTGGCTCATCAGCCGCGGCCAGCTCCAGCCCGGCATCGATCGCCTGCGCCGAGCCCTCGCCCAAGCCGAAAACACCCCAGCCGCCCCGCGTCTCGAAATCACCCTCGCCACCGCCTTGCTGCGCGCCAGTTCCTCCACCACCCCCACCGAACAAGAAGCCACCGAACCACTCAACCGCCTCTTCAGCGTCCTCTACGCCAAAGAAATCACTCCGAAGATGCGAATGGAGGCCGCTCAAAAGCTCGCGGACTACCTCCTGGTGCCCGATCACCGCCACCTACTAACCCCGGCCCGCGGCGACCTCCTCCAAGGCGCCCTCACCGCGCTGGAACCGCTTCTCGCCTCGTCCGATCCCGCCGCCGCCACCACCTGCACCCTGACCGCCGTCAGCATCGAACTGACCACTTCCCCAAGCCGCTCCAATGAATTGATCAACAGCGTCCTCCAGAAGGCCATGGCCGCTCCCCCGCCCATCCGCCTCCTCAGTGCCCAGTGGCTCCAAAAACGGGGCCTCATGCGCGAAGCCCTCAACCTCTGCGAAGCGGCCCCACAGGACCGGACCAATGCCGATTGGCTTTCCGTGCAACTCGAAGCCTTACTCGAACTCGGCGACGCTTGGAGCGCCAACCAAACGCTGACCGCATGGTCCGCCCCCCTTCCGCCACTCTTTAAACCATTCTTTTTTTATCGCATCGATCGCAGTGCATCCAGCTCCGCCGACGCCCTGCCCGGTCGGCGCGCCGAGATGATTCGAGCCTGCAGTCAGGCTGAGGCCACCGACATCCTGTCCACGGCCGAAGCGCTCGAAAACGCGGGTGACCGCCTGACGGCTCTGGGTCTTTATACCACGCTGCGCAGCCATCCCCGGGCCGCCCTGCCCGCTCGCCTCGGCATGGCCCGATGTCTGGAACCCCAACTCGATCGCACCGCTGCCTTCGTCGAGGCCCTCGCCTCCGTCGTGCAGCTCTGGCCCCAGTCCCGCCAGATCCGTCAGCAACTGGTTTACCTCCGGCTCCTTGAGGCCCGCCCGCCCGCGGAAGATTTGTCTTTCGCCGCCGCCCTCCATCAGGAATCCCCCGCCGTACCCTCAGCCCGAGTGCTGGCCGCCCTCGCACAATTCCGCCAAGGCCGCGAACAGGAAGCCGCCACCCTGCTCGAAGCAGACCCCATGCCATGGGCCCAGTTCCCCCCCGGATGGCAGGCTGTCTACGCCGCCGTCCTGCTCGCCAACGGACGGCCCGAGGAAGCGCACACCATCGAAACCCGCCTCGCCACCGCCCCGTTGCGCCCCGAAGAACGCGCCCTGTTCGAAACCATCGACCTTCCAGAACCACCGCCGCCGCCACCTACCGAGGAAACACCTCCCCAAATCACAGGGAAACCCGTCGACACCTGGACCGCCACCGCTGTGCTGGAAGCATGGCTCGGCCCACTGCCACCACTCTTTGATCCACTCCTCTGCTACCTGAGCGATGTGAAAACACAGCAGCCCGCCGCCCGCCTCGCCAACCGCCGCGCCGACCTCATCAAGGCCAGCTCCCGCACCCGCCCCCAACATGTGCTCTTCATCGCAGAGACACTCGAACACTCAGGCGATGCCACTGCCGCCTTCAGCCTGTTCAACACCCTGAAAAATCAAACCGAAACCGCCCTAGCCGCCCGCCTCGGCATGGTGCGATGCCTCGAAACCCAGCCCACTCGGACCGCTGAACTCATCGACGCCCTCACCTTGGTCACTCAATTGTCCCCCCTCGCCCACGACGCCCGCAGCCAACTCATCTACCTCAGCCTCCTCGAGCCCCGCCCCGCTAAAAAAAATCTGGATGCCGCCGCCGCGCATTATCAGCAATCACCCAAGACCCACTCCCGCCGGGTCATGGCCGCCTTCGCCAAACTCCACCTCAAAGATCCCGCCGCCGCCATGGCGCTGCTCGAAAAAGAACCACTCAACTGGGAATCCCTCCCGCCGACCTGGGCCATCGTCCACGCCGCCGCACTCGCCGCTCACAACCGCCGACCCGAAGCCCAACCCATCATCGACCGCCTCAGCACCACCACCCTCCGCCCGGAAGAACGACGCCTGCTCGATTCCATCCAACGCAGCCCCGCCGCTCCAGCTCCAGCTCCAGCCACGACTCCCACGCCCTCTCCAGCTCCGACACCAGCTCCCAGCAACACTCCCGCTCCGGCTTAATCCACGACCCCAAACGACGAGGGCGGCGGGAGCGGCAGGCAATAACGACTTGAACCACGTTTTTACGATAGTACTTATTACTCATGAATATACGCCAAACCTTCCTTTGTCGGCATGTTGCACGAATGGCGTTGATGGTTTGTTGGGGCGTATGGCTGATGAGCGGGCTGGGGGTAGCGGCGCCGGGGTTCGAGTTAATCAAGAGTTTCGGCGATGCTGATCGCAGCGGCACCGTCCCGGTGAGCGAGTTGACGACCGGCGCGGACGGAAAGCTCTATGGCGTCACTTTTCGCGGCGGCCGGCAGAACGAAGGCACGCTCTATGGTATCAACAAGGACGGAACCGGCTATCGGGCGGTCCACCATTTTGGAGGATCGGACGACGGCAAGCACCCGTCGGGCGCGCTGCTTTTGGCGACCGACGGCGGGCTGTATGGGACCACGACATCCAGTGCTGCGGGGGACAAAGGCGTCGTATACCGGTTTGATCCGGCGACTGGGGTCATGAAAGTGCTGAAGCGACTGGAAGGGGCTACGGTTTTATTGGGTCGAACCGGAGTGATCGAAGGCCGTGATGGCGCGCTTTATGGAGTGGCCGACGGCGACACGACCAACGCCACCGCCATTTTCCGTTTGAACAAAGACGGCACTGGCTACCGCATCATTCGCAGCCTACCCCGCGCGAATTCTGATTTTGCCTGGTCGCGGGCTCCACTTTTCGAGGGCAGCGACGGACTGCTGTATGGCACCTGCATCAACGGCGGGACCTACAACCGCGGGTGTTTGTTCAAGCTGAATAAGCAAGGGAACGAGTTTCAGACCATGATCAGCTTCGGCGCCACACCCGCCGATCCCCAATCTCCCGCTGGCGGTGTCATCGAAGGGTCGGACGGGCAACTCTATGGCCAGTTGCAATACGGCTCCGGGCCGCAGGGCGATAACGAAGGAGCCATCTACCGGATTTCCCGCACCGGAACCAACTTTCAATTTTTGCACCTGTTCAGCACGTACACGCTTTCCAACCCGATCGGTCAATTGGTGGAAAGCGCGGACGGTCGACTCTACGGAGTCACCAAACGGGGACGCGCCGAATACGGCGGTGTTTTTGTCATCAACAAAGACGGCTCGGAATTCACCTCCCTGCTCAATCCCGCTCTTTATCAATTTCCGGGATTCACCCCGACGCTGGTCGACAACTCCCTGATTTATGGCGTCGCGTCCAACGAAGGATCGGAGACTGGGTTGATTTACCGCCTGCCGATAACGGGCGGGGCCGGATCGATCCTTCAGGAAATCACGCCGACGGGAGGCAGTCCTGTCGAGCCCCTCGCTCTGCTCGACGCCAGCGACAGATGGATCTACGGACTCACTGACAACGGACGGACATCCTCACCGTACTTTTACCGGATGCGGCGCGACGGCTCTGCCTTCACCCTCCTGCGGGAATTCCTCCGGGATGCCACCGGACAGAGAGAGCCGTACACTCTCAGCACCGAGGATACCGACGGAAGCGTTTTGGCCCCCTCGCTATTCGCTGGAACCAAAGGCGGCGGCGCGCTCGTCCGGCTGTCCCGAAGCGGCGAATATAGCTTTGCTCAGGACTTTGGGACATCCTTTCAAGGCCCCGGCCCGTCCACTCCCGGGGGCGTACTCCGCCTCACCGATGGCAGCCTGCTCGGCTTCAGTTTCAATGGAGGCACATCCGGCAACGGGACGGTCTATCGCGTGGAGCCAGGCACCACCGAACCGGTGGTCATTCACCATTTCGCCGGAGAGCCGCAGGACACCCGTAGTCCCGTCACCCAGCCGCTGCTCGCCAGCGACGGCCGCGTCTACGGCATGGGTTCGGCCGGCGTGTTTTCCATCGACCCCGATGGCAGCAACTACCGCTTCCGCAACCTGTTCGGCGCATCCGGTACCACGCCCAGCAATCTGTACGGAACTGCCAATGCGCTCATGGAAGGAACGGACGGCGGATTGTACGGAGTAGCCGGAAGCGGAGGCACCACTCAACGAGGCGGCATCTTCCGAATCGAAAAATCCGGATTCGCAGTGACCACGATTTATGAATTTCAAGGCGGCGATGCCAGGCCGTACGATCCGGTCGGCGGACTGGTGGAAATGTCTGACGGATTCCTCTATGGCCTGACGCGGAGCGGTGGTCAGAAAAACTATGGTGTCCTTTATCGTATCCGTCCTACAGGAGCAGATTTCGGGATCGTTCACCATTTTGATATGACGGCGGACAACGGAGTTTCCCCAAGAACCCTCATTCGGGGTGGCGATGGTCTCATTTACGGCACATTAACGGCCGGCGGAGCGAACGGGTATGGAGCCATTTTCCGCTACGGGGAAGCGCCAGAAATCACCGTGGAAAGACTAGATGGAAGCCTGCTGACGAGCGCCTCCGGCGTCATTGATTTCGGGGAAAAAGAATGGAACGCCCCGGAATCCACCGTCCCGGTGCGGATCCGCAACGACGGAAAACTGGCTCTCACGCTAACGGAATTCACCCTCACCGGCCCCAGCGCCGCCGACTACGCAGTAACGCCCCCCAGCGTGAAGATACTGGCCCCCGGAGAGTCAACGACGGTCGCCATCCGCTTCACTCCGAGGGGGGCCGGCCAGCGCGCCGCCGTCCTCCAGTGGGGCTCGAATGATTATGACGAAAATCCGTTTTCTCTCGATCTCACCGCGCTAGTCCCTTCCCCTGAAATCGCAGTTCATGACGGCCCGACTACAGACGCACCGGAACTCGCATCCGGCCAACCGGCTGCCGTGTCGGTCGGCCGCCACGTCCAAGGGACTCCGGGCCCACGCGCCCTGACCCTCGCCAATACCGGCACCGCGCCGCTGGCCGTATTTTCAATCACCCTACCTGCTGGGTATGAACTCGACGCCGCACCCGCTTGGCCCGTCATGCTGGCGCCCGGCGCCACCGGGACATGGGAAATCCAACTGACATCGCTGGCAGTCGGCGTGCACGCCGGCATGGTGATCATCACCAGTGATGATTTAGACGAAGCGTCCTTCACCTTCCCCATCACCGGCGAAGTCTTTATCCCAGCGCCACTCGTCACCGTCAACACCCCGGAAACCACCCTCAACCGCCAGACCGGCCTGCGCGAACAATCCCTCAGAATCGCCAATGACACCACCGCCACGGTCCCCGCCACCCGCCTGCTGATCCGAGGACTGTCCCCAGGAATGACCGTCGCCAATGCCAGCAGTAACATCGCCAACGACACGTGGGTCGTGCTGATCCAGCGGCCGATGTCTCCCTTTTCTTCGTTCGAACTAGTGCTCGAGTACGCCTCCGCTGACCGCCAGTCGGCCTCCTTCACCCCCGAGATCACAGTCGAAGTCGTTTTGGAACCACCCCCCGACGACGCCCCCGAAGCGGCAGGATCGTTTGCTCTCGAACGAGTCATGCGGCTGCCCGAGGGCAACCTCCTACTCGAGTTCAGCTCGGAACCGGGCCGACACTATGCCATCGAATACTCCGACGACGGAACCCGCTGGAAATCAAGCCCAGCAGTCGTTCCCGGCGCAGGCAGCCGCACGCAATGGATCGACCGCGGTCCGCCCCGCACGACCAGCCCTCCCGCGACCCAGAGCAGCCGGTTCTACCGTGTCCGATTGCTCGCCCCATAGCCCATCCCGCCACTCCTCCGCAACCATTCAGTCGCCCGCCAACTTTTCGTCATCCTATTTTCCCACATGAACGCGCAGCCAGTTTCCACCTTCGCCCGAGGCCGTTCGACCGTGCTGGCCCTCATCCTCATTTCCTGCCATGCCGCAGCCGGGCCGTCGGCCGAAATCCCCCACTCCGCTCCCGAAAGCACAGCCGATTCCTTCTCGAGCCGCAGCCGGTTTTCGATTTCGGCCGGATGGATGTGGCGGGAAACAGGAGGCGTCCATTTCCACTCGGGCTCACGCGCGCCGTCGCTGGCTCTGCCATCACTCTTTGGCCGGGCGCTGACGACGGTGCCCCCCATCGGCACTACCGACACATTCGCGGATCGTTTTTACGGGGACGGAACCGTACTCATGGACGCCGGCACCCCCTTCGATGGCTCCACCTCGGCCTGGAGCTACCAGCACGAGGCGCAGGCCGAAGGAGGAGCCCTGCTCTACCACGCCCAAGGGCATCGCCGTGAGTCGGAGGCCACACGCAGTGCACTCCCTCCCGCGGATCAGGCGTTCGATGGCAGCGGAGGCGTGCCCGTCATCGAGCTGGGCTGGGAAAAAGATCTATCCTCGAGCCTGTCTCTCGGCGCCCGATTCCAATGGTCGTTTCTAGACTTCGACGGATCGCATGAACAAACCACCTTCTCGGCTTGGCAGCAGAGCCGCGAATACACCGTCGATTTTTCGGACCGCTACGATCTTCAAGGGGTCGTCCCACCGCAGGCGCCCTATACCGGCGCTGGACTGGGCTTTGGGCCGGTCATCAACAACCAGCCGACATCACGGAACTCCAGCGAATACCAGTCCGCATCCGACGAAGCCGAGTTTTTGAATAGCCTGCACCAGTCGTTCGAAGTAAAACTGAATACCCTCTCGCTGGGACCCTCACTCTCCACAAAGTGCGGTCCAATCAACCTGCAAGCCGGCGCCGGCTTCGCCCTCAACATTGTCGACTGGGAAGCCTCACAATCAGAAACCCTGTATCTCTCAAGGGACGGCGGTCGCCCCCGTGCCTTCCACCGCTGGATCGAAGACCGGAACGACACCGACTTCCTCCCGGGGTTTTATCTGCAAGGCGGACTCACCTGGCACATATCCTCTTCGTTGTCCATCAACGGGTTCGGTCGCTACGACTGGAGCGAAGCGCTAGACGAACCCGTCGGCCCGTCCACTCTCTCGTTCGATCCCGGAGGCTGGTCGGCCGGAGTCATGGTGGGATGGCATTTCTAAACACCTTCGGGGTAGCTCGTCGGTTTAAACACAGGGGGCACTTGAGCCAGAACGAGCTCAGATATCCCACCAAAGCAAGAGACCGCCTGAGCAGGGGCTGGCGACAATAGGCAAACCCGTCTCGCGCCGCGCCCGGAATTCCGGTATAATGAAGGTGGCCGGGGCGCAAGCGCCCCGTCTTCCATCCTCCTTTCTTCATCTCTGCTATGTTCCGCTGGCTCCCATGGAAGTTTTTCGTTAAGCACGCCTCACGGCGGTATGGCTTCGTTGATCCAGCCACCCTGCTCGCCCGCCTGCGCCGCTTTGCCCAGCCGTCAGAAGTGGCGGAGCCACTGGAATTACTGAGGGCCGGCATCATTTTTCATGCCCGCGGTCTGGTCAATGCCCGAGCCATTCAGCAAAACCTTGACTGGGTGTGGCCTTACTGGGTCGAACGCCAGTTCAACCCGGACGACAGCTCGTTCGTCCCACGGGCGTTTTCCTTCAGCCACATCAACCTGACTCATCGCAACTGGACGGCCGTCGGCCGGCCCGGGCTGCCACTGTATCCGGTCGTCGACCCGCGCGGACTCGTCACCCCGTTGTATGATGGATGGTCGCTCGATTTTTGGATTATCACTGACAGTGGAGGCCGGTTGCTGCCGAGCAAGCTTGATGACGAGGCGGTTACTCAACGGCTCGAGCTGGACCCGGAATTGCAGGTAGTGACCCGGTGTTCGCGGGACGGACTGGTGCTTGATCTGGCCACGAGTGTGATCGCGGTGGGAGAAACCGCGGCCGCGGTGGCCACCACGGTCGGGGCGGCGGCGAACGAAGATGGATGGCTGGTAGTGGCCGTGCGTCCGTACAATCCGGAGGGCGTGCAATTCATTCATCGCATCGAGTCGGCGCTGCCGGAGCCCGCCATCCGCGTCAACGACGAAGCCACCGTTCATTTCAGCGCACTCCCGGAGGCATGGCGCATGGCGCATTATGCCGAGGGCGATGTACATCTGGATCTGCCTGGGCACGACCCACGGCGCGGCATCGAATGTGACGTCGGCATGGCTACCGGTGCCGCGTTGTTTCGAGTGACGGCCGGCCACCCGCTCTCGTTGAAAGTCACGGTTGGACTGGAGCGAGACCTCAAGGAGCTACCCACTCCGCCCGCTATCGGGCTCACTTGGCCGACCGCCTTGCAGGGGAATGCCCAACTTCAGATCCCAGATTCTGGAATGCAGTTTCTTTATGATGCGGCGGTCCGCACACTGTTGCTTCTCTCCGCGGATGAACTCGTCCCCGGCCCGTACACTTACCGTCGCTTCTGGTTCCGGGACGCCTGCCTCATGCTGCACCCACTCATCGCCATGGGCCAAGCAGACCGAGCCGAACGCATTCTCGCCACCTTCGCCCGGCGCCAGACGTCCGCCGGGTATTTCCTCTCCCAAGAAGGGGAATGGGATGCCAATGGCCAGGTCCTCTGGATCACCGCTCGCTTCTCAGCCATGACAGGCAAAAAACCCGACGCCCGACTCGAACACGCTCTGCGTCAGGCCGTGCGCTGGCTGGACAAAAAACGCCTGAAAACAAATCAGCCAGCAGGAACCCATGGTCTCCTGCCCGCGGGCTTCAGCGCCGAACATCTTGGACCCAATGATTTTTATTACTGGGATGATTTCTGGGCGTGGGGAGGATTGAGCGCGATCGCTGCTCACTGGCGGCAGGAGGGAAACATTGCCGCCGCTGACGAAGCCAGCGCCCTCGCGGCTAATTTCGCCCGGAGCGTGGAAACCAGTATCAATACTATCCCAGCATCCCGCGCCCGAGGAGGCATCCCCGCCGCTCCAGGCCGTCGCATGGATGCCGGAGCCGTCGGTTCCATGGTCGCCGACTATCCTCTTCAACTTTTCCCACCCGGTGAAAAACGTCTCGCCGCCACTCTGGAATTTCTGATCGAGCGGTGCTTTCACCAAGGCGGGTTCTTTCAAGAAATGATCCACTCCGGAGTGAATGCCTATCTGACGCTGGATCTGGCCCAGTCCCTGCTCCGCGCCGGAGATGCACGTTTTGCCGAACTCATCCGCCGCGTGGCGGCGCTGGCGTCTCCCACCGGCCAGTGGCCCGAAGCCATTCACCCGCGCACCCTGGGCGGGTGCATGGGCGATGGCCAGCATGGCTGGGCCGCTGGCGAGTGGATCATGATGATGCGGAACTGCTTCATCCGCGAAGAGGGATCCTCGCTGATCATCGGATCCGGCCTGCTGCCAGAATGGCTGGCCAGCCCGGACGAATTGCGCTTTGGACCAACCCTGACTGCCTGGGGCCCGGTCAGCGTGCGGCTGCAGGCGTCCGTTCTTCGCCTCGAAGCCAGTTGGCGGCACATCGCCCCAGCCCTCGTCATCGCCGTCCCAGGATTTAAACGTATCGAGGCCGGCCTAGGAGAAATGGAATTTCACCTCCAGCGACCATGAAAATCGCGCTTTTCACCAACACGTATCTTCCGCATGTCGGGGGGGTGGCGCGGTCAGTCAAAACGCTGGAGGACGCGTGCCGCCAGCGCGGGCACGAGGTGTTGGTGATTGCGCCAGAATTCAAGGAGGCGCTCCCATCGCCTCATGTGCTGAGGGTTCCAGCCATCCAGAATTTTAATGGCAGTGATTTTTCGGTGCAGCTACCAGCGCCTGGCGTGATCAAGGAGGCCATAGCGGCATTCGAGCCGGATCTGATTCACAGCCATCATCCCTTTCTACTTGGGGATGCCGCTCTGCGCGAAGCCAGAAAAAGGCATGTCCCTCTCGTTTTTACCCACCACACACTCTACGAACGATACACGCACTACGTTCCGCTGGACTCACCCGCCCTGAAGCGCGCCGCCATTCAGCTCGCCACCGAATACTGCAACATGTGCGACCATGTCGTCGCCCCAAGCCACAGCATCTGCTCACTGCTGAACGAACGAGGCGTCACCACCCCGGTCGCCACCATCCCCACAGGCATCGACGTCCCGTTCTTCGCCCGTGGCAATGGTCCGCGATTCCGCGCCGCCGCCGGCATCCCCCAGGACGCCCGAGTCATCGGTCACACCGGCCGCCTCGCCCGCGAGAAAAACCTACTCTTCCTCGCAGAAGCGGTCGCCACCTGCCTCAACCGCGACCCCCACGCCGTTTTCCTCGTCATCGGCAACGGCGACGCCCGCGAGGAAATGCTCGATCGGCTCGCCGCCACGACAGACCGCCACCGAGTTCATGCACTAGGTGTCCACACCGGATCCAGTCTGGCTGATGCCTATGCCGCCATGGATTGGTTCGCCTTCGCCTCCCAGACGGAAACACAAGGACTCGTCCTCGCCGAAGCCATGGCCACTGGCACCCCGGTCGTCGCCGTCGACGCCCCAGGCGTGCGGGAAATTGTCGTCGATCACCACAACGGCCTCCTCCTCCACCCGCACGCCACCACCGCTGAATTTGCCGAAGCCCTCGGCCAGATGATGAATGATACGACCCTCAGCCACCAGTGCGCCGCGCAGGCACGCCTGACCGCTCTAGAGTACGATACCGAGCGCTGCACCGCCGCCATGCTCGAATGTTACGAACAAACCATCGCGCAACATCCAACCTCAAAACCAAGCGACATGACACCATGGGACCGTCTGCTCGAATCCCTCGATATTGAGTGGAGCTTGTTTCGGGAAAAGATATCAGCAGCAGCAGCGGCAGTAGGCGAAACTCCAGCCACGGAGGCCCGTCTTGATTAGCCGCCTTGGCGTCCGACTGCGGTGGTGCCGGCGCGTGCTGGGCCGCACGTATTGGGCTGCCCGATTTCTTGGCATCACCTCGCCCGAAGGCGAGGCCGAACTACCGGGGGTCATCATTCTGCAAATCGACGGACTAGCGCGCACTCAGCTGGAACGAGCTCTGGCCGGCGGCGACTTGCCGTTTCTGAAACGCCTCATCCAGCGTCAGCACTTTACGCTGGAAACATTTTACTCCGGGGTTCCCTCGACCACTCCGGCTGTTCAAGGTGAAATCTTTTTCGGCATCCGTTCGGCCGTGCCCGGCTTCCAATTTCTTCACCGTCAGACCGGTCGCGTCTTCCGCATGTACGAGGCGGCAGCAGCCGAGACCATCGAACAGCAACTCTTGTCGGCCTGCCCGGACCCGCTGCTCACCAACGGTCACAGCTACTCGAACATTTACCGCGCCGGAGCAACGCTGTCACGGTATTGCTCTCAAGACCTCGATCCCCACGTCATCCTCCAGCGCCTTCACCCGGCCCAAACCCTGCTGCTGGCGGCCGCTTACGCCCCGCGACTCCTGCGCCTGGCCGCCCTGACCGTGCTTGAATTTGCGCTGGCCCTCGTTGATGCCGTGAAAGGGCTCTATGCACGCGAAGACATTATCCGCGAACTCGTCTTCGTCCCGACCCGAGTCCTCATCTGCATCGTACTTCGCGAATTGATTCGCTTCCGCGTCTTTCTCGACATCGAGCGCGGCATTCAAGTCATTCATGCCAATTTCCTTGGATATGACGAACAGGCGCACCGCCGCGGACCGGACTCGGCCTTTGCTCATTGGACGTTAAAGGGGATCGACCGCACCATTCGCGATCTTTATCGGGCGGCCGCCCGCAGCAGTCACCGCGACTATGAAGTGATGATCTATTCGGACCATGGCCAGGAGCGCACCATTCCTTTTGCCGTGCGTCATGGTCGGCCGCTGGAGGAATCACTCACCGCCATCTTCTCCCGCGGCCCGCTGGCCAGTCATCCCCTCTGGAGCGGAAATCCTTCTCATCACGCAGGCCAGCCACAGGAACGCGGACCCCGACAGCCCAGCCCCGCCGCCAACGGTCAGCCCGATCCCGCCACTCACATCATCGTCACCGCCATGGGTCCAGTCGGACATGTGTATTTCCCAGTGCGCTTGTCCGACGACGAACTGGAAGCTTATGCCCTCCCGCTCGTAGCCGAAGCGGGCGTGCCGCTCGTATTGTTCCGAACCGAGAGCGGGACGGTGCGCGCTTTCAACGCACGCCATCACGGCCCACTGCCGGATGAACGCGCCAGCCTGCTCGGCGCAGACCATCCGTTTCTGGAAGAAGCGACGGCCGATCTGATACAGCTCTGCCAGCACCCTGACGCCGGAGACATCGTTCTATCCGGCTGGGATCCCGCCCAGCAACCACTGACTTTTGCCAAGGAAAACGGAGCGCATGGCGGGCCCGGTTCGGAAGAAACCCGAGGGTTCCTCCTGGTCCCCGACCGCATCCAACGCTGGCATACCACTCACATCGCCCGATCCGCCCGCCGCGTCCGGGGCGAAGACCTGCATCAAATCGCCCTCCATTTCCTCGGCCGCGATCCGCAGCGCGAAGAACGAGCGCCGCATCACCAGACACGTCAGCCGCAGGCCGCTCTCCGCGTGATGACGTATAATATCCACAGCTGCACGGGCATTGATGGCAAAGTCCGCCCCGAACGCATCGCCAGAGTCATCAACTCTTTTGACGCCGACGTCGTCGCCGTGCAGGAAATCGACGCCCACCGCCCGCGCAGCGGCCATCATGACCAGACTCAGCTCATTGCCGGCCATTTACGCATGGAGCACGTCTTTCACGCACTTCTGGAGGAGGAAAAAGAACGCTACGGCATCGCTATTCTGGCCCGTCATCCCTTCAAAACCATCAAATCCGCCTGCCTGACGCCGTCGCACCACCGGTATCGTCATGAAGCGCGGGGAGCCATTTGGATCCTACTGGAAATGGAAGGGCGCCGGCCGGTGCACATTATCAACACCCACTTTGGGCTGGGCAGGGAGGAGCGGCGACAGCAAACCGAAATCCTGCTCGGCCGCGACTGGCTGGGGGCCATACCCAACGATGAACCCGTCATCCTCTGCGGCGACTTCAATGCCGGCCCGCGATCGTTCACCTGCCAGCAAATCCAAAAACGTCTGCGCGATGTGCAGGAAGCCGCCGCTCACCACAAACCCCGCGCCACTTTCTCGTCCGTGCAGCCACTCGTGCGCATCGATCACATCTTCGTCAGCCCGCACTTCTCCGTAGAACGGGTTCATGTGCCCGACACCCCGTCCGCCATGACCGCCTCCGACCACCTCCCGCTCTGCGTCGAACTCGGGACCTGATGCCCCAACGGGGCATCGCATACCAGCCCAGGGTGCAACCCTCGTTCTTACACACAAGTCATTGGTCGCGGATTTGCCAAACTAAGGACAAGTCATGGAGGCGATTGAGGCCTTGCCACATTGTTTGCACCCCTGGAGGACTTGCCGACTTACCGCCGC
>CAJBME010000143.1 GCA_903954065.1 uncultured bacterium
GTTGGTGTTGGAGGAGGTCTTTCATTTTGGGGGCCTCTGCCTCCCCTGCCAACGCTGGTGGCAAAATGTCATCAGCAGAGGGCGCGCCAGATCCGTTGGCGCAAATACAACTCCCTAATAACGTGTTTTTTATGACAAATTTAATTAACCAAAAACAGTCTCACGGCGGGATGATGGCTCATAGTGGAAGGTTTTTCGACAGCCGGTGTAAATATTTCCGGCTGCTAGGAGCCTGTCGGACTTGGAATTCAGATCCCCTGAATAAATCCGACTGCTTGGGCGTATGGAAGAAATGTCCGCCCGCTTCGTCAACATTGCCCACGACACGCCGATGCTTCTGCCTCCCGACCTGCGGGACTGGCTGCCCGCCGATCACATGGTCCATTTCATCAAGGATGCGGTTGCCGCCTTGGATTTGAGCCGGGCGCATATCAACGAACGTGGCACCGGCAGCGCCCAATACCCGCCCGCCATGATGTTGGGCCTGTTGATCTACTGCTACGCGACAGGCACCTTCGCCAGCCGCCGCATCGAAACTCTCACCCACGAGAACGTCGCAGTGCGCTTCCTCACCGCCGACACCCACCCCGACCACGACTCGATCTGCAAGTTCCGCCGCGAAAACAAAGACCTCCTCACCCACGCCTTCCATCAAGTGCTCGAACTCGCCGCCCGCGCCCGCGTCCTGCAAGTCGGCGACATCACCGTCGCCATCGACGGCACCAAAATCCTCGCCAACGCCAGCAAACACAGCGCCGTGAGCTACGGCCACGCCGTCAAACAAATGCTGCTCGCCGAAGAGCAAATCACCGAACTCCTTCAAAAAGCCGAGAACGCCGACAGCATCCCGCTGCAAGACGGCCTCACCATTCCTGGCGAAATCAAGCACCGCGAGGACCGCATCGCCAAACTCCGGGAAGCCAAAGAGGCCATGGAAGCACGCGCCAAAGAACGCCTCATCGAAGAGCAGGCGGTCTACCAGGAAAAGCTCGCCGCCCGCCAGGCCAAGGAACAAAGCAGCGGCAAAAAACCACCAGGCAAAGCCCCCGAGCCACCCGCCGAAGGACCCCGCGACAAGGACCAATACAACTTCACCGACCCCGAAAGCCACATCATGAAAGTGCGTGGCGGCTTCGAACAAAGCTACAACGCCCAAGCCGCCGTGGAAGTCACCACCCTGCTCATCGTCGGCCAACACGTCACCCCGCAAGCCAACGACAAACAACAACTCATCCCCAACCTCGCCGCCGTCAGCCCGGCCATCGGCCAGGTGGGAAAAGCTCTCGTCGACACCGGATATTACAGCGCGGCCGCCGTCCTAACGGCCGAAGCCGGCGACAACCCGCCCACCATCTACGCCGCCATGGCTCGCCAGAGCCACGGCCGCAGTGTCGCCCAGCTCGAAGTGAGGGCTGACCCGCCTGCGCCGCCGGAAAACGCATCGGTAGCCGAGCGCATGACCCACCGTCTGGAAACTGCGGAAGGCAAACAACTCTACGGTCTGCGCAAGCAAACCGTGGAGCCAGTGTTCGGCATCATCAAGCAAGCCATCGGTTTCCGCCGCTTCCTGCTGCGCGGCACGGAGAAGGTCAGCCTTGAATGGACCCTGATGACCACGAGTTACAACCTCAAGCGACTCTTCAACCTCGGCATGAGCCTGTAAAGAGTCTGAGCGAAGGCCGTCGGGGGCCAAGAGTCAGAAAAATCCACGGAATTGCCCGAAAGAGCCCCCATTCGACCACCCACCTCATCGGCCAGCCGAACATCCGAAACTTCTCGTTTTCGTTAGAATAAAATCAAACATCCGTTTAAATTTTCGCGGGAACCACCGCTGGGTGGCTACAACAAGCGGTATCCGCAGACGATCGTGCACCTGCATATTGATGCGACCTCCAAAAAACTCAAGCCCGACAGGCTGCTAGCATTCCTAGCATTCGGTCAGTTTCCCCCATCCTTGTCCGCATTGACCTGGCCTGCCCGGCGGATGCCTCGATCACGCGGCGCGTTGGCCTCGCGAATGGGGCTTGCGGTTTGGCGACCTTATGAACAGAAAATACGGAACACGCGAGGCCTCGGCCACCGACCTGCCTCGCCGACGCCGCGCGAAACGCCACCCGCGTCTATATCCGCAAGCCGAAATAACTCACGCCTCCCATGTCCTTCCTGCCGTTTCGCCTCCCGCTCATTACCCTCGTTGCCTTCGCACTTCTCCCCTGCCTCGCCAGCGCGATTTCACCCGGCATGGTTGTGGCGTGGGGCAACAACGCCGGCGGCCAGACCACCGTGCCCGCCGCAGCCACTTCGGGAATCGTCGCAATCGCGTGTGGCCAGAGCCACACCATCGCGGTGAAGGTTAACGGCACGGTGCTCGCCTGGGGCGACAACTCCAACGGGCAAATCTCGGTGCCCGCAGGCTTGACCGGAGTGATAGCCATCTCGGGCGGTGAAGCCCACTCCGTCGCATTAAAAAACACGGGCGCGGTGGTCGCCTGGGGCGGCAACTTCGCCGGCCAGACAACGGTCCCCGTCGCCGCGCAATCCGGAGTGTCTGCGATCGACGCGGGCGGCAGGCACACCGTGGCCTTGTTGA
>CAJBME010000144.1 GCA_903954065.1 uncultured bacterium
CACGGATACGAATCCGCTTTTACACAGCCGGTCACCTCCTCAAAATTCGTTCGGAGAAGCGTTCGGCGCCGCGACCGGGGTCAGCGACCCACGGCTACAAAGACCCAAATCCGAAACAACCACGCAGGCGGCAAAGCCGCGCTGTAGCCGGGTACGCCGGCCCCGGTTTCCACAACTGGCCCCCAGGCCACATCCCTCAAGACACGACTCCGAATCCGCTTCCACGCTGCCGGTCACCTCCTCAAAAAACGTTCGGAGAAACAACACGACGAACCCGCCTTCCCAGCGCCAACGGGGCCCCGTTGGCGCTGAGGTCGTGACCATGGGTCGGCGATGGGGGTCTCAGTTTTCTTTTGAGGTTTACAGCGTGTCTTCGCCAATGATCTGCACTTCGGTTTCCAGCTCCACGCCGCGGGCCGCCCGCGCGGTCTGTTTCACGTGCTCAATCAAGGCCAACACATCGGCGGCGGTGGCGCCTCCTTCGTTGACCATAAAATTACCATGAATCGAGGAAATTCTGGCCGCGCCAATCGCGGTATCTTTCAACCCGAGGTCATCGATTAATTTCCCAGCTGGCATCGGACCAGGGTTTTTAAAGATGCATCCGGCGCTGGCGGCTACCGGCTGCGAGGTGCGTCGTTTCTCTTTGGAGACGGCCAGCAGAGCATCGATTTCTCCCACCGGAGCGGGTTGGCCCCGGAAAACAGCGGAAACAGCGTAATGAGTCGCCAATTCCGGCACGTGGCGGTAATCGGCCACCATCTCATCACGTGATTTTTCCCGCACCTCGCCGTGGACATCGAGCAGGCGCACGCTGACGACCTGATCGAACGTTTGCACGCCCATGGCGCCGGCATTCATGCGCAGTCCGCCACCCACGGTGCCGGGGATGCCTTCCATCCATTCGAATCCGCCGATACCGGCGGCGCGGGCGGTGGTCGCCAATTTTTGGAATCGCGCCCCCACTCCGGCTTCCAAACAATCGTCGCCCACGACCCGAACCTCCGCAAATTCCCCCTTAGAGGGATGAATGACTGCGCCGCGAATGCCGCCGTCACGCACCAGCAAATTCGACCCCCGCCCGACGAGGCGGATGGGAATCCCGCGGTCCCGCAAATGCCGCACCAATCGCTGGAATCCCGCCACCGTGCGCGGCTCGATCCAAAACTGCGCGGGACCGCCGATCCGCATGGTGGTGTGACGGCTCATCGGCTCATGCAATCGAAGCACCGCCTCGGCTTCATGACCCGCAGTCGCCGCCCCCGACCCTTCCGCTGCTCCCAGCGAACCCTGTCCGCGCAGCGCGGCTTCCATCTCCTCGAGCAAACGCAGGTCCGCCGCCAGCCGGGTGCCCGCCTCATGGACGTGCCCCGCTCCCAGCGTGATCACCAGATCCCCAGGCCGCAGAAAATTTCCAACCGCCACATGAGCCGTCGCCACCTGCGGCGTGGAAAACGTCCGCACCTGCGGAGCCGCCGCGCGAATCGCCTCAATAATCGTTTCCCCACTGACCCCAGGAATCGGCGACTCGCTCGCCGCATACACGTCGGTCACAAAAACCGCGTCGGCCCCAGCAAAGGCCGGACCAAATTGCTCCTTCAACAAGAGGGTGCGCGTATACCGATGAGGCTGAAAAAGGACCACCAATCGCTCCGGCTGCAACGCCCGCGCCGCCGCCAAGGTCGCCGCCACCTCCGATGGATGATGCCCATAGTCATCAACCACCCGGTAAGCCGCACTGCGGTATTTCATCTCAAACCGCCGCTTGGCCCCGCGAAACCCTTCCAGCGCCACCCGGATTTTCTCGAAACTCACTCCCCTCTCCACCGCCACCGCCACGGCCGCCAGCGCGTTCGAAACATTATGACGCCCAGGGATATTCAACACCAGCTCGCCTAACGGTCGCTCGCCATGATAAACCACGCAGGTGGTCGATAGCCCCAGCGTGGTCAATTCCACCGCCCGGAAATCGGCGTCCGCAGCAAATCCAAAAGAAACCGACCCCGCGCGCGGCTGGCACGCCTGCCGCGCCCCTTCATCATCCGCACAAAAATACACGGTGGATGCCGTCTGACCGACCACCGTGTCAAAAACCCGCATGATGGCCGACAGATCCTGATAATGATCAAGGTGCTCGGCCTCAATATTCAGCACGATGGCATGCTCCGGGTGGAAATTGACGAGGGTGCCATCGCTCTCGTCGCCTTCCGCCACAAAATGCTCTCCCGTCTCGTCCCACCCAGCGTTGGCGCCCAACAGGGGGATTTCCGCCCCGACATAATGACTCGGACGCAAACCGGCTTCGCGCAGGACATGGGCCACCATCGCCGAGGTCGTCGTCTTGCCGTGCGTGCCGCAAATAATGATTCCTTTTTTCCCTTCCATGATGGCCGCTAACGCCTCCGCCCGCCGCCACAGCACCGCCCCCGCCGCCACCGCCGCATCATAGGCCGGATTGCCGGGCTTCACCGCACTCGTGTACACCACCACATCCGCCCCACGCACCGACTCCGCCGTCTGCGGACAATGAAATTCCAGACCCGCCGCCATCAACCGCTCCGTCTCAGCACTCGTCACCCGGTCACAACCAGAAACCCGGTAGCCACGCTGCAAAAATAACCACGCCAGCCCACTCATGCCCGAACCAGCCACGCCGATCAGATGCACATGAGTCAAACCCGCCGGCCACGCCACAAGAGAAAATGCCATGCCCCAGAGAATCCACAACCCCATCGGCCGCAACCGCAAGAAGCCACTATCACACTGGAGGAGATTGAGAGGATTCGGTTCTAAAATCGATCACTCGGTCGCCTGGAGCGTTTTGCGCAGATGGTGCATGGGAAGAAAGAGCGCCAGCGGTTGGTCGGGTAGGGGCACGAAACCAAACTTCCCGTAGAAGCGGGCCAGAGAATCGTCTTTTGCGTCGACAAAAAGCCCCGCCACCCCAACCCCGAGAGCGCTTTCCGCCGTTGTTTTCATGGCCAGCAAGACCAAGTCCTTCCCCAAGCCCTGGCCTTGCATTCTCTTATCCACGGCCAGCCGGCCAAGGCGAACGGCGGGAATACTCTCAGGCAATCCTCGAGCCAAGGCTTCGGGGAGGAGGCGCGATTTTCCCTCGCACGCGGTCAGGGAGAAAAATCCAAGGATCGGCTTGGGAGCGAGTACCTCCGCTTCGACAATCACAAACACACGGGAAATGTCCCGCGCCAAGTGTTGCCGCGCCACTTGCTGAAGGTAGGTGTTAAGTTCCGTGCGCCCACAGTCAAATCCCTTGCGGTCATGACTGGCGTCCAGAAGTTCCAGGCGCCTCATCTACAAGGCGACGCGAGATTTGAGGCCCGCCGCCGCCCGCAACACGTATTCGTTGGGTTCAGGAGGATTCTCGATCAGGGCGGTTAAAAATTCCACATCACGGGGACTCAAGCTGATGGAGCGCTCGAGGGCCAGCACTTCGGCGGCCTCCCTAGAGGCCGTGCCGACGATAAAACTATTGAGCGACACGCCGAGGGAAGCGGCGGCCTCTTCCATTTTCGCTTGGACCGATCCGGGGATGCGCAGCGTCAGGCGCAACGGCTTCGGAGCAGGCGGGGCTTCGATAGAATTCATGGTGTTTCCTTCTTGTGTAGTTGAGGGCCAGTCTAACCGATTTCCGTACCGGCGTCAAGATGACGCCGCCTCTCCTAGAACTCCACGAACGCCTCCATATAGATCTAATAGGGCGCACTGGGATTAAAATTCACCTTTGCGTCTTGAGACCCTGAATGCAGACACCCAGCTTCCTCAAATAAGAGTCGGCCTGCTCTTCCCCCCATTTCTCAACGGTGATCACGGGTGATTGCCCTTTCTGGAGGAATCAGAAATGAATGACTGCGTCCGACGACGAGGTTCTCTTGGGGCTGTGCCTTTCACAAGCTTCGCCTACCTCGTTCCGATGGCGGCGTGGCCCAAGGGCGACGCCGTCTCACCCCGCTCACCCGCCGGCCATCAAGGCATCGCGCGACAAACCAGTCAATCGCTGCAGGCCTTTGATCATCCGTTGAAAAGCCATGATCATGAACCCCATCATGGGCACGCCGGTGATAAGAAACCCCCAACCGGTAATCTTGCCCAGAGCCGCGGTGTATCCTTCGCTACCAGGGATTTTACCCGAAAGAAAATGCAGGGCCACACCGTAATTGAGCACCGCACTGATGACAAAGGACGCCGCCAGCCAACAGGTGGCCTGCCACAATAATTCCTGAAAGGCCTTTTCCTCCCGCCGCTCTTTGACCAGCCGTTCCACCGCCGCCACATCCATCAATTCAGGATTCATCAGCAGCGACTTGACCAACGGTTTACCGGCCCGATGCGTCCACAAAAACAACACCGCCAACAACAAGGGAATAGCCGCCTCCTTGACCGCAAAGGCCTGCGCACTCAGCTCCAACAATCCTAAACCACCCGTCAGCAGCACCCCGACCATGCCCAAAATGGAAAATGGATTAATCTGGCGGCGCTGATACCAATCATACGCTTGGTACCCAAGCGGCAACGCCATCGCCAGCACCAACGCCCACTTCGGCCCCACCGCCAGCGTGCCAGTCTCCTTGCCGCAATAACTCAGAATCGTCACCGGCAATAAGACGTTCAACATCAAATTAGCCAACGCATTCTCCTTCTTCGGTGGCGGCGCGGTCGCAGTCGTCGCGACGGGCGCAGCCGAGGCCGGAACGGAGGGAGCAGGACTTGGGTCAGGCGATGGAGATGACATGGACAAAGCGGTGATGGGGGAAAAAAAACCAAGAATTAAAAGCAGAAGCAGAAAGCGGAATTTTACAATGGCGAGTCCGCGGCCGGCCGACTTGCGGCCGCCCGAGCCCACGCATGGCGCAAGCGCTGGCGAAAATGATGCCATTGGTAGCCATCGACCACCCGTCGCCGACTGGCCGCACCCATGGCGGGCAATTGATCACGGTGCTGGTACGCGTGGTGCAGACGTTCGGCCAGTGCCTTCGGATCGTTGGCCGGCACCAGCCAGCCGGTCACCCCGTCAATCACCCCGTCCCCCGACTCTCGAGTGCCAATCATCGGCAGCCCGGCCGCCGCCGCTTCAAAAGTGACTTTGGCCCAGCCTTCACACTCGCTCGGAAAGACAAAAACACTGGCCTGCCGCAACAATCCGGGCAGGTCGTTCGAAAACCCCAGCACTTTCACCGAGGACGTCGCGCTCGCCCGCAATGCCGCCTCGACCTCCGCATGCACCGACCCCACCAGCCATAATTCCGCCTCCTTGAGTCCCAGCGACTGCCACGCCTCCAACAAATGATGCACGCCTTTGCGCCGGATCAACGCCCCGGCAAATACCGCCCGAAAAACCGGCGGCGGCGCAGACGCCGGCGTGAATTTTTCCACATCCGCCCCGCGCGCCACAATGATGATTTTACCCGCCGGAATGCCAGCCGCGACAAAGGTTTCTGCCGCATACGTCGACTGCACCAAAATGAAGTCCGCCAAATCATACTCGAGCAGCACCCGCTGGCGGCTGGGCGGCAGCTGGTCGAGCCGCGCCCTCCAGCCAACACGCGCGCGCATCTCGCGCTCGGTCTTCGTCTCAAATCGTTTGTGCTGGCCTTTGTTCCGATGCCACGTCGGGATTTCCAACAGGCTGGGAATACCCCGCTGCCGGGCCACCAAGAGTGATCGCAAACAATCGCCAGACCAGCCGTGGAAACAGTCGTATTTTCCGCTCGCCAGTTCCCTCGACGTTATCCAGTCGACATAACGTTTTTTGGCGCCGTAATACCGCGCGCTCCCCAAACCGCTGAGCAAACGCACCGGATGGGCCGCCAGCGAACGAATACGATCGTGCGGAATCAACGACTGGTCGTCGGTATACCCGATAGCACGCTTTAGGATGCCAGCTTCATGAGCCGCCAACGCACTCTGCAGTGAGGTCAAATGCAGCCCCGGCCCGCCAAATCCAGCACTCGTCGCATACAACAAGGCACGAGGGAGCCGGACGCCGGCCGGCAAATCGGTCGGCGGCTGGTCAGGAGCAACAAAATCAGGCACCCCTCTGGCATAACTGCAAAATGACCGCTCGGAAATCTCAAATACTCGCCGCTCGTACGGCAATTCCCCTACGCCCAATCCTTAAAGATTCTCTTGGCGAACATCGCGTTAGCAGTCATTCTCAGGCTCGCCCGTGTGGGCACCCGAACCACCAACTAACCAACCCACCATCCCACTGATGAAAACTCTGTTCACACTCATCGCCGCTCTCGTCTTCGGTGCCGGCATCGCCTCCGCCGACCCAGTCAACAAAAATTGCCCCGTCAGCGGCAAAGCCGGAGACGCCACCGTCGTCGTCAAATACGCCAAAAAAATCGGCTTCTGCTGCGATAAATGCAAAGGCAAGTTCGAAAAAGATCCAGCCGCCTTCGCCGAAAAAATCGCCGCTTATAAAAGCGATAGCAAAAAATGCATGATCGGTGGCGAAGACGCCGATGAGTCGAAAACCGTCGAATACAAAGCCGACGTCATCGCCTGCTGCGCGAAATGCGAAGCCAAAATCAAAGCCGAACCAGACGCCTTCATCGCTAAAGCGCTGAAGAAATAGTCAGTTCCACGCCAGCCCGGGCTCGCCTTCCAGCCAGCCCTGCCTCAAAACCGGACGGCCCACCGTCCGGTTTTTTGTTGCCCCCATCACAAGCCCTCCATTCCCTCACCGAAAAATCAGAGGCGTGCCCCCCACCCCGCTGCACCGCACACTGCACCGCACCCTCACCCTCCAGCCGCCGTCGCCTGCAAATGATCCGCCATCGCCAACGCGTCCGCCTCGGTCAGCGGCGACACCGTCGTCAATCCCACATGCCACCCACCCATGACCGTGGCCACACTCACCAACGACAACACCTGGCCACCACCTAACGCAAGATGGACCATCGAGGCGCCAGCCTCACCCGGAAGATGACGCCGCGCCTTGGCCGCCGCCTCCGCCAAAACCGAGGCCGCCGCTAATAATTGCGCCCCCCCACCAAATTCAACCAATGACTGCCCCTGCTCGTCCGCCACAAACAATGACTCAGGAAGAAAAACCTCGTTGATCCAGTCAGCCAACGCCCGCACCCGCACCGGTAATGATCCCAGCGGAACCGCAAAAACCGGGCGCTCCCCACCCACCACCACCGGAACAACCGATACCAATCCGTTGCGCTCCGCTCGCGCCCGCAACGCACTCAGCCGACCATGCAACTGGGGCGGAGGCGTGTCGTTCGTCGCCTCCATTACAGGTGTGTCATTCGTCGCGTCCACGCCAAGCGTGTCGTTCGACACCTCTACTCCAAGCGTCTCGTTCGTCGCCTCTCCTACAAGCGTCTCGTTCGTCGCGTCCCTTTCGGATGACCGGACAGGCGGCGCCACCGACACAAACGACTCGTTCGACACCACCGGCACGGGTTCGAAAAGCGCCGACACTTCCGCCGCCACCACCACGGGAGGAGGGGCGCACAATGTCTCTGCGGCCGCCGCAGCGGCCTCCACATCAATCCATGAGCCGAGTAGGGATGAGCGCATCGTCAGGGGAATGCAGCTGGAGGCGGGCCTCCAATTCAGCAGCAAGTTGATCAAAAACCACGGCCGCAGCAGGTGGGTTCGCAAACAGCAAACCAAGTGGCACCCCCAGACCGCTGGCCTTCAGAAAAAGAGGATCGCGCGGAACCACGCTCTCGAACATCAAACGAGGGGGAATAATCTGCCGCAACTCGCGCACCACCTCCGCGCTTTCATGCTGGCCGTGCTGCATCATCGTCAACAACAAGCCGGCCAGCTGCAAGCGCGCTCCCTGCTGCCGCAACTGCTGCAACGCTCCCAACATCTGCGGCAAGGAACGAACCCCAAGGGGCTCCGCTTGCTGGGGAACCAAGGCATAATCAACGACCCGCAAGATATCCGAGGTATACCCAGTCAGACCGGCCGGGGTGTCAATAATCACCACATCCAGCCCCGTCGCCGCCAAGGCGTCCAACAACCGCGTCAACACCGGCACGGCCTCCTCGCCAGGCGGCTTCGTCTCGAAAAAGTTCTCCAAATGCCCGGCCGGCAAGATTTTTAACTCGGGCAGACGCGTGTGCAAAATGTACTCCGTGCCGTCCTTGCCCGTGCGCAACGCATCGTAAAAACCCGGACATTTTCTCGCTTTTTCAGACAGTGAGAGGCCGACAGACCCTTGGGGATCAGTATCAAGCAGCAAAGTAGACCAGCCGCGGCGAGCCAGGGCATAGGCAAGATTGACCGCCACGGTCGTTTTGCCGACGCCGCCTTTTTGACTGGTGATGGCGAGTGAGATCATGCAGAAAATGAATTGACCGTGGCGCAGGCCCAAGCACAGACCACTTCCCCTTAACCTAGAGGCACCCGCCCGTCCCGCACCGAAAAATCCAGCCTCTTTTCAAGAAATTTTTCACCGCCACTCTCTCTCCGATTCTCCCAGAATCAGGTTGACCCCGATCCCCTCACCGCGCTCCACTCTCTTTACTATGGCCCGTCCTCATACTCTTTCTCGCCCCCCTCGCTCACTCTTCCATCAATTGGCCATCGCCTGCAGCCTGCTCGCCGCAGCCAGTGCCACCGCCGCCAATCCGGAAGACGCCGCCGATCCCAAAAAAGTCGACACCGATTACGCCTTCCAAGGGGAATACGCCGGTGAACTCGAAACCGAGCCATGGGGCGTGCAAATCATCGCCCTCGGCCAAGGGAAATTCGATACCGTCGGCTTCTCCGGGGGCCTGCCCGGCGCCGGATGGGACGGCGACCGCACCACCCTCATCCGCGGGTCCGGCGAAATCAAAGACGGCGTGCTCTCGCTGAAAGCCGCCGATGGACGGTTCACCGGCACCGTCGCCAAAGGCGTGCTCTCGCTCACCGAAGCCGGATCCATCGACATCGGCCAACTCAAACGCATCGAACGCCGGAGCCCAACCGAAGGAGCCACCCCGCCCGCTCAAGCCATCATCCTCTTCGATGGCAAAAACGTCGACGCCTGGCGCGATGGCGCCCGCCAAACCGCCGAAGGCCACCTCATCGGCGGTGTCACCAGCCGCCAAGAATTCCAAAGTTTCTCGCTTCACGTCGAGTTCCGTACCCCCTACAAACCCGCCGCCCGCGGCCAAGACCGCGGCAATAGCGGCGTCTATTGCCAAGGCCGCTACGAGGTGCAAGTGCTCGATTCTTTCGGCCTAGCCGGCGAAAATAATGAAGCCGGTGGCATCTACTCGGTGGCTGCCCCCACCGTCAACATGTGCCTCCCCCCACTGCAATGGCAAACGTATGACATTGATTTTACGGCCGCTACATTCGACGCCGCTGGCAAAAAAACCAACGACGCCGTCATGACCGTGCGCCACAACGGCATCCTCGTGCAAGACAAAACCAAGCTCCCACACTCCACCACCGCCGCCCCACTCGGCGAAGGCGCAACCCCAGGACCGCTCTACCTCCAAGATCACGGCAACCCCGTCGTCTACCGCAACGTCTGGATTAGTCCAAAATAACGCCTCAGCCGCCCTCCCACCAGCCACCCCAAAACACGCGTGCCCCACACCCAGTCGCCCCAAGGAACCAGCCCCCATCTTGCTTTTGCCCCGGACGCTACTACCATTAGTCACGCCGCTCGCCTCTATCGCCACACGTCCATGTCCACCACCGACTTCCCCTACAATCCCATCTCCCTTCCAGGTCAGGCCTTTACCCTTTGGCTCCCCGCACACCGCCGCCTCACTGCCGCCACCCCAGCCGCACCAGCCGCCGCCCCCGTGCCCTCTCTCAGCCTGCCAGGCCTCGGTTTCTCGCTCTGGATCAAACCAGCCGCCCCAAAACTAGCCGCCGCACCAGCCCCGGTCGCCTCTCCGGCTCCCGTCGTCGCCCCGGCCCCGGTCGCCGCACCAGCTCCCGTTGTCGTCGCCCCGGCCCCGGTCGCCGCCGCTCCAGCTCCCGTTGTCGTCGCTCCGGCCCCGGTCGCCTCTCCGGCCCCGGTCGTGGCCCCAGCAGCCGTCGCCCCAGCCCCTGTCGCCGCTCCAGCTCCCGTCGCACGAGTCGCCAGCCCGATCAGCCTGCCCGGACAAGCCCACTCGCTGTGGACCAAAAAACCCGTCGCCAGCACGCCCGCTCCCGCAGCGGTCAAACCTGCCGCAGCCCCTGCCGCAGCCCCTGCCGCAGCCCCTGCCGCAGCACCCGCCGCAGCACCCGCCGCAGCTGCACCTGCACCTGCAGCCGTCGCCGCAGCCCCTGCAGCCGTCGTCGCCGCACCCGTCAAAACGCCACCAGCCATGGTGACCGTCTCCAAACCGTTGTTGAGCCTACCCGGGCGACATTTCACTTTGTGGACACGGCCGGCCAGCGGTTCCCGTCCAGCCTCCACCCCGCAGGCCGCGGTCAAATCATCGGCCGCTGTGACCAGCTCATCCCAAGACTCCTCGTCATCGCCATTCTCCACCGCAGGATTGCTGAAAATAGCCGCTGTCGTCGCCGTGGCCGGTCTGGCCTACACTTTCTGGGAAAAATCCAACACTCTCGACGCCGAGAAAACCTCACTGGCGTTGCGCTTAAGCGAAGCCGAGACCGCTCAGGCTGAAAATGCCGCCAAAGTCGCCGCCGAACTCGCGGCCAGCAGCGAAAAAGCCAAAGCCCTCGAAGCCACGCTGCAAGCGACCATGGCCACCACCGAGGCCGCTCAAAAAGCCGCCCTCAGCCAGAAAGCCGCCCTCGAACAAAAAGTGGCCGCGTCCCAAGAACAACTGGCCGCCATGCAAAAAGAAGCGGCCTCCAAAACCGCGGAACTCCAGCAAAACCTCGCCCTCGTCAATAAAGCCCGCGACGAAGCCGAAAAAACCGCCAAGGCCAGGCAATCAGACATCGCCGCCAAACAAGACGCCCTCGCCGCCGCCGAAAAAGCCGTCAAAGACGCCGAAGAACGCGCCGCTACCCTGAATCAAAAAGCATCCGATACCGCCGCCGCCAACGAACAACTCAAAAAAGAACAAGAATCAGCCGTCGCCGAAGCCGAAAAAGCCCGCGCCGCCGTCCAAGCCGCCTCCCGCGATAAAGATGAACTTCGCAAATCAGTCGAAGCCTTGGTCACTACCATCAAAGAACTCGAGAAAGCGCTCGAAGACGCGAAGAAATCGACCAGCCCTCAGTAATTCCTCCCCCATTTCCAGCCTGTTCCATCCCTGCAGCGGACGCCCCCCGCGTCCGCGAGGCACGAGGCGCCCGCACTCGAGTCGGCGCTCAGGAATGGCCGATCGCGGCCCAGTCCATCCCATCCGCCACCGCACCCCCGCGGCGGACGGACGGCAAATGTCGACGTCACCCGCCCACTTTCCGCTTCCCAAAAGCATGCTTCTGGCCTTATACAAGCGGCCCACACCATGGGTGCCTGTGTAGTTGAGTTGGCGCGGGGGGTGTCGCATTCCATATCCGACACCGCCATTTTTGGCCGTCATGACGACTCGACCATCCGGCTCCCGGATGTGCGGGTCTCCCGCCGCCATGCCATGATCCGTAAACAGGATGAAGAGACATGGTGGTTCTACGATCTGGGAAGCTACAATGGTTCGTACCTGAATGGCAAAAGGGTGACCACCACGTGCCCGCTGGCCGATGGCGACATCATCACGATTTGCGACACCCAGTTCCGCTTCGAGCTGCGATCGGCCCGGAAAATGCCGTTGGTGCCCCCGATGCCCGTGTGGGACCAACCGGGAACGTCCACCCAAGAGCTGACCGTGGCCCCCATGATCGTGCTCGTCAGCGACATCAAGGGATTCACCCGCCTCTCGGAAATCCTTGCCCCCGAAGACTTGGCCCAAGCCATCGGCACATGGTACGGTGCGTGCGAACACATCATCGGCACCCAAGGCGGAGCCATTGATAAATTTATCGGCGACGCCGTGCTCGCCTACTGGGTGGATATCTCCGCGGAAGCGCGCGCCGCCGCCCTCAATGCCTCCATCGCTCTCCGCCAGGCCACGCACGACATCCATGATTCCATGCGCAGCATCTTCGAGGCCGCCGAAGGAGAATTCTCCTGCGGCGTCGCCCTCCACCTCGGCGAAGTCTCCCATGGCGTGCTGTCCCCAGGGACTTTGACCATGCTCGGCGATGCCGTTAACACCGCCTTCCGCATCCAAAACCTCACCCGCTTCGTCGGTCATGACGTGCTCGCCAGTGGCGAACTCTTCGAGTCGTGGCCCGGTTGGCCCGAAGGAAAAGCCTATTGCATCCCGCTCGGACTGCACGAACTCCGCGGAAAAACCTCCTCCGTCAACCTCTACTCCGTCCAAAGCTGCCCCGCCGAATACAGCTGATCCACCATCCCATGGACCCCACCCCGTCCCCAGCTCCACAAAAGAAAAAAGAAGGCTGGTTAGGCGTGGGCTTCACCGCCGTCCTCTGCGGAATCTTCCTCTTCTGGTGGTACCAACCCACCCGCGTCGATACCACCACCGAACGAGACCCCACCTACTGGGTCGGTCTCGCCCGTCAAGAACTCGGCACCACTGAGCCCCCGCTCAGCCTGCGTCTCGAAATCATACTCATCACCGAAGCCCTCCGCGCCCACCGCCAGGAAATCGTCGCCGATGCCCTCGAAACCGACTGGCTGCCACCCGCCTGGCTGTCGTCGCCGACCGAAACCCGCCCAGACGCCCCCCCCACCACCCTGCCCGCCCCGCTCACCGCCGCTCTCGAAGAAGCCGCCAGCGCGCTCGACTCCCTCGACATCGAGCACGGACAACTCGTCCTCCGCACCGCCGCCACCACCGCCGCCAGCCTGCCCGCCGAGTCGCGCCAGACCGCACTCTGGCTGGTCACCGCCCGGCAAGCGCGCCACGGCTTTCCCACCGAAGCCAGCCAAACTCGACAACAACTCAACGCCCAGTCAGCCACGGAGGAGCTTCCACCCTGGCTTCTAGCGGAATTGTTCGATGCCGAAATCATCGCCCCAGTAGTCGCCTCGTATCAAAACCAGCCGCCCACCTCCCCGCCCGTCATCGACCTCGCCCAGCGCTGGCGCCAGCTGGCCCGCGATCGATCGGCCGTGCGTGAACAAAACCTCCTGTGTCTGGATGGCCCGGCTGCCGACGCCTCCAGGCCGGCCCCTGCGGCCGCCAGAGCCCTGCACCAAGCCGTCACCTCCAATCAATGGGAAGAAGTCCGCCGCCTCTCCGCTCGTAACCCAGCCGCCCAGCTGGCCGTGGCCCGCCTCCTGACCTGGCTGGCCCCCGCGCCTGCCCCGTAAAATCCCCGCAGCTCGGTCTCACTTCACCACTTTATCCCGAGCCTTCAAAACCTTCCGCAATCGCGCCTCCGTCACATGCGGCCACGGCAACTGAGCCAGCGCGCTATTGACTTTGGTCGAAGAAAAGGCCGCCGGATCAAAAGGCCCCCCCAGCCACGCCACCATCTCCTTGTAGGCAGCACTCCGCGGTTTGCCCATGACTTCCACTAAATGAGGATATTGCCAGATTCCGCCCGAATCCTCAGGCGGACACGCCCGCTCGCCAGCCACACACCAAGCCACCGGCACCACATCATCATCCACCTCCACCACCGCCTCCAAACGGAGCGTATGCACCCAGCCATCCCCAAAGTCGTATTCGTAAGAACATGTATCGCCCACTTTGGAGAACACACGATTCAAAAACTCCTCAGCCGCATTCTTAAACACCGGCCCGCCCTCCCACTGGTCAAAATTTCCATGGTCCAGATCGACAATATACTCCTTTTCCAACTTAAATTGATACAGATGGCTGTTGGTCCACCCCATCGAGACCTGAAGCACCGCATGCAGCCAAGCAAAGTGAGCGTCGCTAGGGACGCGCAGCCGCCGCCAAAGCCGCGGAGAAACGTCATCCAGACTCACATCAAGATCATAAAAAATCTTCATCCCCATCCATAACAAATTATCCGCCAGCGACAAGTCATCGAATCCACTTTGTCGGCCCTGAGACGCCGTCAGGCCCACACCCCACACCCAGCGCACAACCTGTTGCCAGAGGATCGCTTTGCGTCGACTGCTCAGCCATGTCCACGCTGACTGAATCATTCATCGATCTGGCTACCTCCACCGGCCCGATGCGGGTGCATCTTTTTATCCCGGATGGCGGTCGGCGATACCCAGCCGTGATTTTTTATTCGGAAATCTTCCAAGTCACAGGGCCCATCCGGCGCACGGCCGCCGCTCTCGCCGGTGAAGGGTATCTGGTGGCCGTACCCGAGGTTTACCACGAATTCATGTCGGCCGGTGCCGTGCTGGCATACGACGCCGATGGTTCGTCCCGCGGCAACGCCCTCAAATTCGAAAAACCACTTTCCTCTTACGACGAAGATGCCGGGGTCCTCGTTTCCTTTCTGCTCCACCACTCTTCTTGCTCCGGATCCATCGCCAGCTTCGGCATCTGCCTCGGCGGGCATCTGGCCGTGCGCGCGGGTTTCCACCCACAGGTCCGGGCCGTGGCCGCCTTCTACCCCACCGACATTCACACCAGAACTCTCGGCCTCGGAAAAAACGACGACACCCTGACCCGCCTGCCCTCACTGCAGGCCCCGCTGCTCTGCGTCTTCGGACGCCAAGACCCACACATCCCCGCCGAAGGACGGCGCCTCATCCACGACACTCTGGAATCAGCCGATGTGACGTTCGAATGGCACGAATTTAATGCCGCACACGCCTTCATCCGCGACGAAGGCCCCCGCTACAACCCAGCCCTCAGCCGCGTCGCCTTCTCTTTGATGCTCAGGTTTTTCCAAGAACATCTGGCCACTCCCACCTGAAATCCAGCCGCCCGTCCGCTCCCCCAGCGCACCCCATCACCTCCTCCCCCATGCCCGCTCCAATGGCCAGCCCAGCCCCCGAACTCGTGCTGAATGCCGAACACTACTCGCGCGTCCTGCGCGATATCCTCCCCACCACCAAAGAATTCCTCTGGATCGCTACCGCCGACCTCAAAGACGTCTTCGTCGAAGGCGGCCCCAAAAGCCGCCCGTTCCGCCCGCTCGTCGCCGTCTTCGCCGAATTAGTCGGTCGCGGCGTCGCCGTGCGCCTCCTCCACGCCAAAGAACCAGGCCCACGGTTCCGCGCCGATTTCGACAAACATGCCGCCCTGCGCGAAAGCGACCTGTTCGAACGCGGCCTGTGCCCACGCCTCCATTCGAAAATCCTCGTCGTCGATGGCACCGTCGCCTACGTCGGGTCCGCCAATCTCACCGGAGCCGGACTCGGAGCCAAAGGCGATCACCGCCGGAATTTCGAGGCCGGCCTGCTCCTCTACGACCGAGCACACATCACCCGCCTCATGGATGAAATCGACGCCCTCTGGCTCGGCCGCTACTGCGGCCCATGCCAACGACGCGACGTCTGCCCCGATCCCCTCGACCTCCGTACCTAATCCCAAGGCGGCACCCAGAGGCTGGTCCGCGTTCATCCGCCATCCCAGCGACACATGTGGGTGTCTCGCCTCTCCCAGGCGGTTCTCCCCGAAGACATCGTCTCCACCCACTGGATCCTAACGGAAATTCTTATCAGCCAAAATTGATCATAACAATTACTGGACATGTTTAATCCTTATAGTCATTTTGACACCGTTCTAAAAGACAATAGAACTTTGGAATTGCTTGGTGTTAAGCCACACATTCAGCATGCCATTGTACTGTGTGCTAACCGTCAAATAAAATCACTATAAAAAATTGACTGGAAGGCTGATCAAGCACCTCTGCCAGTCCATTAAAAACCAAGTCATGATACGAAAGTTTCTCAAGCATTTCGCGCTGATCGCCGTCAGCCTTCCAGGTTTTTTCTTCTTCAACCTGCTCTTACTGACAATCAATAGCAGGCTCTTATTTAAAATCTACAGCAGCTATTCCACAGGCGGATTCCTTGGAACAGAATTGTTTACGGATTTCTGTGAGAGCGTGGCGATCCGGATGGTCGCAATCGGGGTCTTGATTCTTGAGAGGCATGAAGTCCTCGAAATGACAGGCGCGATTGATTCACACCAGAATCATGACCCACTCACCATACATTCGCAGCCATATGGGATGTTTTACCTCTGCGCAGGGCTCCTGATGGAATGCATTATCCAACAAATCAAGTCCCCTGTCGGATTGTTTGAAAGCTCATTTCAGCATGAGTGCATGATTTTCATCGTAATTGTATTTACGGTGATATCCTGTGTAGTCAGCGCGACCTTCGCTTCGGAACTCATTGGTTTTATTTTCAAAAAGCGCAAAACAACCCATTCCGTGGAAGGCTAAGAATCAGGTCGTCCATATCGTCCTGTTTTTAACACCAACCAACGCCGAGCTGGGGCTCAGCGCTCCCGGGAAC
>CAJBME010000145.1 GCA_903954065.1 uncultured bacterium
AACCCCCCATGGCCCCCCGGCCACATCCCGCAAGACACCGCTCCAAATCCGCTTCTTCGCATCCGGTCCCCTGCCAAAAAAAACGTTCGGAGAGGCGTTCGGCGCCGCGACCGGGGTCAGCGAGCCACGGCTACAAAAGATCCAAACACGAAACAACGGCGCAGGCGCCGAGAGGCGCGCCCCATGGCCCCAAAACCCGGTGTCCCACGAGCCAACCCGCAAGCCCGCGTCTTTCCCTCCCTCACTTTTTCGGCCGAATGACGATCTCTACCCGCCGGTTTTTCTGCTGGGCGGCCACGTCGCCGGCGGGCACGAGGAGTTTGGCCTTGCCCCATCCCCGCGTATTCAGGCGCGCGGCCTCGAGTCGGAGTGACTCGACCAGCCAATTTTTGACGGCGTTGGCGCGCGCTTCGCTCAATGTCAGGTTGTAGGCCTCGCCTCCGAAGGTGTCGCTGTGACCTTCTATACTGATCTCCGCCTCGGGGTTCTTTTGGATGATGAATCCAAGTTTCATCAAGCTCAGCCGAGCCGTTTCCTTGAGCTCGGACGAATTATACTCAAAAAGCAGGTCCGTCGGCATCATGGCCGTCCGGTCTTCGGTCATGGGCCCGGTGTAAGCCAGCAGGTCATCCAGCGAAGCCAACCCATCCTCCTGCCCCACTCCCTGATTTCCAGTTGTCGTGGCCGCCGTGATGGACTGGCCTAACACGTCCCCCTCGACCACTAAGTCTTCGGCCGCCAGAACCACTTGATCCTGAGAAATCTGCGGATCGACAGCCAGCGTAGCAGTAGCCGTCTCGATGGCCGTCGCGAGAGGCGAGCCGGAGACTTCATTGGCCACCGCCACCGGCACCGCCGCCAGCGCGCTGGCTACCGCCGTGGTCAAATCACCCGCCGCCGGGCCCGAACCGGTCGTGATATTGGTGGGCATTTCCACCTGCGCCGTCAGCGTCAGCTCATCAAATTGCAGCTCTTTGAACTGGGTGAGATCAACTGGCTCCGTCGTCGGCGGGGGCGGTTCCCGTTCCTCGACCGCGGCCGCCTGTGGTGCCGGCGGTATCGCCGCCTCTTCATCAATGCGCGCGCGCCGGAGGTCGACGGGAATGCGCTGCTCCACAGCCATGTCAGCGGCCACCCCTCCAAAGTGTTCCGGAAGCCCGAGGCTCCCCGCATATTTCCACAAAACAAGATGCAGCCCGACCGATAGGAAAGTGGCCGCTAAAACCCACGCCCCCAAGTTCCCCTGAGAGCGGTCACTCCGAAAATCAGAAATCCAGTCATTCATGAAGAAATCCACCTACACGGAAAAGTATCTCCAGAATTTTGCCCGCGTCGTGAGAATTTCCTCGCACCCAGCGAGAGAAAATGTGGTTAATTACCCTATGAAGTCGTCTCTGCTGATTTTGTCCGCCATGCTGTGCTCGCTGGCCCCCGTCCCCGTGACCGCCGCACCAGAGACCGCCGCGCCAGAAACAACCCAACCCGCGCCCGCGCCCACCCCTACGCCCATTCCCGCGCCAGTGCCCGCGCCCACGACTGGATCCGATGCGCCCGAGCCAGAGCCAGCCGGACCAGAGGCCGGTCCCCCGCCGTCAGAAAAACCTCCCACCAAAAAACCCAAAAAAAACCGCTCGAGCACCAAGGCCAAAAAAGAAAAAAAGACCGACTCCGACGGATCGGGCTTTAATCCAAAAAGTTTCCTCATGAAGCTCGTCTTGGCAGCAGACGAGGACGATGACGGTGCCCTGAGCACCCATGAATTCCGCCAAGTGCCGCTGCTCAAAGAAATCAAAAAGGAACGGATCGATTCCTTGTTTGCAGAAATCGATGAGAACAAAGACGCCCGCCTCGAGGCCGACGAAGTCAGCAAAGGATTGGGCAAAATGACGAACCTAGCCAAGGACGGCGGCCGGGCGGCGCTTGATGGCATAGACGGCGAGGAAGGCGAGGAGGACGCCCTCGCCCGCCAGCTCAAGAAACTCAAAGGCCTACCGAAAAAGTAAGCCCGCCGAAAAACCACGCTGGCCTCAGGAGAGGCTGGCCGGAGGAGGGATGGGGAGCCAAAAAAGGGAGGGTCGCCGGTCTGGGGAGATCAGACGAACTTGTAAACGCCTGGGACAGGGGTGGCGTTGGGAGTGAATGCGCTGTCCCATTTCAGAGATTGCTCAGGAGCGAGGTCTTCCTCAGATTTCAGGATTTGTTCCCACGTAATTTTCTGGCCTGTGTAAGCGGCCACGCGGGCCATGATTCCGAGCAGGGTGCTGCTGGCCATGCGTTCCCCGTCGTTGAGCGGGGTGCCGGCCCTGATGGCGGCGAACAAATCCCGATGTTCTTGATCATACATCGCGTCATCATCTTCGCGGAACCGCAGGTTTTTCTCACCGCGAATGCTCACGCCGCGAGCCAGCTGGCCACTGCCTTTGGTGCCTTGGATGTAGTCCGCATTTTCGTTGAAGCAGTTTGGAATCTGGCGCTGGCCGACGGTGGCCATGACTTGATTCGGGTATTCGTAGACGGCGGTCATGTGATCGAAGATATTGCCTCCTTCGGCCGGGCTTTGACGCCCTCCCGTCGCCACGCAGCTGAGCGGCGGCTGGTCGCGGAACGCCCAAGCGACTTTGTCGACGCTGTGGATACATTGTTCGACGTACCCGTCGCCGCCAAGCCACGAAAAGTTGTACCAGTTGCGGATCTGCCATTCGACGTCGCTCCACTCCGCTTTCCGCGCATTCGCCGGCGGCATCGGTTTCACCGGCCCCGTATAATAAGTGGCATAATAACTGGTGATGTCGCCAATGGCGCCGTCATGAATCGCTTTGAAAAATTCCTGACGACTCCGGGCGTAACGCCAGCAATAACCAGCCACCACACTCAGTCCTTTTTCCTTGGATTTGCGGACCGACTCCATGACCGATCGCACCCCCACAGGATCCACCGCCATGGGTTTTTCACAGAAAATGTGCTTACCGGCATCGACGGCCGCCGCCAAATGCCCAGGGCGAAAACCAGGAGGGGTGGCCAGCACCACCACGTCCACGCCACTGGCAAGGAGCGCCTGATAGCCGTCGAGCCCAGCAAACCGGCGCTCAGCGGGAACATTGATCCGGTCTTTAAATTGATTGGAAAGCGCATTGATGGCGCCATCCGCCTGGCTGGCAAAAACATCCGCCACCGCGTGCAGCTCGCTGTTGCTGTCAGCGCCCAAGGCATTGGCCGCCGCCCCCGTGCCCCGGCCGCCACAGCCAACCAGTCCAATCTTCAGCTTCGATCCATTCGGCTCCCCACGCAACACCGTCGGAAAACTCAACGCCATGCCGCCTAAGGCCAAGGCCGACGTGGACCGGAGAAAATCACGGCGATCAGTGAGTAGCGCCGAAGGAGCAGCCGTGGGGGAAATAATGGAAGTGGTTGATTTCATGACAGTACAATCGAGTGAAAACGAAATGAGACACCTGACAAGTGAACGATGAGCGCAAAATGAACCCACCGTCCACCCAAGTACAGCTATCAGAATCATTTTCCTTGTCGCCCAAAATCTACCCCGCACTCTGCCGCACCCGCCCTTCGTACTTTTGCTGATGCCCTGCCTTTGTCCCCCTTGCCCATCGGCTCCACTCGACGGTTTTTCGGCCCCAGCTGACTCGGAGCCGAAAATCTGAAGCCCTCGCCCACTCATGGCTCACGACCCATCCCACCTACCCTGCCTACATCATGACCACTCAAATCCGCTCCCGCACCACCGACAGCCTGCACTACCGCCGCCCAAACGGAGTGGAGATGACTGACATTTTTTTCGTAAAAAGATTATTTAAACTATTAAATTTTAAATGATTAATACATCAAGTATTGAAAATGTTTTTGCAGCCAATTTCGCCGAGCGCGGCGAGCTGGGAGCGGCCTTTTGTGTCTGGTCTGATGCGGGGGCGGTTATTTCACTCGCGGGAGGAGCTACTTCGCGCGAATCGGCGGCAGCGCCGTGGACCGAACACACATTGGTTCCAGTGTGGTCGACAACCAAAGGTCCGGCGGCAGCCACCCTGCTGTGGGCTCTGGACCGCGCGCGACTGACACTGGACACGCCGGTGTCTCATGTTTGGCCCGCCCTGGGAGCGGACGCGACCTTCGGACAGCTGCTGTCCCATCAGGCCGGACTGCCGACACTCGATGTCCCTACATCAGTGTTTGATCATGACGCCTTGGTCATTGCCCTAGAGCGACAGGTGCCGGCTTGGGAACCCGGTCGAGCCCACGGCTACCACCCGCGAACATTCGGAGTCCTGCTCGATGAATGCGTCCGCCGGTTGTGCGGCGCGCCGCTCGGTGATGTCTGGCACCGGGAAATAGCGACGCCCCTGGAACTCGACGTCTGGATGGGCTTGCCCGCGCATGCCTTTTCACGCGTCGCCACCGTCTATGCCGGTAGATTTACACTAAAGACTGAAGAACAAGAATTTAATAAGGCTTTTTCCGACGCCTCTTCACTCACACGGCGCGCCTTCGACAGCGTGCGCGGGCTGAATGCCATTCACGAGATGAATGATCCAGCAGCGTGGGTGCTGGGACAACCGGCCTTTGGCGGAGTGGCCTCCGCCCGCGGACTGGCCCGATTTTACCATGCGCTGGCCACCGGCGAGAGCGGGATCTTTTCCGAGACCGTCCGCCGCTGGGCCGAAACCACGCTGTGCGACGGAAACGACCGTGTCCTGCACCTGCCGACAGCCTTTTCGGCCGGCTTTCAAAAAGACCCAATGGGAACAGGCCACGAGCCACGACGTTCCCACTACGGTCCTCGCCCCCGGGCCTTCGGCCACCCCGGCGCCGGTGGCAGTCTGGCTTGGGCGGATCCAGATCGACGTCTGGGATACGCTTACATCATGAACTTGATCGCCCCCGGCGTCATGCCGGGCGAACGCGCCCTCTCGCTCGTCCGGGCCATCGGTTGATCTCCCACCGATCAGGCCCACTCAAAATCGTAAACCCGCACCCGGGCCCACATCGGCTTGCACGCCTCCACAAATGCCGTGTGCACAGGGTGAGCTTGATAAATATCCTGCTCAGCGAGACTAGCAAAATCGAGTTCCAGCGCCCAATCGTAGCTGTCATCAATGACTTCGCGTTTCGGAGTGGCCGCAGGCCGACCGATGACCGCCCGCGTCGCCCCCGGAATGTCCAGCAGCGTACGGAGCCCCGCCTCAAAGGCAGCTCGTTCGTCCGCGCTGAGGTCAGGGCGAAGCCAGAAAAAGACAGTGTGGGTCATAGTGTTGCCGTAGGATTGATTGAGAAAATAACGAACAAAAAGCGGAAAAAAACGGGCTTGGAGGATTCGAATGCTCCACCCTTTCCGATCTATTAGATTCTCGGAAAACGACTGACAATGATTATTTCTTCGTCGTTTTTGGTCGCCACAGCCCTTTTCACAGCCCTGACCTCAAACTCTTTCCGCCCCAACGAGGCAAATCGAACACCGCGTTTCCCTTCCTCTCCGTGAGCCACGCCCGACTGATTCGTAGGGGTATTTTTGAGAACGGCAAAATCCACTGGATTTTAGGAGCTGTATGTCGAGGATAGACTGTCTCAAACTTATTGTGCATCCCATGGCTGACTCCACTTCATCCCCGACCACGCCCGCCAACGAGGCGAGCATCCCCGCGCTCAACCTCACCTTCGCCTTCTGGCTGCTCCGACTCTTCATGGGCATGCGCCTGATCATGTCGGCTCTGGAAAAAATGGGGTATTTTGTTGGCAAAGGCACGGCCACCATCAGCGAAGCTCTGAAATTGGAACAGTGGTTTGGCCGCAGCGGTCTGGGCACCAAAGTGGAAGTGGACGGCAAAGAAGCGTTTCTCAACATGGGATTTGGTGATGGCAAGATGTGGCCGATTGCCAAGGCCATGCTTGATTACAGCTTGCTTCCAGCGTGGATGATCAAGCCTTTCATGATCGGCCTGCCCTACGCCATGCTGGTTTCTGGTTTGTTGATTCTTTTGGGATTATTCAACCGTTTCGGCTGGTTTCTTGCTGGCCTGATCTGGTTCAGTCTGGCCTTTGGCCAGATGTTGCTGCCGGACGAAGGCACGGTGCAGCAGCTTGGATTGTACGTCTTCGTTTGCGCTCTGGCGCTGACGATGATCAATCATAACCGCATCCGTCTAACCAAATTTTAGCGTTAACTCAGTCACACCCACCATTCTTGCCATGACTGTCGCTGATCCCCACTCCACTTCATCCGCTTCGCCGGACACCGCTGCGACCCCCAGCCTCTCGCGGCGCACATTCCTCCGCTCCGCCAGCGTCGGGGCAGCGGCGGTCACGTTCGGCGCCGGCGGCGCCTTTGCTCAAGCCCCGAGCAAACAGTTGAACATCGCCATCGTCGGCTGCGGCGAACAAGGACTCGCCCAGATCAATGCCATGCGCGAACTCGTGCTCAATGGCTCCGTGCGCGTCCTCGCCATGGCCGATCCATGGCAGTTCAACCTCGATTACCGCGCCAATAGCTTCGAAAAATTAGTCAAAGGCGCCAAGGTCAACCGGTACACCGACCTCAGCGAACTGCTCGCCAAAGAGGAATCTCTCGACGCCGTTTTCATCGCCACCCCTGATTACCTCCACGAGCCCTACACCACCATGGCCCTCAAGGCCGGGAAACACGTGTACTGCGAAAAAATGATGTCCAATACGGTCGAAGCCGCCCGTAAAATGGTCATCTCACAGCAGGAAACCGGCAAATTGTGCCAGGTCGGCCACCAGCGGCGGAGCAATCCACGCTACCTGCGCCTGCGCGACGAAATCATCGGCAAGGCAGACGGCACCGCGAAAAACCTCACTGGCAAAAGCTTGCTGGGAGAAATTACCCACGCCTACGCCCAGTGGAACCGCGAGGTCAAACCACCACTCGGTTTCCCTAAAAAGTTCCCCGTCCCCCCTGAAGTACTCACCACTCTTGGGTACGAAAACATGGAGCAGTTCCGCAACTGGCGGTTCTACAAAAAATTCGGCGGCGGCGCGATTTCCGACCTCGGGGCGCACCAGATCGACCTCTTTAACTGGATGCTGGGAGGCACTCCGGTCAGCATCACCGCCACTGGCGGCCGCGATTATTACGATGGCAAAGGAATGATGCCTGACGGCCAAAGCGTGCGCCCGGCCTACGAAACCGACGACAACGTCATCGTCACCTACGAATACAATGTGAACGGTCGCACCGTCCGCTGCATCTACACCGTCCTCACCACCACCAGCTCCCAAGCCATCTATGAAAAATTCATGGGTGACCAAGCGTCCGTCGTCATCTCCGAAGACTTGAAAAATAACCAAGTCTACCGCGAAAATAACGCCCTGTGGGACGGCCAGCAACTGGTGGAAGCTGGGACTCTGGCCGCTATCCCCGGCTCCGTGCACCATAAATTCTGGGAATCCCCCAAACCGTGGTGGCAGGAAGATAAATGGCTCACCAAAGTCGGTGTCAAAGCCGGTGCCGTCGACGCCCGTGAATCAAAAGCCACCGGCGCCTATGAACTGCCAGAGGTCCTGAACAAACTCCCCCACACCCCGCACATCGAAAACTTCGTCAAATGCTGTTTGGAAGGGAAAAGTCAGACAGATTTGAATTGTCCCGTCGCCGATGCCTACAAGACGTGCGTGACGGTCTTGAAGTGCAATCAAGCGATTGCCGAAAAGAAGACCCTCATTTTCGATCCATCTGAATTTGCGGTCTGATTCAACGTCTGACCGTCATCCTACACTAACCATCCATGCATCCATTGCTTCACCGTTCACGTCTCGGCCTGGCCACCACCTTCGCCGTTGTCGCCACCGCCGCCCCCGCGGCTTTCGCCGACACGGCCAAGGAAGACCTCAAGGTTGAATTCCCAAAAGCCCAGTTCGTCGGCACACCGGTTCCCGTAGGCGGCATCAAAAATCTGGAAGCCACCGGCAAACCCATCAAGACCCTGAGTGTCAGCAAGGGCACCGCCCTGCTCTCCAAGGAGAAGGATGTCACCTCCAGCGAAACCGCCCCCTCCATCGGCGACCTCACCCTCGTCTCAGATGGCGACAAAGACGGAGCCGACGGGTCATTCGTCGAGCTCGGGCCCGGCCAGCAATGGGTGCAACTCGACCTCGGATCACCTTCCACCATCTCGGCCGTCGCCGTCTGGCACTTCCATAAACAAGCCCGGGTCTACAAAGACGTCCTCATCGAAGTCAGCGATGATCCGGAATTCAAAACCAGCACCATCATCTTCAATAATGACGATGATAATTCCCTGGGCAAAGGCGCCGGCAAAGACCCGTCGTACGTCGAAACCAACCATGGCCGTCTCATGAGCGGCAAAGAAGCCAAAGGCCAATACGTTCGCGCTTGGTCCAATGGCAACCACGTCGATGACTTGAATCACTACGTCGAGATCGAGGTCTACGGCGTTCCAGCCAAATAAGGCTCATTTCCGGCTGCAAAGCCGCTCATTCCCAGCCGCAAAGCGGGAAAATCAGTTCAAAGTCCGTGGTCAAGGTCATCTTGCCACGGACTTTTTGCGTCGTGCCGACGCCACACGGAGCTCAATGGACACAGGGAAGCCCCCCACGCATTCGACGGCCAATCCTGAAAAATGTGGGTGTCTCCGATTCATCCCACAATCGGAGAGACGTTCGGCGCCGCCGCTGTAGCCGGGTACGCTGGCCCCGGTTTCCATACTTGGCCCCCAGGCCACATCCCTCAAAAGCAGTACACGAACTCACTTTTTCGAATCCAAACACCACGCCTCTACTCAAAAAATCGTTCGGAGAAACGTTCGGAGCCGCGACCGGGGTCAGCGACCCACGGCTACAAAAGCTCCGAATACGAAACAACGGCGCAGGCGGCGACGCCGCCACTGTCGCTGGTATGGTTTTCCCCGTGGGCCCTCAGGCCACACTCGGCTGACATCGCAGCCACCACCGGTCACCTTCTCCAGCAAGACGAGAAAACCAAAAGACTAGAAGCTGCTGCGACGGCGCCATCCAACCAAGCCCAACAGGACAACCCCTAAGAGCGAAAGCGCTCCGGGCTCAGGAATCGTCGTGTCGATCGCTGTGCTGGTAATCGTGAAAGTAGACGAAACACTGGAAGATCCTGTGCTCTGGGCTGAACTCAGCGCGAAGGTAGCGGGCGTGGTGTCGTAACCCGTGATGGAGGCTGCTCCGAGTCCGGTAATATTGAGAAATTGTGTCGAAAGGAGAACCGACCGAGAGACGCTGATCGCCGAAAGCTTGAACGAATAGGTCGTGCCTCCGACCGCAAAGGTCCACAACGGATCCACAACCGGTGAAAGCGGGGTCATACTATAGGACCCGGAACCAAAGGAGAAGGCTGCCACTGTCACGGATGTACCGGCAGAGACCAGCGTGGGAACCTCATAGGAACCGGTACCATCCGAAACCTGCACACCCACAAAACTCGTAAAAGCCGTCGCCGTCGCCAATGGTCCATTGAGAACAGCCGTGCCGGCAAACTCAACATCGCCCAAAATCGTCGCTCCAAAAACCGTGGGAGTTATCGCCAGACTGGCGGCAATAAAGAGCACACCCAAAAATGGAGAGGAAGTGGAAGTCATAGGAGTGTTGAAAAGGAAAGAAGAGAATCGCAGGACTGTCAAGAAAGTCATGTTCGAGACAACCGCTTATCCTTATTTATTCCGTTCAAATCGTTACAATTCAACTGAAAAGCTCATAAAAAGAGAATCTGAAGATATCCTTATATTATAATAATTATCTTATATATGAAATATAAGAGAAATCGGATTGGATTTAATGAGATCCATTAAATTAACGTTCAGGTCTTGGCCAGTCGACAGACTGACTTCGTTCAGAGAGAAAGAGGGAGGCGGCGCGTGCGACGCGATCTGGGAATTGATCAGCGAGATTGGTCATTTCCCCGGGGTCTTGTTCGAGGTCGTAGAGCTCGATTTTTCCGGTGCGTGTTTTGGCTTCGGTGGTGAGGGGTGGGCTAGCGAGGGCGGGTCGGCGAAGCGCCTTCCAGCGACCATCCATGAGGACAGCTTGATCGAAGGCGCGTTCGAGGAACTCCCAATAGAGCACTGGGTGGCGGGGTTGTTCTTGTTCTCGTCCGCTCAGGGCGGGCACGAGGCTGATGGAATTCAGGCGGGAGGGAGGGTCGAAACCGGCGAGGGCGGAGGCGGTGGCCAGAAAGTCGGCGGCGGTGGCGACGCCTTGGCTGACGGTTCCAGCGGGGACGCGGCCGGGCCAGCGGGCCAGCAAGGGGACGCGGATTCCGCCTTCTGTCAGGTCGCGTTTAGCACCGCGGAGCGGGCCGCTGGAGAGGAAGAGGGAGGGATCGTGTCCGGACTCGAGGTGGGGGCCATTGTCTGCAGAGAAGAAAACGATGGTACGTTCATCGATCCCGCGCGTGTGGAGGTGGTCGAGCAGGCGTCCGATCTGCTCATCCATGCGGGTGATCATGGCGGCGTATCCTTTACTGGGATTGGACCATGGGCGTTCGGCGTAGGGGCCATAATCGGGCACCTCGGAACCATCGCCCAGGGCGCGAGTTCGCTCGTTGTTGGCGTGGGGCACGACCAAGGGGAGATACAGAAAAAACGGAGCTCCCCCGAGACGCGAATCGACGTATTTTATGGCTTCCGCGGCAAACAGGTCACCTGCGTAAGCGACCCGGTTGGTTGAATACCCTGCGCCGCGGCCTTGGCCGACGGGGACGCGGTCGTTGGGCAATTCTACGCGTTGATCATTGCGCCAGAGGAAGTCGGGGAAATGATTATGGGCATGCACCTGATCGGTATAGCCGAAGAAGAAATCGAACCCTTGTTTGAGCGGACCGCCGGGTGAGCTGTGTTCGCCCAGCCCCCATTTACCGATGAGCGCGGTGGCGTATCCGGCCTCGCGCATGACGGCGGCCACGGTGACATCGTCGGCGCTCAACTCCTGACCCCGTCCGGTCGCGCCCGGCCCGTTGCCGCGCACCCGGGTCCGCCCTCCATGCTGGCCGGTCATCAGCACGCTTCGAGAAGGAGCACAGACAGTAGCCCCGGCGTAAAACCGGGTAAAGCGCATGCCTTCGGCGGCCATACGATCGAGCCGTGGCGTTTGAATCACTTTTTGGCCGTAGCACCCCAAGTCTCCGTACCCCAAATCATCAGCGAGGATAAAGATGATATTGGGATGCTCGACCGCAGCCGGCAGCGGCAGTGAAGTGGCTGGCAGCAGGACCGAGAGGACGAGCAGGACGGAAATAAGGTGTTTCATGGCCTGAGTCGAGGCAGGGGCGCGTGGCCCGCGCGGCGCGCGGCGGACGGCCCGTTACGGCAGCTGACTGGGATCGACAATGACATGCCGCAGCCGCTGGCGCTTCCAAGTATAGGAAATGTGCACTCGGCCGTCCGCCGTCTGGATGATGGCGGGGTAGCTGTACTCACCCGGATCCGATTCCAAAACGAGAATGTCCCGCCATGATTTTCCATCGGAGGAAACGGCCACGGACAGCGGCGATCGGCCCTTAGCCACGGGATTGTAGACGAGCAGATGTCGACCGTCACGGAGCGTCACGGCATCGGTCCCGCTGCTCGGATTCGGCAGCGCGGTCAGGGTGACCGGGCTCCACGTCCGCCCGGAGTCGACCGACCATGTCTCAAAAACACGGCCGCTGCGTGACCGCCCGAGGGCCTGCAGCGAGATGGCCCCGCCGCTGCCGGGATGTAGCAGCACGCTGGGCTGGATAGCCTCGATGGGGGCCGCGCCGATCACGGACGGCTGGGGAATAACCGTGGTCCACGTCGCACCGAGGTCACGAGTGAGTTCAAAGTGCACCCGCCAAGCGTCACGGCCGTCATCGGATTCACTGCTGCTCGGGCACACGAGGGTACCGTCTGGCAGGCGCACGGGTTTATTTTTCACCGGGCCAAGAATGCCGTCCGGAAGGCGGACCGCCTCCCCCCAAGTGGCCCCGGCATCGTCGCTGCGCCGCAGCATCCCCCACCACGTGCTCGGGCTGGGGCCGACTTTATAAAAGAGCAACAACGGGCCATTCGGCTCCTGCCAGAAGACTGGATTCCAGCAGGGCAGCCGCGATCCGTCAGCCTGCACCCCCGTCGCGATCTCCTTCGGGGCCGACCACCCTGTTTCCTCCAGCCGGGCCAGCCAGATGCCCACCGATGGGTCTTTTTCCTCCAAACCGCCAAACCACGCGCACTGCAACCCACGCGGCGTCTCCACCAGCGTCGAGGCGTGACACTCAGGAAATGGCGCTTCCTCGTAGACAAATTCCCGCTGCACCAACCCCGGCTGGTCCAACGAAATGTCTGCCGAGCCCCAGCCGGCACTGAGTAGCAAGAGGCCCAGCACACGGGCCCACGATGGAAGGTGTCTCATAGGAACTCAGCGGAAAAAATGAAAAAGAAAAACCAAAGAATCTTCGTGCCGGGCGTCAATTCAAACTCTCCAGCCCCTTGGCCACAAAAACTCCGTTTTTACGGATCAATTTGCCATCGAACTTGATTTCACCGCCCCCATAATCCGACCGTTGAATGCAGACCATGTCCCAGTGAACTTGGGAACGGTTGCCGTTGTCCGCTATCCCTTCGTATGCCTGGCCGGGAGTGAAATGGAAACTGCCCGCGATTTTTTCGTCAAAGAGAATGTCGCGCATCGGATGACGGATTTCCGGATTAAAACCAAGGGCAAACTCGCCAATGTAGCGGGCTCCCTCGTCGCCATCGAGAATCTTGTTGAGGGCCGCCGAATTGTTCGAGGTCGCCTCGACAATTTTCCCCTTCTTGAAGGTGAGCTTGATCGAGTCGAAACCGATCCCCTGATAAATGGTGGGCGCGTTGTACGTGATAGTTCCTTCCACGGATTTTTTCACGGGGGCCGTAAAGACTTCGCCATCTGGAATGTTATACTGCCCGCCGCAGGAGATCGCCTTCAAGCCGTTGATCGAGAATCGCAAATCCGTACCTGGACCGGTGATTTCAACCAAATCAGCACGATCCATCAGGCTCTTGAGCGCTTTCATGCCCGGGATGAACTTCCGGTAATCCAGCAGAGAGACCCGAAAGAAAAAGTCTTCAAAGGCTTCGGTGCTCATGCCCGCCTGCTGAGCCATGGCCGGAGTCGGCCAACGAAGGACACACCACTTGGTCTTGCCCACACGATGATTGATGACCGGCCGGAGCAGACGGGAAACCAGCGCCATTTTATCAGCCGGAACATCAGATGTCTCCGTGATGTTGTGACTGCCGCGCACCGCAATGTAAGCCTGCATCTTTTTCATCTGATGCAGCAACACGTCCGCCTGCGCGGCAATCTGCGGTTCGGTTGCCTTGCGATACACTTCGCGCACCAGACGCGCGTCATTCAGGTTCAGAAACGGCACTCCGCCCGCCTCCCGAACGGCCCGGATCATGGCAACCCCCATTTCCGAAGGCGTATCATAAAGATCGATGAGAACGTTTTCACCTTTTTTGACGGTGGTGGAAAAACGCACTAGCTGGCGAGCGAGTTGATCAAGGCGCGGATCATGCATGCGCCGACCGTAAGGAAAGTCATGCCGTGCGCAACGGATTCGATGCCTGCTTTCGCCGCTGGGTCCAGATCCGGCCCGACGGCAGATTGCCGATTGCAGAGCGGGCAATGTGGCATCGAGTGCGACCATGGCATCATCTTCCATTTCCTCTCTGGCCGAGACCCGAGCCCTGCGCGACCGCCTGCAAGCCGCCAGCCGGCGGCTGGTCTTTACGAACGGCGTCTTCGACCTTCTGCATGCCGGGCACGTGCGCTACTTGGCGCAGGCCCGCGCCCTCGGCGACGCCTTGGTCGTGGCCCTTAATTCCGACGAGTCCGTGCGCGCACTCAAGGGACCGAGCCGGCCGCTCAACACGGCCGCTGACCGCGCCGAAGTCTTGCTCGGCCTGCGCAGCGTCGATGCCGTCGTTGTCTTTGACGGTGAACGATGCACCGATGCCATCACCGCGATTCAGCCGCACGTTTATGCCAAAGGAGGCGATTACACTCCCGACTCGCTGAACCGCGAGGAAAAAGCGGCCCTCGACGCCGCCGCCTCCGCCATTCACATCCTCGAGCTAGTGCCAGGCCGCAGCACCACCGACACGATCCGCAAAATGAACGAACCCACCGGCACCCCAGCCGGGGCTCGGCGCACGCGTCTGGCCGTGCTCGGCTCAGGCCAAGGGTCAAATTTCGAGGCCTTGCTGGCCGCCATGGCCGCGGGGACGATCGAAGCCGAAGTCACGCTGGTCCTCTCGGACCGAGCGGATGCCCGCATTTTGCGACTGGCCCGCGAAGCGGGCATTCCTGCGGTGTATGTCGACCCCGGCTCGGAGCCGAACAAACTCGATGACGCCGCCCAAAAGGAAATCTGTGACCGATTGCGGGCCAGCGGCGCGGAACTCGTCATTCTGGCTGGTTTCATGAAACGTTTGCGCGAACCGGTGTTGTCGGCGTTTCCCGAGCGCATTCTGAATGTGCATCCCTCACTCTTGCCAGCTTATCCCGGCCGGGAGGCGTGGGTGCAAGCGTGGACCGCCGGCGCCACCGAAACCGGCTGCACCGTGCACTTGGTCGATGCCGGAATCGATTCTGGACGGCTGCTGGCCCAAGCACGCGTTCCCATTCTGCCCACCGATGACGCCGAGGCGGTGCGCGCCCGCATCAATGCAGCAGAACAGGTGCTTTACCCCCAAGCCATTGCCAACTATGCGGCCACGCTGGCCTGACCCGGCGAGTACCCCACCCCCAGACCGCCACTCCGCCCGGATCAGCCAACCGGTTTTCCGTAAATCCACTTGAGCGGATCAGCCCGATCCTTGTACAATCAATGCAAACACGGGCTGCCGCGCAGAGCCCACCCATGCCATGTCTGACCACTCCAACGCCACTCCCGATCCCCTGATTCCCGATCCGGCTGCCCCCACGCCCCCAGCCAGTAAACCAGTGGTGATCCCGCCGCCGTCTCTGCCACCGCCGCACATCACGCCGCCGCCGCACATCCCGCCTCCACCACCGAGCACCCCGCCACCACCGCCACCACCGCCGCCGACTCAAGCTGGTTATGGACCAGGAACGCCGGGGGCCACGAGTGCGCCGGGAGCTACGGGACCTGGCGAGCTGCTTCCGGCGGGATCCGGGATGCTTTCCTCGACCGATGACATCTTTTATTGTGTTCTGTGCCAGTTTCTTTCATTGATTATCTGGCTCTGGAAGCGGGAGCAATCACCGGCGGTCGATCTGTCGGGCAAGGAAGCCCTCAACTTTCACATCACTGCGTTGATTGCCCTGACGGGGTTGTCGATTCTTGACATGATACCGGTGATTGGCTGTCTGACCATTCCGGTCACCTTTGTCGTTGTGCTGGGAGCCATGGTGCTGAGCATTGTGGCGGCACTCAAGGCTTCGGACGGCTACTTTTACCGGTATCCTGTCAATCTGCGGCTGATCAAATGAGTGATGTCTACGCGTCGAGCCCACCACTGACCATTCGCTTCATTTGTATGGTCGGCCATGGGCTGAGTTCAGGGACTGCGGCTCTAACGGACCGGGCGGCAGGACGAAATTGCTTTTCTACTACCCACGGGCGCGGGCGGTGCTAGGGTCCCGGCATGTTTGTGAGGATCTACCATGGCTGGCATTGAAGTACGTTTGACGGGACTCAACTCCTCCCAACTTCAGGGCGTCAAGACGACGGAGGGACCTGTTCTCATCCTGGCGGGGGCGGGAAGCGGCAAGACGCGGGTCATCACCACCCGCATCACGTATCTGCTGGCCCAGGGAGTGCCGCCCGAGCGAGTGCTGGCGGTCACGTTCACGAACAAGGCAGCCAACGAAATGCGCGAACGCGTCGGCACCATGGTGCCACCCGCCATGGGCAAGGCGCTGACCATCTCGACGTTTCACGCCCTGTGCGTGCGCCTGCTGCGCTCAGGAATCGAACGCCTCGGGTACAAGGCCAACTTTACGATTTACACGGGATCCGACCAGATCGGACTGCTGCGCCAGATCATTGTCCGCAAGGGTGGCAAAGAGGTAAAACTTGATGCCAATGCGGTTCTCTCGCTGATTTCCCGGTGGAAAAACAAGGGGATTGCGGTGGAGGCGAATGGCGACGATCTCGCGGCGGATGTGGCGCGCGAGTACCAGCGGCAATTGAAGCTGCGCAATGCGTGTGACTTCGATGATTTGCTCGGGCTGGCGACGCGGCTACTGGAAGAAAACGAAGACATACGGACCCAGTGGCAGGACCGGTATCATTATTTGATGGTGGATGAGTTTCAGGACACCAACCGCCAGCAGATGGACTTGATGCGCTATCTGGCCGGACCCCGGAAAAACGTCTGTGTCGTCGGCGATGATGACCAGTCGATTTACGGCTGGCGCGGGGCCGACATTACCAACATCACTGGTTTTGAACGGCATTTTCCGGAACCGACCATCATTAAATTGATGGAGAATTACCGCTCGCAGCGGCCGATTCTTGAAACGGCCAACGCGGTCATCCGCCACAATGCCGGCCGGCGGGAGAAACAATTGATTGCGACCAAGGCTGGCACCGAACCGGTGCGTCTTGTTTCAATGCCGGGCGATGCGGAGGAGGCGGAATTTGTCATCAACGAGATCTGGACGGCCAACACCGTGCATCGCCGCCCCTGGGAGGATTTTGCCATCCTTTTCCGCGCCAACGCGCAATCACGGCTCTTTGAGGAGGCCCTGCGCAAACAGAGCATTCCTTACCGGATCCTCGGCGGCCAAAGTTTTTTCGAGCGCCGCGAGGTCAAAGACATTCTCTCCTATCTCAATGTCGCCATCCAACCGGGTGACGACGTGAACCTGCTGCGCATTGTCAATAATCCGCCCCGTGGACTGGGGGACACCACCATCGAGATGGCCACCGAAGACAGCATCGCCCATCAACGGTCGGTGTTTGACTCGCTGGCCGACCCTGAATTCGCACGGCAGTTCTCCGCCCGCACGCAAAATGCTCTGCAACGGTTCACCACTCAGGTGCGCAGTTGGAATGAGGCCGTCAGCCGTCACGGCGCCGGTTATGCTGAAATTGCCGAATCCCTGATCAAAGAGACCGGCTACGTCGAGTACCTGAAACGGTCTTGCTCCTCACCCGAAGACGAGTTGAACCGGACCTCCAATGTGTCGGAATTCATCCAGTCGATCCATCAACACCAACAAAATGCGCGCACCAAGGGGTTGCGTAACTTCCTTGATAGCGTGGCGCTGGACGATGATTTTCAACGCGAAAGCGAAAAAGACAAAGCCGCCAAAAAGCCGGGCGTCTGGCTAATCACTCTACATGCCAGCAAAGGGCTAGAATTTCCGCACGTGTATCTGGTCGGCCTGGAGGACGGCCTGCTGCCTCATAAACGAAGCATTGAAGAAAACACGCTGGATGAAGAACGGCGGCTCTTGTACGTCGGCATCACCCGAGCCAAGGAAAAGCTGACCATGACTTATTGTCATAAGCGGATCAAATGGGGCCAGCCCACCGGCATCACCCCCAGTCGGTTCATTAAGGAATTGCCCCAGCCACCGGTCCAACACACCAACTGGGATGATTTAATGAAAAAACCAGTCACCTTAGACGTCGCCAAGGCACATTTTGCCGCCCTGAAAGCGAAGCTTGGTATGTGAGACGTGGTAGCCGCAGCCGCCCCGGAGTTGCCAGTAAGCGACCTGCGACGTATGAAAGTGACGCCCCATGATTGCTGTTCTTTCACCTGCCAAGAGCCTCGACTTCTCCCCCGCCCCCACAGGGGTTCCGTGCACCGTGCCGGAAAGACTGGCCGAATCCACGACCCTCATCGAGGCCGCGCGCACCCTGAGCCCGGCCCAGCTGGCTAGCCTCATGGACCTCAGCGAGTCGCTGGCCACGCTCAACCACGAACGATTCATCGCCTGGACCCCGGATTTTACCGCCGCCCAAAAACAACACCGCGCCAAACAAGCTCTGCTGGCGTTCGACGGCGATGTTTATCAAGGATTCGATCTGAACGAATACACACCGGCCGATTATTCGTTCGCACAGAAACACCTCCGCATCCTCAGCGGACTGCATGGCTTGCTGCGCCCACTCGACCTCATCCAGCCGTACCGCCTGGAAATGGGACGCCCGTTAAAAACAGCACGCGGCCACGACCTCTACACCTTCTGGGGAACCACCATCACCAAGGCCCTCAATGACGCACTCGATGAAGCCGGGTCAGACACCGTCGTCAACCTCGCCAGTCAAGAGTACTTCCGCGCCGTGCAGCCCGCTCACCTCAAATCCAAAGTCCTCAACTGCGTCTTTAAAGACGAGAAAGCCGGCAAATTTAAAATCATCAGCTTTTTTGCCAAACGCGCCCGCGGATTGATGGCCGACTTCATCATCCGTGAACGCATCAAAAACAGGGCCGATCTCAAAAGCTTCACCGCTGCCGGCTACCACTTTGACCCCACCAGCTCGTCCGACGACAACTACGTGTTCCTCAAACCCACAGCCCAGAGCTAGTCGCCACGGCCAGCGGACCCGGCTACAGTGGCGGCTTTGCCGCCTGCGCAGTTGTTTCGGATCCGGATCTTTTGTAGCCGTGGGTCGCCGATCCCGGTCGCGGCGCCGAACGCCTCTCCGAACGTCTTTTTGCCAGGGGGCCGGATACGAAGAACC
>CAJBME010000146.1 GCA_903954065.1 uncultured bacterium
CCGAGGCGCTGGACGCGGCACAGGACGGTGCCCAGTTCGGGAAGGTAATCCAAGGGCTGTTCCGCTCTCTGGAAGCAGCTATCGACGCAGAAAATGACGAGGAAGGAAAACCATGAGCGGAGAACTTACCGCGCCCCGCCTGCTGATTTGTCCGGTATGTAATGCCCAACCAGGCCATGCCTGCAATGTGCCCACCGACACGGGCCGCCGCGACGTGCCCTGGTATCACTTCAAGCGAGAGGAAACACAGTGACCCACAAAACCATCACCTTGTACTACACCGACGAGCGATCCGACAAGGTTTATCAGGCGTCCATCGACCCTGACGGCGGCGGCTACCGTGTCAATTTTGCTTACGGGAGGCGCAATGCAACGCTGACAACTGGCACCAAGACCACCAGCCCGGTCACTCTTGCGGCAGCCGAAAAAATCTTTGCGAAGCTGGTCAACGAGAAGCAGGCCAAGGGTTACACGGCAGGCGTGGCTGGCACCCCGTATCAGTCCAACGTCAACAAGGTTGCTGCTGATGTGAGGCCGCAGCTTCTCAACACCATCGACGAACGGCAGGCTATGTCGCTAGTCGCTGATCCGGCGTGGCTAATGCAGGAGAAAATGGACGGCCGACGTCTGATTCTCCGCAAGACTGGCGCTCGGGTTGAGGGCATCAACAAGCTGGGTGTCATCACCGCTGTAGCTCAGCCCATTGTGGACGTGGCTCTCGGCGTCGATCAGGACTTCACCCTGGACGGTGAGGTGATCGGCAACGTCTACCACGCATTCGATCTGCTCAGCTTGAACGGCGAAGACGCTCGTCCAGTGGGCGCGCTTAACCGTTACCGGCTGCTGTGTGCCCTTGGGCTGAACTGTGTCACGATCCGCACCATCAAGACGTGGACGGAAGCCGACGAGAAGGCCGACAACCTGCGGAAGCTGCTGCAGGCCAACGCCGAGGGTGCGGTGTTCAAGCGGATCGACTCCCCTTACAGGGCGGGTAGGCCCAACTTCGGCGGGCATCAGCTCAAGTTGAAGTTTGTGGCAACGCTGTCCGCGGTTGTCGCCCGGATCAACGACAAGCGATCCGTTTCGGTGGGCCTTCTCGACGGCGACAAATGGGTGTACGTCGGTGACTGCGCTATCCCACCGAACAAGGAGATCCCCAATGCCGGCGACGTTGTGGAGATTCGTTATCTCTACGCGACGGCGGGTCGAAGGATTTATCAGCCTGTGTATCTGGGTGTGCGGGACGACATTCTCGCGAAGGAGTGCACGGTCAGTCAGATGAAGTTCAAGCAGGAGGTGAGCGATTCCACCCTATTGACAAAACAGCTCTGACCTGGTAGAATAGTAGTTAGAAGGCCGAAGTCTGCCTTCATTCGGAGTGTTGCGCTCTGCAACACCCTTTCCCCACGAAAAGAAAGTAGGAACATGCCCAACGCAAAAACAGCAGAAGCACCTGTTGCGGAACGCAACACCCCTACCAGAGGTCAGACCGCCGGTTCGGCGATCACCCTCGCACTCAGGGCACGCTGCGCTGGATTCTGGATCGTGTCCAAAGATGAATCCCGCACCGAGCAGGACTTGATTCCTGCTATCGCCAAGGCCGGTTACCGCCCCCGCATCTGGGACATCGCCAACGGCGCGGTCGACATTGACGGCTCGCCAGTCCGGGGCAACCCCGACTACAACGCCGCCGAAGGCCCCGACGAAATCCTCAAGATGATCGAGGATAAGTCGAAGGCCAACATTTCCAACAGTGACACCGACCGCAACGTCTGGATACTTCGGGATTTAGGCCCGTGGCTGGAAGGTGTTGCCGGTGCGGTGACGCTCCGCAAAATCCGCAACATGCTGCGCCCTGACGGACTGTCGGGCACGGCCCGTAACGTGGCCCAGGCGATCATCATTGTGTCTTCCGGTGATTCGCCGCCGCCCGCCCTGTCCAACGGTGAACTCGACGTGATCAACTGGCCGTTGCCGGATCGGGATGAGATCAACGAGATCCTGGAAAATCAGATCAGCGTGCTGCCGAACAGCGACAGCAATCCGCTGCAAACCAGGGTCAAGGAAGCTCTCGGCAAGCGCGGTGTCCGCGATTCTGCTGTGGACGCGGCCGTCGGTCTGTCCTCGCTGGAAGTTCAGACCACGTTCGCCCGGTCGCTGATCGAAGGCGGGAGCATCGACGTGGCCGCGATCAGCGCAGAGAAAAAACGGCTCATCAACCGTGAACCGGCGCTGACGTATTACGAGCCTCGCCCCGGCGGGTTCGATTCTGTCGGCGGTCTCGACCTGTTCAAGGAGGAGATGCAACGAACCCGAATCACGTTCACGCCGGAGGCCCGCGCCTACGGCTTGAAGCTCGCCAAGGGTGTGATGCTGCTCGGCGTTTCCGGCTGCGGTAAAACGCTGTCCTGCCAAGCCCTCGGTTCCGAGTGGGGCTGGCCGGTGATGCGCCTGGACATTAACGCCTTGAAAGGCAAGTATGTCGGCGAGTCGGAGTCTCGGTTGCGGTCGATTTTCAGTCTGATCGACGCGATCGGTCAGGTCATCGTCTACATCGACGAGGTTGAGAAGGCGTTGCAAGGTGCAACATCCGGTGCATCTGACGGCGGCGTGTCCTCTGATGCGTTGGGCGCAATCCTGACGTGGATGCAGGACCGCTCCGGTCAGGCGTTCGTGATGATGACCGCTAACGATCCGTCTGCGTTGCCGCCGGAGTTCCTGCGGAAAGGCCGTTTCGATGACATTTGGTTCATCGACCTGCCCACAAAGTCGGAGCGTGCGTCTATCTCTGCGGCGACGCTACGGAGCAATGGGCGTGATGCAAAGAAGCTGGGCATCGACCTGCACGCTGTAGCTGATGCGACTGCTGGTTTCACTGGCGCTGAGGTCGCCGCTGCTATCGAACACGACGCCATGTTCTCGGCGTTCGCTGACGGTGCCCGCGAGGTCACGACCGAAGACATTGTGTCGGCGGCAAACAAGATCATTCCGCTGTCCAGAACGTCGTCGGAAAAGATCGAACAGCTGCGTTCCAATTGGTCGAGCCGTGCCCGGTTGGCGACACGACCTGATGCGAGCACCCCGCAGGCCCAGAAAAACGTCCGCACGCTGGACTTCTAGCACAACAGGGTGTTGCAAAGCGCAACACTTCAACCACTGAAAAGAAATGAGGAAAGAAATGAGTGACGTCAACATTCGTACCATCCGACCCGGTCTGCTGGTGAGCGTTCATGCCCGCCAGTCAGGTAACCGCAGCTACCAAAAGCGGGACATCGAACGTGCCCATCTCACCGAGTCAGGCACGGAGCGTTCCAGCTGGGCCACCACAAAGATCGTGTTCGATCCGGCGGAGGCCAAGCTGGCGAGCCAGGTCGCAAACCGCGCCCGGTACCTCATCACCAGGCTGTGCGCTGACACGGCCCACGGCCCGCTGTGCCCTCTGGATCGTCGCGATGACCTGAAAGTGGCGATCAGGGAGGCCCGCGAGCTGACTGCCGACTTCAACGAGAAAGCGGTGTTCAGCCGTGTCGAAATCAACGTCATCTGCGGTGAGGTTGTCGCCGATGATGTTGAGGCTGCCCGCGCCCTGTTCTCTGAGACGGAGAGGTTCATGGCGCAGATGCAGGACGGTCTGCAAAATCTGGACGTGAAGAAGGTTCGGGCTGCTTGCGCGAAGCTGCTCGACATCGGCCAGATGTTGTCACCGGAGGCGAACGCCGATGTGGCTTCTGCGGTGAACACGGCCCGTGCTGCTGCCCGGAAGATCGTCGCGTCTGGTGAGCAGGCTGCCATCGAGATTGACCGGCAGGCTATCGCCAAGATCGGTGTTGCCCGTAGTTCGTTCCTGGACTTCGGGATGTCCACCGACGAGGTGGTGATCGAGCATGAGCGGTTTAGCCGTGCGCTGGACTTCGAAAGTCATGCTCCGGTGGAGACCCCGGCTCGCTCTCAGCCGTCCAGCATGGATCTTGACTTCGAGGAGGTTGTCTGATGCCGTGCGACAGGAAGCTCAAGAAGGGCCAAACGATCGCCGAGCGTGCCGCGGAGCTGCGTAAACGGGGTCAGCAGGTGGACAAGCTGCTCGCCGCTGGCCGTGTCACCGCGAAGGTCGGCGGCCAGGGCGGGATCACGTTCATCGGCATCCCCGAAGATGTCAGGGATGGCATGACCGATGCGTGTGTGTATCGGGCGATCATGGCGCGTGGCTCCCATCAGGCGAAGATGGCGATCATCAAGGCTGAGAGGCTGGCCGGTCGAACGGTCGACAAGGCTGTCGTGGCGTCGGGCTTGCACTCCCATGACGGGGGTGCGTCGTGGCATCCGAGGGGGTAAAAGCGCCCGTCCAGGTCGGTGATCGTGTGCAGGTCACCGGCCACATGGACGATCCCCATCCCATCCCTGTCGGCACTAAGGGGACGGTGGATTGGGTCGGCCAATGGACCTGCGAGTACACCCGTCAGATCGGGGTGAAGTGGGACAACGGCCGATCCCTGCTCCTGCTGGGCGGTGACCCGTATCAGGTGATCCGTGAATGAAGCGGAGGTCTGGATTCCAATACCCGGCTATCCGGCCTACACCCGCTGTTCCTCAGCACGCTTCTGCCGCGCCCTGCGGTGGGAGTGCCAAAAGGACGGTGTTGCGATTTGCAACACCGCCCCACAAGAAGGAGGTATGAAGTGCGCTTAAAGCGCAGCGATCATCACGACCTGGAATCGACAGTTCGGATTCGGGCGCCACACCCCGACAACCACCAGCACATGGAAAAGCTTCTTCCGTGGCTCACGCCACTTCTGGTCTATCGGCTGGACGGCGAGGATTGGGTTCGGTGGCACGTTCCACACGCCGTCGCAGAGGACATGGGCATTTCCGGCGGCTGTTCCTGCTGCGGGACGGATGCGCTCAAAACCGATGACGGCTTCCATGTCGATACGGCATGGAGCGAAACCGACTGGTGGCTCACCCGTAACGGATATGAGTTGCCGACCTACGGTGTTGCGGATTGCAACACCGACATCTCACAGGAAGAAGGTAAAAAGAAGTGACAACATCACTACCTACCGGAGTGCTGGAACACCTCGATCCCAACGAGGTCGAGGTTGAGACAAATGTGAGGACGGAAGCGTCCCTCACAAAGCAGTTCATCGCGTCGATCAAAGAGCAGGGCGTACTTGTGCCTGTGGTCGCGGTGCGGGAGGACGGCAAGGTTAAAGTTCGTGCCGGCCAGCGGCGCACCCTCGCCGCCCGGGAGGCAGGACTGGCCTCCATCCCGGTCTACATCTCCGACACCGACCTGGACACCGCCACGCGGCTGTCGCAGCAGATCGTGGAAAACGATCACCGGCTGTCGCTGACCTCCGTGGATCGGGTGAAAGGCATCCAACAGCTGTTGGACACCGGTATGTCGATGACGAAGGTCGCCAAGCGGCTGTCTGTGTCCCCGGAGCGGGTGAAGAAGTCCAAGGCGGTGGGCGAGTCGGAGACGGCAATGTCTGCGCTGATTTCCGGCGAGGTAACGCTGGATGAGGCCGCAGCGATCGCCGAGTTCGAGGGTGACGATGTTGCTGTGGATCGTCTGATGAAGGCGGTCGGCCGTAACTATTTCGAGCACGAAGTGGAACGTGCGCGGAGGGATCGCATCGCTGCTGCTGAGCGGGAGAAAGCGGCGGCACCGTGGCGTGAGAAGGGCTTCGCGGTGCTCAGCATCAACGAGGCTATCGCCGCCGAGATGGTGCCGTTACACGCGCTTCTGACGGCTGACGGCAACTCTGCCGATGAGTCGGCGGTGAAAAACCCGGACAATTGGGCGATCACCCTGAGCGACGAGGCGGTGTTCACCGACCTGGAAGGCAATCCTGTCGATGAGTCGCTGATCGACTGGTCGACGGAGAGCGATCCCGAGGCGAAAGCCGAGGAGGGGATGCTGCATTGCGACTCGGTTGTCGAGAAGATCGAGTGGGTTCCTTCTTCGTACTTCTGCGTCAACCTGGAAGCCGAAGGTCTGACGGCAACAGGCTGGTACGGTACGGCCGACGCGTCACGGACACCCGACCTGACGTCGGATGATCTGGAACGCAAGGCCGCGGAGAAGGCTGAGCGTCGTCGGTTGATCGCGCTGAACAAGGCCGGCGATGCTGCGATGTCGGTGCGCCGGAAGTTCGTCACCGAGTTGTTGCAGCGGAAAACTCCACCGAAGGGGACGGCTACGTTCATCGCGGAGCGTCTGGTCGCCGATCCGTATCTGCTTCAGCGGGGCGGTGATGTCGCCAGCGAGTTGCTGGGTGGTGACATTCGGTCAGGGGAGTTGCTGGATCATGTTACCGATGCCCGGGCCGAGGTTGTTCTGCTGGGCGTGACGTTGGGTTCGTTGGAGTTTCTGACCCCTCGGGATGCGTGGCGTGGCCCCGGCCCTGTCCATGCGGCGTACCTGCAGTTCCTGGCAGCGAACGGCTACGGTCTGTCGGCGGTCGAGCAGGTGATCGCCGGTGAGAAGTCGGCGGCTGATTGCTATGGGGAACTGGCCTAATCGGCGATTGGTACCCTATTGACAAATACCCTTGTCTATGGTATACTAATAGATGAAGGTTGAAGTCTGCCCGCTGGGAGCCACCCCGACTCCCAGCGGGCACCCTCACCGTGTTGCAAAGCGCAACACCCAGCAGAAAGGAAACGCACATGCGGCAATGCCTAGTATGCGGCGGTGCCTTCAATATCCCATCCAGCCGTGGACGGCCACCGGAGACATGCTCGCCGAGATGCCTCAACGAACGGAAAAGTCAACAACGGCGCGAAACAAAAAACCGCGCCATAGCACGCGGGTGTCCCGACGACATGCACGGCACACAGACCGGTGCCACTCACTACGAGTGCCATTGCTCTAAGTGCCGCACATGGTGGCGCGACTACCAGCGAGTCAGGCGTGCAGCCCAAAAAGCTGCCGCCGAAACAAAGCACTGAGTGTTGCAAACCGCAACACCTTTCCCCCACGAAAGAAAGCGAGAAAATCATCATGGCTGCACCTTCTACCCGCTCCATCGCCAACCTCGACCTCACCGTCGGGTTGGTCAGCTGCCCCGTCAAGATGCTCGGTGTCATCGAGAGTCACGACCGCAAAGGCAGCATGTATCACCAGCACGACGACGGCAGCTACGGCAAGGTCAAGATGCCCAAGTCCTGCGAAAGCTGCGGAGAAGTCCTCAGTTCGCATGACGTCTGCAAAGGCTTCGACGAGAGCGGGGAGACTGTCGTTCTCACCGCTAGCGAACTGGAAACAGTCGCCGCCAACACCGGCTCCGCGTTGGAGGTTCCGCACTTCGTCAAAGCCGAGCAGATCGACCCGATGCTGTTCGCCGACCAGAACATCTACCGGCTGATCCCCGACCCCAAGCGCAAGCAGGCCGAGGTCACCTACAAGATGATCCGTACTGTGCTGTCCGAGCAGGGAATCGTCGGCATCGTCACCTACGTCCGGTGGGGACGTAACCACCTGGCGCTGCTGGACGTCGAGCAGACCACCGGCTCCCTCATCATCCGTAACATGATGTGGCCCGACGAGTTGCGCGAAGCCAGCGGGGTTCCCGACAGTGACGCCGATGTTGATCCCCGGCTGATGCCGGTGATGCGGTCGCTGGCCGAGACGATGACCAAAGGCTGGAAGCCGTCCGACTACGCCGACACCTACACCGACAACCTCAACGAGGCGATCAGTGTGAAGGCCGCTGGTGGGGAGATCGCCAGCATCACGCCCGGCGGTGACGACAACTCGATCAACGACGTGTCGGATCTGCTTGCCAAGCTCACGGCGTCGATCGAAGCCACCGGGACACCGGCACCGGCCGAGAAGGCACTGGCCAAGAAGGCACCGGCCAAGAGGGCGCCCAAGAAGGCCGTCGCATGAGGGGGTTCCTGATCCTGGGAGCCATCCTGACTGCCCTCGTCTGCTGGCTGTTCGTCGCCGCCCCCGACGCTCAGGCTTCGGGGGTTCCTGTCTCGGCCAGTCTCGACTGGATCTGCGACAGGGGCGGTCTGCATGACGTCGGATCGGCGTGCGACTGCGCCGACGAGTAGTTGTC
>CAJBME010000147.1 GCA_903954065.1 uncultured bacterium
CCAAAAAGACGTTCGGTGAGGCGTTCGGCGCCGCGACCGGGGTCAGCGACCCACGGCTACAAAAAATCCGCATACGAGACAACTACGCAGGTAAGTTAACTTCCCTGTCGAGCACTGATCCGACTCCGTCGGTTAGCGGCCCTGAAGGGGCCTCGCATACCAGCCCAGGGTGCCAACCCCTGGGAATACCCGGCAAAACAACCTCGCGTTCTGAAGGAACGCCGCATAGCCTCCGTGTCTCGGACGTCGCAACGATTACTCGATGACTTCAGGCCAATCGGTGTGGAAAAACTCACCGGCTGGTTTATCGAGGCGCTCGTAGGTATGGGCGCCGAAGAAGTCGCGCTGGGCCTGCAACAGATTGGCCGGCAGTCGTTCGGCGCGATAGCTATCGTAATAGCCGAGACTAGCGCTGAAGGCTGGCACGGGAATGCCATTGAGCGAGGCCAGCGCCACGACTTCACGCCAATTTTGCTGGGTATCGCTGAGCACCTTCTTGAAGAACGGGTCGAGCATGAGATTGACGAGGGTTGGATTGCTGCGGTAGGCGTCCGTGATCCGGTTGAGGAAGCGGGCACGAATGATGCAGCCGCCGCGCCAAATGCTGGCGATGCGTCCCAGATCCAGTCCCCATGATTTCTTTTCCCCCATGGTTTTGATGAGGTCGAGTCCTTGCGCGTAGCTAACGATTTTTGAGGCGTACAAGGCGTCGTGAACTTTTTTGACCAGTTCGGCTTTGGCGGTGGAGATGGCCACGGTGGGGCCGTGCAATTCTTTGCTGGCGGCCACGCGTTGGGCTTTCTGACTAGAAAGAATCCGTGCTTCGACGGCGGCGTTGATGGTGCTGATGACGACAGCATTTTCGGCGGCATTGAGCAGTGTCCACTGACCGGTACCTTTTTGTCCGGCCTTATCGACGATCAATTCGACGATCGGCTGGCCAGTTTCGCTGTCTTTTTGTTCCAGCGCTTTGCCGGTGATCTGGATCAGGTAGCTTTGCAAATCGCCTTCATTCCATTCATTAAAAATGGCGGCCATTTCTTCGGTCGTGAAACCGGCGTGTTTAAAGATGTTGTAGGCTTCGCAGATGAGCTGCATATCGCCGTATTCGATCCCGTTGTGGATCATTTTGACGTAGTGCCCAGCTCCGCCGGGACCGATGTGAATGACACACGGCTCGCCATCGACCTTGGCCGCGATGCTTTCAAAAATCGGCTTCATGACTTCCCAGGTGCTGGCCGGCCCGCCGGGCATGATCGAGGGGCCTTTGCGAGCCCCTTCTTCGCCGCCGGAAACGCCAGCGCCGATGAACCGCAACCCTTGGCCCGCCAGCCAAGCATCACGGCGTTCCGTATCGGTGTAGAGCGAGTTACCACCATCGATGATGATGTCGTCCTGATCGAGCAACGGGATCAATTGTTCAATGACGGCATCGACCGGTCCGCCCGCCTTGACCATGATTTGAATTTTCCGCGGCCGTTTCAGACTGCCGACAAATTCTTCCAGCGATTGCGCACCGATCAGGTTTTTCCCAGGGTGTTTGGCCACGAATTCGTCGGTGGTCGCGGTGGTCCGGTTGTAGACGGAGACGGTGAACCCGCGGCTCTCGACATTGAGCACGAGGTTTTGTCCCATGACGGCGAGGCCGATGAGGCCGAAGTCAGCTTGACTCATGATGTGGCAGTACGTGTGGATGAAGTGATGAAATAAAACCGTCGGGACGGCGCCGCGGCCCAAGGCGGCCGTGGTGCCGGAGACAACGACCGGGAGGATGGGTGTTTAGGCATGATTGGCCTCGGCGCAAATGGTTAGCACCATCACCGCCTACTTCGTGCGCACATCGTCTTTGAAAACAAACGGCGCACGTCCGGTCAGAACCGTGCTCGTCAGCGACGGACACCAGTACTTTTCCACATGCGCCACCACCAAATCCGTGCCCGTAAAATGATCGACCCCAGGCGGACGCACCGGATTGTACATGGTGTCCGTCAAGTCACGCATCAAGGCCACCCGCACCCCAAGCCCGACTAACTGCCGGATGGCAAACGGCCGACCCAAAACACACATGTTTAAATGAACGCCGCAAATCATCACGTTTTCGATCCCCCTCTGCTGCAATAAATTCCACACTTCCTGACCGTCATCCGTCAAGGCGTCGCCCGGTTCTAGTGCCAGCGTGGCAATCTGGCGGGTCCAGGCTTCGCGAATTTCACACGAGGTCCCGGCACAGGAACATCCCATGTCCGAATCATCAATCGGCAGCACCGCTTCCCGCTTGGCGTCCGTCCAGCACCAAGCCGTGCCCCATCGCTGCGCCGACGCCAGTGGAACCGGTGTAGCCACAAAGGGAGCCGTCTGGGCCATTTTGCGCTGCGCCGTATCGCGATAAAAGCCAGTCACACTGCTGGGAGCATGGATAATCAAGACCCCGCGGGCACGCGCCGCCGCAATCGTCTCATTCATGGGCCCAGCCAGCTCCACCACCCGCCGTGCCGCAGAAGCACACCAATGGTCATCCCACATGTCGCAAATAATGAGCGCCGTCTTGGCTGGATTCCACGCCGCTGGTTTTTCCGTAACAACGCCCTCCTTGGTCCTCGATCGCAAGGACACCTGAAGCGGCTCGCCGGCACTGGACAAGAACGATGACATGACAAAAAAAGCAAAAGTAACGGCCACCCGCCAAGGCACGGGCCCACAACAACGGGGAAAAAATGATTTCATGGAAGTGGCATCATCGCGGGAACTACCACCCATGACCAGTCAATTCACACCGCCAGAAGCATGAAAATCGACAGGACAGGCAAGCCAGCCCGCCACCGAGGGCGACTGCTGCCGCCGCGCCACCGCCACCGCGGCCACCGCCATCGTGCGGGCGTGACCCGCAAGGCTTTCACTGGCGCAACCGCCGAGTGGCCCGTATCTACAGGACACGCGTCATGACTCCGCCATCCCCCGCGCCCCAAGCCCACGCCCCGTCTACCGAGGCTGCTGACACCGCTGCAACCGCCGCCGCCGCCGCCGCGACGGCAGGCACCAAGGCCACCGCGGCCGCGCGCGTGAGCACTCGCGTGGACAGCTCTCCTTTGGCGACCAGCCACTCGTTTCATTCGCCGCACCATGGGGCCGAATTATGTTTTACCGGAGTGGTTCGGGGGCTGGAACAAGGATCTCCGATCCATGGGATTTGTTATACGGCCTACCTCCCCATGGCTCAAGCGCGGCTGCGGGCGCTTGCCGAAGAAACGGCTGCCGATCATCCCCAAGCGCTCATTTACATCCATCATACGCTCGGCGAGGTCGCGGCCGGACAGGCGTCGATTTTGCTCGCGGTGGCCACCCCGCACAGCGCCGAAGCCTTTGCTGTCAGCCAGACGCTTTTACGCCGATTGAAGCTGGAAGTTCCGATTTGGAAAAAACCAATCGAGGCCTTGGATTGCCCTTGATTCTTGCAATGAACGATTGAGCCCGGGCGCCGGTTGGCGTATGAAAGCGTGTCTACTCTTTCGATTCCGGCCACTCTACTCTTGAATTTACCCAATCAGATCACCCTGGCCCGCCTTGTTCTGACCGGCATTTTTGTCGCTGTCGTGTCTATGGAAGTGCCGTGGACGTGGAGTTGGGCGGCCTTGCTTTTCATCATCGGTTCCGTGACCGACTTTTTAGACGGCTGGTTGGCGCGCAAATACGGACTCGTGACGAATTTTGGTGCGCTCATGGACCCGCTGGTGGACAAGGTGCTGACCTGCTCTGCTTTTGTCATCTTGGCTGTGGCTGGCGTCATTCCGGCCTGGGTCGGCTGCGCTGTGCTGGCCCGGGAGTTTCTCATCACCGGGCTGCGCACGCTGGCCGCCACTCACGGGGTGGTACTTTCCGCCGATGGCTGGGGCAAATGGAAGACCGGCGCGCAAATCGCCGTGCTCGTCTATGGATTGCTCTGGCTCGCCGTCAAAGAACCTCCATTACAATGGTTTGCCCCATTCTTTGAGGTTCCCGCTCTCTCCCCAGCCTGGCTGGGACAAGTGTTCCTCTGGCTGGCCGTCTTCACCACCGTGTGGTCCGGCATCCGCTACCTGTGGAACAACCGCCATGTCCTACAGGACGCGTAACCCCGCCCCGCCCCGCCCCGCCCCACCGGCCACCCATCACCCCCCTTGAATACCCGCTCCCCTGTCACGGCCAACTTCCACGTCATGGCCAAACCGGTCGGTCCAATTTGTAATCTGGACTGCTCGTACTGCTACTACCTCGAAAAAGAATCGCTCTTCCCCAAGGGCGAAAACTTCAAGATGAAACCGGATGTCCTCGAGACGTACATCCGCCAATACATCGAATCGCAAAAAACTCAGGAAGTCACATTCGCCTGGCAAGGAGGCGAACCCACCCTACTCGGACTGGATTACTTCCAACAGATCGTCAAACTCCAAAAAAAATTCGCCGGCGGTCGAGTCATCAATAACACGCTGCAAACGAATGGCACCCTGCTGGATGACGCCTGGTGCCAGTTTTTTAAAGAAAATCAGTTTCTCATCGGCTTAAGCATCGACGGCCCGCGCGAGTTTCATGACGCCCACCGCGTCGACAAGGGAGGGAAACCGACATTTGACCGGGTCATGCGCGGACTGGAATACCTGAAAAAACACAGCGTCGAATTCAACACCCTGACCGTGGTCAGCGCCCGCAACGCTGCCCACCCGATCGAAATCTACGATTTCCTCCGCGAGGCCGGCTCCGGTTACATCCAGTTCATTCCACTGGTGGAACGCCTGCCCACCCCGGCCGCCGCCACCACGGGGCTGGATTTTGCCGAACCCCCAGAACCCGGCCAAGCCACCTCCCCCGTCACCGACTGGAGCGTGCCCGCCGCTGCCTATGGCGACTTTTTGATCGCCATTTTTGACCAGTGGGTCCGCCGCGACGTCGGACGCGTGTTTGTCCAAATGTTCGACGTCTCCCTCGGCATCTGGGCCGGCATGGGGCCGGGCCTTTGCCTCTTCCTCAAAGACTGTGGCGAAGGCCTCGCTATGGAACACAATGGCGACCTCTACTCGTGCGACCACTTCGTCTACCCGAAATACAAACTCGGAAACATCATGAATCAGGCGCTCGGTGACATGGTGAACTCGGATCAACAACGCGCCTTCGGGGAAAACAAATCACGGTCGCTTCCCAAATACTGCCTCGAATGCAGCGTGCGCTTCGCCTGCCATGGCGAATGCCCAAAACACCGATTCATGACCACCCCGGACGGCGAAGAAGGCCTGAATTACCTCTGCGCCAGTTATAAAAAATTCTTCGCCCACATCGATCCCCACATGAAAACCATGGCCGGGTTCCTCGACCAAAAAAAATCACCAGCGAATATCATGAGCCTAATGCCGGCTCTGTAAAATGAACCCACAACCCTCAAGGCGAACAAAAAAAGGGGTCAGGAGAGGATTCTTGACTGAAATCGGAGTGATGAGCGAATGGGGAGAGAGCGGGCTGATGGTGCTGCCGGAGTCGGGCAGCTTCACACCGACGCGCAGAAAAAAGGGGTCAGGAGAAGATTCTTGACTGAAAATCGGAGTGATGAGCGAATGAGGAGAGAGCGGGCTGATGGTGCTGCCGGAGTCGTACGGCGTTTAGGGCAGCTTCACACCGACGCGCAGGAAACGCCGTAGGGCGCCCTGCGTCCGGGTTCCGGTGTAAGTGAGCGGCCCGCCAGTGCCGACGAGGTTGGTGGCTACTTTTGTCCACTGCGCGGACGCCAGATCGTCGCAGGCTTCGACGTAATAGGTACGGTTGGTTTGCGTGGAGAAACGCAGGGTAAGAGTCGTCGTCGTGGCGTCGAAGGAGGTGATGACGGGCGGCACGAGTGACACCGGAATGCAGCGGTAGATCACGGTCGCGTCGGACAGGAAGGTGTCATTGATCGAACGGGTGGCGCCGGTAGCCGAAAAGTAGGTCGCTTTGCTATAGGAGCTCGCGAGGTAGTTGTTCGTGGGGACGGTCTGGTAACTGTTGTAGCGCAGTAAAACATAGTCCGAGCCGGCGGTGAGAGAGCGGATGGTCACCACGGCACTCATGGGCACGGGCGCGGCGGAGAGCACGAGGTTCGGCTCGTTCCATTGATCGACCGCGACGTAAACCGGCAGAGCAGTGCCGGAATCGTCCTTGATGCCGGTCACGGCGCAGCCGTAGTCGAAGTCGCGCGGGAGGCAATAGGTGTAGGCCGCACCGTTACCGTTCATGCTGCGAGTATCGGGCAGAGAGCCGAAAGTGCGGGTGAAAGGCGTGGCGGCGTAGTTGTCGTTGAATACAAGAGTGTCGGTATCGTGGTAGATGGTGGTGTCCGGCGAGGTAAAGCCGGTGGCAGTGATGATGTGGTCGTAATCTGGGTCGTCGAGACCTTGGCTAAACACGTCGAAAATCACGGGGTGTTTTTGGGCCAGGTGGCCTTTCACCCATACGAGAAATGGTTGGTATTGAGGTCTCGCGGAATTGGAGTTCCATGCCGCGTAGTTGAGACGGAGCGCGTCAAAAATCGGACCAGAGTTATGCGGCACCAGAGTGTCTTGCTCCTGACTCGGGTCAATGATCGCGCGGATCCGATACTGAGAAATGTAAGCGCCGTAGAAGAGCGCGATCGACTGGATTGAGACCTCGCCGCAGTAGCCACTGTTTTCGTCCCATTGCAGACGGGGCGGTATGTCGAGCTGCACGGATGCCAAGGCGCGGGAGAGGAAGAGCGCCGACACCAAACCAAATCGGACCGAAGAACGCAGGAGAGCCTGATTTAAAAGGAATGTGCTTTTTGCGGGTGGCGTCATTGGCGGAATCCGGAACGGAGAGAAGATTTTGAAACGAGAGACCCATAGGGATTGGTTCTGCGGTGCCAAGCGTTTTCTGGGAGCGGTGTTTTGGCGGCTCTGGACTGGCGTCTACCGGGACGGCGCGGGAGTTGGTCGAGGGCACAGAGCAGGAGCATGTCGCAGCTGGCCTCATCAGGCGTGGACATGGTCACGAGACGGTCGTTTTTTCCAAGACACTGACCCTGCCGCCAGTCCAAGGTGTTGGGTGGTGTCCGGCGTTTGCACGGTGGTTCAATCCACCACGAGCATCCGCCGACCGTGGCAACCGGGCCCGAAGGGAGCCTGCGCGCAGATCCGGTCCGCCAGCCGCCACCCTACTTTCTGCAACCAGACCAGCGGACAGAAATCGGGCCATCGTCTTCTCCAGACTGTGCAGCGAGCGGTGGGCCGCTACCTGCCGCCGCACCTTCTTCATCACACCCCACTGGGAGCGGAATTGAGGAAATTCGGGACGACGAGATGATTTCATATAAAATACTTACCATCAAAATTTTGTCGACTTGCTACTTAATTATCTGTTTATCGTTCACGTTTTGTGGACTAAATGAGCGCTGTTCGGGACGGACCGGCTTCCGGCCAGCCGTCACTCCCTGCCAGACCGAGCGTCGAGGCTCTGCGTCGCCCTTGCCGACTGATATGCTCCGCCTTCAATGCTCGCGGTGAGACTACTGTCCTCGAACCATGCGAAACCCTACGTCATAGTTCGGCTCAACCGGATTACTCCGATTGCGGCACCCGGCGCGACCATAATTTCCAGAATAATAGAAACTGCCGCCCCGCATAACCCGGCTTGTCCCTAAAGAATTTCCCTGAGGATCGGTTGGTACAGTGGGCGCATAGCGCCCATACCAATCCCAGCACCACTCATAGATATTCCCCATCATGTCGTATAATCCATAACCATTTGCCGCAAAACTTCCCACGGGCGATGTGTTGGGCCAACTGCCCACGGCATAAGTCGGATGCAAGCCAAGCGTCGGACTGATGTCATAGGTTTCGGTGCTACTACTATTGTAATTTGCCAAACTATGGTCGATTGTATCTCCCCACGGAAACCGCTTCCCGTTTAATCCACCGCGAGCGGCTTTCTCCCACTCAGCTTCTGTCGGCAGTCGATACCCATTGCCTTTCCAATTGACGACCGGAATCGCAGTTCCGGTCCGCAGTGGGCTGCCGACCACCGTGTAACACGGGGTCAGTCCATCCTTCTCGCTGCGGGCATTGCACCATTTGATGACATCAAACCACGTGATCCAGTGAACCGGATGAGTGTCCGCTTTGCCACCACCGACCGGCAAATCGGTGTAGCCACGAGATACCGCCCAAGCTCTCACTTCGTCCCACAACGACTTCGTCGTTTCCCACTGGGCCATGTAAAAGGCGCTCACCGTGACCTGACGGAGAGGACGCTCACCGGCGTCCCCCTCGCCAAACCAATCCCCCATCTGAAACGTTCCCGCCGGAATCAAGGAAAATCCGACGGGCGACGCAGACGCTGTTTTAAACGTAATTTCAGCGCCGTAGCGGGTGCCGACCTCATTAGTGGCGTAGGCGCGGGCGTAGTAGATCGTGTCTAGTACTAGGTTGGCGAGCGTACTGGAAAAATCACCGGTATCGGTCCCAGAGGGAGACGTCATCGCGCTAGTCGTGGTGGGCTCCGGTACGAGACCGTAGACCACGCCGCGCGCAGTGACAGGAGAACCACCCTCCGAGATAACCGACCCACTCACCGTAAAAACCCCAGCCCCATCCCCCGCCACCGCTACTCCGGTCGTCACGATCGGCGCCGCACGCGCCGAGGCATCGGCAAACAAGACTACACGGAACCCAAGGGCGTAGTCGCTGAGGAACGGATTGCATCTATCCCGGGTCGAAACGCGGCAAAAATACGCGTAGTTACCCCACGAGCCACCTCGTTGAACCCGAACCAAACCCAAAGCACTGCCTTGGGGATCAGTGGGTGCACCGGACGGATAGGTCCCGTACCAGTCCCAGCACCACTCCCATACGTTGCCCGTCATGTCATACAGGCCATATTCATTCGCCTTAAAACTTCCCACGGGCGAGGTATAAGGAAAATCACCGATATCATAAGTTGGATGGAATCCACGCATCGGGCTGATGTCAGGGGCAAATTGTTCATTACTTTGATAATTCACCTGACTGTGAGTGATTGTATCTCCCCACGGAAACCGCTTCTCCTTCAATCCACCGCGCGCAGCCTTTTCCCATTCCGCCTCCGTCGGAAGGCGATACCCCTTGGCCGTCCAATGAACGACCGGTATCGCAGTTCCTGTCCGCATAGGAGTACCGCCAACCGTGTAACAAGGAACCAATCCCTCCTTCTCGCTGCGGGCATTGCACCATTTAACAACATCAAACCACGTAACGTTCTGCACTGGATGATGACTCGCTTTACCGCCACCAACCGCCAAATCGGTATACCCATGCGATACGCCCCACGCCCTGACCTCGTCCCACAACGCCTTTGTCGTTTCCCGCTCAGCCATGTAAAACGCGCTCACCGTGACCTGACGGAGAGGACGCTCACCGGCGTCGCCCTCGCCGAAGGAATCCCCCATCTGAAACGTTCCCGCCGAAATCAAAGCAAACCCAGCTGGTGTCGCGGGCGCGGTTTTGGAAATGGCCACGACGTCTTTAAGGCATTGATACACTGGCGCCGGGCCATCGGAGGTCTCGGCCAATGCGGAAACCGTCACCGGCTGCGTAAGGAAGGACGGATCGCCTCGCACCGAGACCATCACGCTCCACACCATGACAAGAAAACAAAACAACCGAAAAAAACTGAGTAACGGAGTAAAAACTCTCATAGAAGTAAGCAAAGAGGAGGACGTTGGGTAAATAATTGGAGCGGCGAAGGTGGGACAATTAAGGACAAATGATATCACGACTTTTAAACCGCATTTCTGTCATAAGGTAAAAACACCAAGATAAAATCAAGCCGCAAGCGCGGTGAGAAAAAGTTCATTCCAATGAACACCATTTGGCACCACCGAGTGCGGCGCGGCTTGGCGCGTTAATGACCGACGGTCCGTGGTGAACGCACGGTCTGCCCGCATGGGACGTCCAGCCCCTGCTGCTGAAGGCCAAAGTATTGAACGAGATGATCCGGAACGGCTGAGCTGATAGAAATTTCCTTTGGGGGAGCGGGTGGGCGGGTCATGTTGGGAGGGCGTAGGCAGGGGTCTCACCCGCCTTCGTGCTGTGCAGCGTCGGAAAGGGTGTCAGCTTCGCGGTCGGATGGTTAGACAATTTGACTGCGAACGCCGCCACCAGTCGCCCCCGGGGAAAAAATCGTTCGGAGAGACGTTCGGCGCCGCAACCGGGGTCAGCGACCCACGGCTACAGAAAATCCGCACACGAACCCCTCTACGCGGCGGCCAAGCCGCCACTGTAGCCGGGTACGGTGGCCCCGGTTTCCTCACTTGGCCCCCAGGCCACATCCTTCAAGACAATGGATCCGAATCCGCTTCTTCGCATCCGGGCCTCGGCCTCGGCTCAAAAAATCGTTCGGAGAGACGTTCGGCGCCGCGACCGAGGTCAACGACCCACGGCAACAGGAAAACCAACCGTGGCCCTCGGCCTTACTTCACCCCTCCCCCTCTCCGCTTGCTTAGAGGCCGTTAAAGGTGGTAACGGTGCCTATGGCCTCATCCTTCAACGAGCGAAATCCTGTGCCCAAAAACGATCGTCGTATCACCACTGGCTGGGTCCTCTACGACTGGGCCAATTCGGTCTATCCGCTGGTCATTACATCGACGGTCTTCCCCATTTATTTTAATTCGCAGGCGGATGTGGCTGCGGTGGCCCAGGACGCGAGTGGGCGGCCGATTGTCGAGTTTTTCGGATACCCGATCCTTGCTTCTTCGTTGCTGATTTATGCCATCTCGATTGCTTTTCTGATTGTCGCGGCGGTCAGTCCGTTGTTGACCGCCTTGTCGGATTATTCCGGTCAAAAGAAGCGGTTCATGAAGTTTTTTTGTTATCTTGGCGCGTTCTCGTGTGCTGGGCTGTATTTCTTCACTGCCCAGTCGTTGTCGCTGGCTGTCTTGTTGTATATTCTGGCCACCATCGGGTTTGCCGGCAGCATTGTTTTCTACAATTCATATCTCCCTGATATTGCCAGCGAGGATCAAGTTGATGCGCTCTCGGCCAAGGGGTTCTCGTTTGGCTACGTCGGAAGCGCCTTACTGCTTGTGGCCTGTCTCGGTCTGGTATTTTTGATCGACCCCGATCTCGCTTCCCGGCTGTCATTTTTGATGACTGGATTGTGGTGGGGGGGATTCGCATTGATCCCGTTCAGTCGGCTCCCTGCGGATGTTGGCCGCACGGGTCCGGAGCGGCCGGCTGCGACCGGAGGGTATTTACTCAATGGCTACCGGCAGCTGGGTTTGATTGCCACCCAACTGAAAGACCATCCCGTGCTGCAACAATTTCTGGTCTCGTATTTTTTCACCTGCATGGGCGTCCAAACGGTGATGTATGTCGCTACTCCGTTTGCCGAGGAAACTCTGGGCATGGGCCAAGAAGCCTTGATCTCGACGATCCTCATCCTGCAAATCCTCGGGGTCGTGGGGGCCCAGATGTTTTCGAAATTCTCCCGCGCAACGGGCAATATTCGCGCCTTGTCGGCCGCTGTTGTCGTGTGGACCGGCGTCTGTGCCGGCGGCTACTTCGTGCAGGCCGGTCTCAGCTTTTACATTCTCGCTTGCTGCATCGGATTCGCCATGGGTGGAGTCCAGTCACTCTCACGGTCGACGTATGCCAAGTTGATTCCGGAAAACACCTCGAATTCCGCTTCCTGGTTTTCGTTCTTCGACGTCACCGAGAAAGTCGGCATCGTGGTCGGAACCGCCTCGTTCAGCGTCATTTCCCAGCTCACCGGCTCGATGCGCAACTCCCTGCTGGCCCTCATGGTCTTTTTCATTGTCGGCCTAGCGTTTTTGATCACCCTGCGGGGCAAAACCCTGCGCATGCGCACCACCACCCCACCCCTACCGCCCATCCTCAGCGGGGAACGGTAATCCGCGGCTGAAAAAACCCGACGGTCCAAGCGCCTTCTCTCTGGCCATCATTTGAAAATTCAGGCACGCTGACAGCCTCTAGTCATCACGCTCATGCCCGCCATGCCCCCGTATTTCGCACGTCTTCTTTCTCTGGCGGCCGCCATGGCCAGCACGACCGTTCTCGCCGCCTCGCCCAGCGAGGCACCCCCGCCTGACGGTCGACCCATAACCCCGCAGGATCGCCGCTGGTGGGCCTTTCAACCACTGCAACCATCCACCCCGCCCGCAAACACCGCCGCAGACCCGGACCACGCCCACCCGGTCGACCAATTCATCACCGCTCGCGCCGCAGAAAAAGACCTTCAACTCAATCCCCGAGCTGCCCGCCACACCCTGATTCGACGCGCCAGCTTCGACCTGACTGGCCTGCCTCCTACGCCGGAAGAAGTCGCGGCCTTCGTCGACGACGACTCCCCCGCTGCCTGGTCCACGGTCATCCAACGACTACTCGACAGCCCACGCCACGGCGAGCGTTGGGCGCGTCACTGGCTGGATGTCGCCCGCTTTGCTGAAAGCTCGGGGTTCGAGCATGATTATGACCGTCCGCATGCGTATCATTATCGGGATTTTGTCATCAAAGCGTTGAATGCGGACATGCCATACGACCAATTTGTCCGCTGGCAGCTGGCGGGCGACGAGCTTGAGCCGGACAATCCGCTTGCCTTGACGGCCACCGGATTTCTGGGAGCTGGGGTATTTCCGACCCAGATCACGGCCAGCGAGGTTGAGCGGACGCGGTACGATGCGATGGACGACATGCTTGCGACGACGGGTACGGCGATGCTCGGCTTGACCATCGGCTGTGCGCGCTGTCACGACCACAAATTCGACCCAATTCCGGCCAGCGATTACTACCGGATGTTGTCGACATTTACGACGACTGTTCGCAGTGAGATCGAGGTGGATCTTGATCCGGACGGCACACGGCGGGCACGCGAAGCCTTTGCGCGCGATCATGCGCCGATGGTGGAAGCATTGGCGACGTGGGAGCGACAAGAATTGGTTCCGAAGTTTGACGCCTGGCTAGCCGCGGGCGCGACGGCGCCGGCCGCCGCTGTTTGGGAGCAGCTGGACATCCGCGATGCCCATTCGCAGGCCGGAGCGACTTTCAAAAAGATGGAGGACGGATCATTGCTGGTGGAAGGCGCTAACGAAGCGACTGACGTCCACACATTGACTGTTTCCACCACGGCCCGCGCCCTGCGCGCCTTGCGCCTTGAAGCCATGGCCGATCCCAGCCTGCCCCACGGCGGACCCGGACGCGCCGACAATGGCAACATCGGCTTGAGCCGGATTCAAATCATGGCCTCGCCACGAGAGGGCGGTCCGGCTGTCCCAGTGGCCATCCGCCAAGCCCGGGCCACCTTCGAGCAAAATGCCACCACTCTCTCGGTCGCCTCAGCTCTAGATGACAACCCACAAACCGGATGGGCCGTCGATCCGCGCTTCGGCGCCAGTCACGCCGCCGTTTTTGAATTCTCAGAACCCATTGATTATGAGGGAGGAATCACGCTCGAAGTACGACTCGAGTATGCACTCAACACCCGGCATGTCATTGGTCGTCCGCGACTAGCCGTCACCTCGGCCGTCCATCCGGCCTGGGACGCAGATTCCCTACCCACCGAAGTCGCCGCCCTCCTCCAACGCCAGACGCCGTCAGATCAACCCGCCACTCCGCTGACCCACGAAGAACGGGCCACCCTCTTCAACTGGTGGAAACAATCAGATCCTGACTGGCGACACCGGCAGCAACAAGTGACCGCTCATGCCCAATCCGCTCCCCAGCCAGCCATGACCAAAATCATGGTCTGCGCCGAAGGATATCCGCCGGTGCGCATGCACAGTCAGGGAGCTGACTTCTTCGCCGAAACCCACTTTCTCTCGCGCGGCAGTACCGACCTCAAAAAAGGCGTGGCCACTCCAGGATTTCTCCAAGTCCTGATGCCAGAATCAACCACCGAATCACGCTGGCACTCACCTCCGCCCGCAGGTGCCCGCTACTCCGGACGACGCCGCGCCTTGGCCCAATGGATCACGGACCCACAAGACGGTGCCGGCGCACTACTGGCCCGCGTCATCGTGAACCGACTGTGGCAGCACCACTTTGGCCAAGGACTGGTCACCACCCCGAATGACTTCGGCACTCAAGGAGCCCGTCCCTCACACCCCGAGCTGCTCGACTGGCTCGCTTCCGAACTCATTCGCGGCGGCTGGCGGCTGAAACCGATCCACCACCTCATCATGTCGAGTAGCACCTACCAACAGGACACCCGTCTGCAGGAGGGCGCCCTGCATGCCGACCCGGCCAACACCTTGTTTGCCCGACGCACCATGCGCCGCCTCGAGGCCGAAGCCGTGGTTGACTCGCTACTTTTTGTCTCTGGGCTCCTTGATCCAGTCATGTTTGGGCCCGGCACGCTCGACAACGGCAGCCGCCGTCGCAGCATCTACTTCACGATCAAACGAAGCCAGATGATTCCCGCCATGCAGGCGTTTGACGCACCCGAACCGCTGGTCAGCCAGGGACAACGCCAGACCACCACCGTCGCCCCCCAAGCGTTGATGTTGATGAACAGCGCCCAAGCACGCTCGTGGGCTGAAGGTTTCGCCGCCCGCTTCGCCCCAGAACCCGACCAACCGCCCGCCACCGCCGTAACCGCCGCCTACACCTTGGCCCTCAACCGCGCCCCCGACGACCGCGAACGGGCCGACGCCATCGGTTTCATCGAATCCCAGACAACCCGTCATCAATCCAGCGGCGCCGCGAACGCCCGTACTCTCGCCCTCATCGACTTCGCCCAAGTCGTCCTCAGCCTGAACGAATTTATTTATGTCGATTAATGCCTCATTGCTCCCACGTCGCGAATTGCTGCGACGCGCCGGCGGCGGCGCCGGAATGCTCGCTCTCGCCAGCCTGTTGCAGGACACCGGCCTGCTCCTGCCGTCCGCCCGAGCCGCCAGCCTGAACCCGCTGGCTCCACGGCCCGCTCATTTTCCCGGACGCGCCAAGTCCGTCATCTGGCTCTTTATGAATGGCGGCCCCAGCCAGGTCGACACCTGGGATTACAAACCTGAACTCATTAAAAGCGACGGCAAGGAACTGGCCGGTTTTGACCGCAACACCGGGTTTTTCACCGACTCGGTCGGGCCGTTAATGAAATCCCCCTTTGCGTGGGCCCAGCATGGCCAAAGCGGCACTTGGGTCAGCGACCTGTTTCCCCATTTGTCGCAGCATGTCGACAAAATGGCCTTTATTCACTCGTGCCACACTGAATCGAACAACCACAGCCCTGCGTTGTTTATGGTCAACACGGGCTCCACTCGCATGGGACTCCCGTGTGTCGGAGCGTGGGCCACCTATGGCCTTGGCAGCGAAAGCGGCAATCTACCGGCCTTCGTCGTGATGAGTGACCCACTGGACCGCGGGCTACCCAAGGGTCATGCCAGTAATTGGGGATCGGGATTCCTCCCGAGCATCCACCAAGGCACTTGGCTGCGACCAAAGGGCGCGCCCATCGACAATCTCCAGCAGCCGACAGGCGTGAGCGGCGCCGCCCAACGAGCGCAGCTCGACCTACTGGCCCAACTGAACCGACACCACTTGGCTCACTCCCCGGCTGAAACCGAGCTGAGCGCGCGCATCGAAAGTTTCGAGCTCGCTTACCGCATGCAAACCACCGCTCCCGAAGCATTTGATGTCGCTAATGAACCGCCACACGTGCAAAACCTCTACGGGCTTGATCAAGACCACTGTCGGCATTTTGCCTCACAATGCGTGATGGCACGGCGCATGGTCGAACGAGGCGTGCGTTTTGTGCAGATTTATTCCGGCGGCATGGAAAACCAGCGAAGCTGGGACGGCCATGAAGACATTGCTGGGAACCACCGCGGTTTTGCCCGCGAAACAGACCAGCCCATCGCTGGATTGCTCGCCGACCTGCAACAACGCGGATTACTGGACGAAACCCTCGTCATCTGGGGAGGCGAATTCGGACGGCTGCCGGTTTCTCAAAAAGGATCCAATCCCGGGCGCGATCACAACCCTCACGCCTTCACCTACTGGATGGCCGGCGCCGGTATCAAAGGTGGAATCCACCACGGAGCCACCGATGAACTCGGACACCAAGCCGCCGTCGATAAGGTGAGCGTCAATGACCTCCACGCCACCATCCTCCACCTGCTTGGGTTCGACCACGAACGCCTCACCTACATCCACGACGGCCGGAAATTCCGACTCACCGATGTCGCCGGAGAAGTCGTCCAAGCTATCCTCGCTTGATCTGGATACGTTCCCCGCGGACGAAGGGGTTGGTCTGGCGGCCCTCGGCGCCCCGACGAGACTCCACCCTGTTTCTTAGGCATCGGATGACAACAGGGAGGCGATGACCTCGAAGAGGCCCCAAATGGGATCCACGGACCAGCATGGGGCTGACCATGTTCCGCCGTCTCCTGCGGTCGGCGACTCGGTGGTGCCGGTCATGGCGGGGCGACGGGGTTTCGGGAGCGGTGCGTGCAGACTCCGGACTTTTTCCACTTGGTGTTGTTGATACAGGGCTTTGCCCCCGGCCCGCCACCACTCGGTGAGCCGGCGCAAATGCCCACCCTCGAGCCACAAGCCATGGGCCGCACAATGATCGACCACTACTCCGCTTCGACCTCCAAAGTTGACGTGGTTCATACGGTGAGTACACACCGGGCACTTGCGATACGCCACTTCCCGCGGTCGTTCCCAATCAGTGGCTATCTGATTCAGCTGCAACGAATCAAACCAAATCACCGAATTCGTCTGCCCCTCGAGTAAGACTTCCAGTTCGCCCGGATTAAAAAACAAACCGGTGCAGAAATGACATCGTTCGATCCGCAACGGCGGCTGAAAATCAAACTCCAGCGTGTGCAAATCCGTCGTGCATTGCGGGCAGGAAAGCGCCTCCATGACCCCCAAGTCGCGAAAATGAATCTGCCGGAGATCGACGTCCGGCCTGACTCCGCAAAAAGGACAAAAGGTCATCGGCCCCTCCAAGCGGCCGCCACACTCCAAACATTTCATAAAGTGAAGATCCGCATCCTCCCGGGCCGGTCAATGACACAAATACCCGCCGCCTGCCGCCACCAAGGGACCGGCATGCCCGCGCTCACAGTCCCCGTCGACATCCCCCTACCCCTCCACGGCCCACTTAGGCCACGCGCTGTCGGAGTGAATGATACTCGCCGGGCCCACGCAGCCCACGGAGCCCTGGAGGCGCAAGCGCCCGTTTCGGCGGGGCGGATCAGGCCAACAATTCTTGAATGACATGGCCACCGTCGACGATTTCGATCGGACGGTCACCGGGAGACATCAATTCCTTTTCGGCATTGATGCCGAGCTGATGGTAAAGCGTGGTGGCGAGGTCGGCGACATTCACGGGGTCCTCCTCGGGTTCTGCGGCCGTGGAGTCGGACTTGCCGTGGACGTACCCTTGTTTGACGCCACCTCCGGCCAGCACCACGGAAAAAACTTTGGGCCAGTGATCGCGACCAGCGGTGGCATTAACTTTCGGAGTGCGTCCGAATTCCGAGCTGACCATGACCAGCGTGGAGTCGAGTAGTCCGCGCTCGGCCAGATCCGTGATGAGGCGGGCGTAGGCTTGGTCGAACTGCGGCAGCTGGCTGCTCATGCCGCCGGAAATATTGTCGTGGTGATCCCAACCGCCATAGGTGAGCGAGACAAAGCGAACGCCGGATTCCACGAGGCGGCGGGCCATCAACATCCGCTGACCGGCGGTATTGCGTCCGTATTGGTCGCGGATGGCATCCGATTCTTTGGCAATGTCGAAGGCGTCGCGCGCGTGCTCGCTGCTGATCAACGAATACGCCCGCTGGTAAAACGTATCCATGGCTTCGACACGATCGCTTTTTTCGACGGAGGCGAAGTGGGAGTCGACTGTTTTGAGCAAGCTGCGGCGTTTTTCAAAGCGGGCGGCATCGATACCGCCGGGCAAGGCCAGATCTTGGACCTTGAACCCGCCTTCCGCCGGATCACTGCCGAGAGAAAACGGCCCGTAGGCACTGCTGAGGTAGCCGCTTTGCGCATATTCATTCGGCACCGACGGCACGCAGACGTAGGGCGGAAGATTGTTGCGGGGGCCAAATTCGTGACTGACGACCGATCCCATACTGGGGAAGGTGAGAGCCGGGCTCGGGCGGTAGCCGGTGAACATGTTGTGCGTCCCCCGTTCATGAGCGGCCTCGCCATGGGTCATCGAATGAATGACCGTCAGGCGGTCAGCAATCTGCGCCGTTTTAGGCAAGTGCTCGCCAAAGCGCAGCCCGGGCACCTTGGTCTCAATGCTACCCAGCGGACCACGGTATTCCTGAGGGGCATATGGTTTGGGGTCGAAGGTTTCCTGATGGGCGATCCCGCCGGGCAGAAAGATGTGGATAACCGACTTGGCCTTCCCTTCCTTGGAGGGAAAGAATTTTTGCTCGGCCTTCAACCGAAAAAAGTCCCCCAAAGTCAAACCCAATCCCCCGACCATCCCGACCTGCAAAAAACTGCGGCGGGAATGGCGTTTCACAAAATCGTGATGCTGACGGGCGAGAAGTGGATCGCGGAAATTCATGACAGGTGATGGCACGGTGGAACTTGAATTCCAGTTAATCATGCCACCAGACCGCGATTGGTCAATCAGGACGATGACCGAGAATAAAACGTCACACCATCACACGAGCGCCCGATCACCCTACAAAAAAATCCGCCGCCCAGCGGACTGGAGCGGCGGCGAAGTGGGAGGTGGTGATCAGGGGTGTCTGCGATCAGGCATTTTTGCCTGTTTTCCAGTCATAACTTCCTGGAATGGCGATCGGGTAATTGCCGGAGGCATCGGGCAGCACGAGCGGCTGGGCGTCGGCACCGAACGATTCGGGGCTGAGGCGCAAGTTGCAGGCCAAGGCTTCATCCCAGCCGATTTCTTTACCGGAGTAGGTGGCGTAGCGGCCGAGGACGGAAGTGAAGCTGCTGTTCACGCCGTAGTGGGCGTTATTGAGCGGAGTCCCTTTTTGAATGGCCTCGTAGAACTTGTCGTGTTCGGTTTGGTATGGATTTGGATCGCCATCGGATTTGTGGCGCCAGAGGGTTTTGCCTGAGTGGTCGCGGATCATGCCGGCGACGGCCACGCCCTTGGTGCCGACGATGGTTTCGGAAACGCGAGCCCAGGTATTGGGCAGGTGTTCGCAGAAAGAATGCACAATCACGCCATTGTCATAAATGAATTCGACCGAGTGGTGATCGAAGATCTCGCCGTATTTTTTGTCGGTGAGCGACTGGCGGCCGCCGAATCCGCGGGCGCGAACTGGGTGTTTGTCACCGAGGAACCAGTTGGCCACGTCGATGTTGTGGATGTGTTGTTCGCAGATGTTATCACCGCAGAGCCAGTTAAAGTGGTACCAGTTGCGCAGCTGGTATTCCATTTCGGTGTCCCCTTCCTTGCGGTCGCGGACCCATGGGCGGTTATCATTCCAATAAACCTCAGCGCGGACGATGTCGCCGATCATGCCGGCCTGTACCTGCTTGTAGGTTTCAAGGTACTCGACCTGATAACGGCGCTGCAGCCCGACCACGACTTTGAGGTTTTTCGCGTCAGCTTCCTTGGCGGCGGCCATGACCATGTTGGCGCCGAACGAATCGACACACACCGGTTTTTCCATGAAAACGTGTTTGCCCGCTTTGACGGCGGCCTCGAAATGGAACGGACGGAATCCGGGCGGCGTGGCCAGAATGACCACGTTCACATCCGGCAGGGCCAGCACTTTCTGGAAGGCGTCGAATCCGATGAACTGGCGGTCGTCC
>CAJBME010000148.1 GCA_903954065.1 uncultured bacterium
GGCGACGAATGAAGCGGATGTACAACCCGCTGCAGACCAGCACCATTGACGGCAGCACGGTCCCAGGCTCGGGAACGGTGACGGTGGAGGAGGTGGCTTCCACGCTCCAACCGGTCAGGGTCGATGTTTCCAAGGAGGAAACCCGCACCAACGAGAGCGTCCACGCTCCGTCCATTGTGGTGTTGTTAAATTCTGACAACGTGCGGGTTTCGGACGTCGGGATGCTGAGATCCGCGCTGAACGGGCTCACGGCCCGTCCGTCTGGCTGAAACACCCCGGTCACCTGAGCTTGACCGTCATTGGCACCTCCAGACCCATAACTGGCGTCGAGGGTCATGGGAATACTGGACTTGAGATCGACGGGAGCGGCGTCGAAAAATGTCACATTCAAGCCGCGCGAGGGCGAACCGTACGAGCTTGATGCCACGGTGGTGTCGAGGCCGGGGCGGTTCACGAGTACGCTCGATTTCCCTCCGTGTTCCAGCAAGATATAGAGGTCGCCATTGGACCCACCGCTCACGGTCACAGTGATCCGAAGCGACGAAATGAGCTGTCCGCCGGAGTTCAGGACGATGGTTGAAGGCAGAACGGTGCCGGTAGACGCCTCCGGGATGGCCAAATTCAGGTTGCTCAGCGTGCCGGAAATCGTCGCAGCCTGCGCCGAAATGCCTCCGCCACCCAGAATGCCCACCAACACGAGAAGAAGGAGGTGTCTCATGACCCGGGATGTGAAAAAGAAAGGCGACATCATCACGGCAGGCGGGTGCGGTAAAACGCCGTTGGGGGAAAGCTGACTTCGCTGCCCTGAAGAACATCAACGAATAGAATCTTGCCATTGGCGTCTGCCTGGACGGTTTGGCGAACGGTCCACGCGATACTATCTACGCTGCGTTCAATGGCATAGTTCACGCTGGGGATTCCGCGAAAGGTCAACTGGACCCGCGTCACCACGCCGCCGGAGCTCTCAATAACTTCCTCCGTAAGGTTGTTGGTCGAAGGCGTGGCTGTGTCGGTGACGGCCACTGAGACGACGGCTTCCACGATGCCGCCGCTGGCGCCCGTCAACAGCACCTTGAAGCTGTCCGCGCTCGTGAAATTAAGTGCAGGAGTATACGTGATACTGGCACCCGCCCACACCACCGTCCCCCCACCGGCACTCGCCACCGTCGTCAACGGCCCAGCTGAGTCGACCAGCCCAGTCAGGGTCACTACATCGCCATTGGGCACACTGGCCCGGGAGGTGACCCGAGCCACCGGAATCACTAAGGCTTGATTTTTGAGGGTGCTTAGGCTGTAGCGAGGAAAAACCGGACTCATCAAGGCGTTCGTTTGTGCGGAAAACCCCGATTGAGCCGTGTAAGCGACGGAGGTGGCCGCACCGCCAGCCATAAAGGAACCAGTCTGCGTATAGTGCGTACTGGTGACGCGCGACCCGCCACCATCGACGACGACCGGAGTGGCAGTATAGTCCTCGCTCGTACCAGCCACCCCACAAGGCGCCGTCAGGAGTAGGCAAGCAAGGAAGTGGCCCTTCACAGACCGGGTCCCGCAATGGGCTTTAAAACGGGGTTGGCGAGGCATGTGGTGAAGGGAAGAAAACCCCGGAGAGATTCAGTCGACTGCTAATTGCGTGGGTGATTTTTTATTACACATCACTCAAATAAGTCAACTACAAGCGGGTTCTATGATATTTGATGAGAAGTGCACAGAAACGCAGCAGCTCAGGCAGGCTTTCGGGGCGGATGCCCCGGCTGAGGAGGTTCTGGCGCACGGCGGTGTTGTTGGTGACGTGTTCGCGCGAAATCTCCGGTTCGGTGCCCATCTGGTGGGTGCGGGCGTTGTGGATGGTTATCTCGGTGGCGAAGTCCTTGGCTTTGAGACTGATCGTTGGCGCAAAGTCCGCGAGCGGACGGCTGTCTGGTACCTGCCAGTGAGCTTTCATGGCCTGGGTGCTCTTGCCGGAGAGTGCTTGGTCGCCCTTGCTGCGAATGAGGGCGAAGTCCTGATGGCCCCCAGTTTGCTCAAAGATGAGCTGGGACAGTTCCTTTTCGGTGATGGTGAGCTTCTTGCGGGCGGAGACGCGCTCGGCTTCAAGGAGGCGCTGCTCGATCAACTCCGCGCGGCGGGTCTGGACGGCGAAGTAAGTCTGGGCAAAGGCGATCTCCTGCTTCCGGGAATCGCCATTCTGGGCGATGAGCTAGCAGGCGTAGCGGGTGAGCATGATGTCATTGTCAATCACACCGAGCCGAACCAGACTCATTCAAAATCAATCGACATGGAAAAAGGCGGTGTGAGGTCAAACTTGTTGTGCGGTTCTGGAGGGTTCTTGGTAATCTCTACCCGTCGGAAGGTGAAATTCGGCTCGATGCCGTGTGATTGTCGGTTCGCCGCTCAATCCTCTACCTTCCTATTTTTTATTTTTTGGGCGCTCAGCGGAGGACGTTTCCGGGTGTGATAGGTGCCGTAAGGCTTTTCGGAAGTGTCATCCGCATCCACGATAAGCCCGACTTTCGGCCAAATGAGGGACAGAAAGCGGTCTTCGCCTTTGGCGAACAGCCTTTGCAGCGCCCATAGGCAGTAGTCCGCCACCTGAAGACCGGCGTGCTGATGGGACGGCATGGCCCGGACATGGATGGCCGCGTCCGGGTAGGTTCCGGCGGCTTTGCGGGAGGCAGCCTGCGCTTTCAGCTGGTGTGCCCGCAGCGCCTGGGTGCGGGCCTTGCCTCGACTGGCAAACACCACATCGAGGGCCGACCGGGTGTGCAGCTTCTTGTCAAAGAGACGCCGCACCGCGCTGTCGTAGAGCTCCGCGGGTCGGTCACCAACCCCTGCCTTCCGGTGATCACCACAGAACCACTCCCCTCATGAACGCGGCGCCTCATTGCGCCATCGCCACGAACTTCCAACTCAGACAATCAGACTCCGCGGCGACCTGAAGCGTGACTACGCAACCAGCAACCGCCTAGGATCAAGGCTTTATGCACATTGGAAACGCGGTAGCGGCGGTCCAGTACCCGGTAGCCGTCGGCCCGCATTTTGCACAGCAGCGCCTGATAAATCATCCGCATCGCCTCTGAGGCCTGCAACTGACCGGTGCGGTCCGGCGGGCGAGCCGCCACCGCCGCATCAAAATACGACTGGGCGCGTTCCCCCTGAAACCGCATCAACGCCTGAAACCGGCTGGTTGGCCGCGGCACGGAAATCTCGTCCAGATTGACCCCATGCGAAGCCAACTCCTCCATCGGCAAATAAAGTCGCTGATCGTTTTCCCAGTCGGTACGCACATCGCGCATGATATTCGTCAACTGCAGAGCCAGTCCCAGCTTCAGCGCATACTCATCCCCCTCCCCCGAAGGTAACCCGAAAATGCGCAGACTGACCAACCCGACCACGCTCGCCACTTTGTGACAATACGCCCGCAGGTCGGCAAACGTCTGGTAACGCCGGACCTCCAAGTCCATCGAACACCCGTCAATAATCTCCTCTAACAAACCCGCATCAAATCCATAGTGCTGCGGAAATCGGATCAGATCCCTCGCAATTTCATCCGCTGGATCCTGCTCGCCACGCACAATCCGCCTCCACGCCCCCAACTGAATCCGCCGGTCTTTGAGCGACAACATCCCTTCATCAGCAATATCATCAACCAACCGGCAAAACGCGTAAAACGTCACCATATCGCGCCGCCGCTCCCGAGGCAGGCAGGCCAACGCGAAAGCGAGGTTGGATTTTGCCTGCCGCGCAACGTCGGCAGCCTGAATGCTCGGGGGCGAAACCATGCGCGGCACAGAATGACCGTCCTAGATCATGCCCAGTTTCATTTTTCCCTCGAGACTGATCATTTCTTGATTCCACGCCGGATCCCAGACGAGATCGACCCGGGCTTCATCCACGCCTGGAATAGTCATGATCCGGCTCTGCGCGTCCGCCGCAATGGTCGGGCCCATCCCGCACCCGGGTGCCGTCAGGGTCATTTTGACCGTGACAATAATGCCTCCCTCTTCGTTCTTTTCCGAAGCCATGTCATACACGAGCCCCAGATCGACGATATTCACCGGGATTTCTGGATCGTAGACGTTTTTAAGCTGTTCCCAAATAGCGCTGTCCAGCTCCGCTCCCTCCAGCGGAGTCTCGCCGTACGCCGCTGATTTTTTCTTCGCCACCTCGTCCAGCCCCAACGCATCCGCATCCTTGGAGGAAATGCGGGCCAGTCCATGGTCGGTGGCCACCGTGTACGTTCCACCCAATGACTGCGTGATAATCACTTTGAGCCCCAGCGGCAGGACAACGGTGTCGCCGCTTGGAATCTGAATGGCCTCAACCTGCCGCTTTAATTCAATCTCTGGATGCATCACTCGATAGTGCGGGGCCGCGACCACGGTGCAAGGTGAAAGGTGCCATCATGCCGTCCAATCCGCCGCAGGCATCCCGCGTCAGCCAACCGCCGTCAACTGCCTGCACAGCGCCCGCACAGCGCCCGCCTCGGGGCCAAATCGGGTTGCACCTCATGCGTTGTGCATGCCATGATTCATCATGCTCGTGATGCCATTCGCCCTTCACTCTCGCCCGGTCGCCGCCGTCAGCATGATCACCGCTGGTGCCATCGCGGTCCTGAGCGGAATGGGAGCCACTTCCGCCCAGGCAGAAACCGCTTCGAGCCGAGCAGAAACCGCCTCCGGCCGGGCCGCCAGTCCAATCGACTTCAACCGCGACGTCCGACCGATTCTCTCGGACAATTGTTTTGCCTGCCATGGACCGGACTCGGCTAAAATCAAAGGCGGGCTACGGTTGGATCGGCGCGCGGATGCCCTGCAAGGCGGAGAATCAGACGGGCCGGCCGTCGTACCCGGCCAGCCAGAAGCCAGCGCTCTGCTCCACCGCGTGCTGACCACTGAAGCAGACGACGTCATGCCGCCTAAAGAGGCCGCTAAACCCCGGCTGACCGACGCGCAGGTGGCCACTTTGCGCCAGTGGATCACCGAAGGAGCTGGGTACAGCGAGCATTGGGCATTTACGTCGCCGGTCACGCCGACCGTTCCCGTGAAGCAAACACTTTCCGGCCAGACGGCCTCCCCCATCGATGCCTTTATCCTCTCACGCCTTGAGGCGGAAGGACTCACGCCCAGCCCGGAGACTGATCGCGCCACCCTCATCCGCCGGGCCAGCCTCGACCTGACCGGCCTGCCTCCCACCGCCGCCGAGGTCGCCAGCTTTCAACAGGACACCTCGCCCGAAGCGTGGGAAACCGTCGTCAACCGGCTCCTAGCCTCCCCGCACTACGGTGAAAAAATGGCCATTCCATGGCTGGATATGGCCCGCTTCGCCGACAGCAACGGCTACCAAACGGACGGCAGCCGCTACATGTGGCCGTGGCGCGATTGGGTCATTCAAGCGTTTAATCAAAACATGCCGTTCGATCGCTTTACTATCGAACAGCTCGCTGGCGACCTACTGCCCAATCCGACCCGCGACCAGCTCGTCGCCAGTGGCTTTAATCGCAACCACCGGCTCAATGGCGAAGGCGGTCTCATTCAAGCCGAATGGTTCGTGGAAACCGTCATCGATCGCGTCGAAACCACCGGAAGTACATGGATGGGGCTCACGTTCAATTGCTGCCGCTGCCACGACCACAAATACGACCCGGTCACCCAAAAAGAATTTTATTCGTTCTACTCGTACTTCAACAGCGTCGATGAAAGCGGCATTCTCGACGGTGACGGACGGAATACGGCCCCGGTCATTTCGCTGCCCACTCCGGAACAGGAAAACCGCCTGCCCGGCATGACTGCCGCCATCGAACAAGCGCGCCACGCCCTCGCCACCACCGAAGCCGAGATGACCGCCAGTCAAGCCAGCTGGGAAGCGGCCACTCTCGAGTCGCTCGGACACTCGCCAGTCTGGACGACCAGCCCACCGGTCGCCATGACCACCGCCCATGGCAGCGTGCTCACGCTGGAACCCGATGGTTCGGTATTCGCCGGCTCCGGCCCGCAGCCGGAAACTGACACTTACACGCTCAGCTTCAAGTCTCTACCCGCCCCGCTGACCGCTGTGCGACTCGAACTCATGCCCGATGACCGGCTCCCCAGCCAGGGACCCGGCCGCCACGCCAATGGCAATCCCATCGTCTCGGAAATCACCCTGGAAACAACCGCCACCGCCACCACCCCAGCCCGTGCCATCCGCCTGATCCGCGCCGCCGCTACCTTCGACCAACCAAATTGGGAGTCGGCCAAAGCCATCGATGGTAATCCCGCCACCGGCTGGGCCATCCACCCCCACGTCGGACAACCGCAAAGCGCCGTCTTCACCCTGGCCGAACCACTGACCGGACCGGAGACCACCGAAATCCGCCTTACGCTCGGCCAACATTACGGCTCCGGTGCGACTATCGGGAAATTTCGAGTCGCCCTGACCAGCAGTCCGACCGCCACCGTGCCGGCACCGGTCGTCGACGCCCTAGCCGCGCCAGCCAGTACCCGCACCCCAGAACAAACCGCTGCCATCATCGCGTGGCGCCGCGAACAATCGCCGGAACTCACCGCCGTCACCCAGGCGCTCGCTCAAGCCACCAAAACAAAAACGGACTTCGAAAACAGTTTCCCCACGACCATGGTCATGAAGGAACTGCCAGAACCCCGGACCGCCCACGTCCTCCAGCGTGGAGAATACGATAAACCCGGCGATGCCGTGGCCCGCACGCTGCCCGCCTTCCTGCCAGCCCTGCCCCCCGACCAGCCGAACAACCGCCTCGGGCTGGCCCGCTGGATGGTCTCAGGTCATCACCCGCTGACCGCTCGGGTCTGGGTCAACCGCGCATGGGAAAAATTCTTTGGCACCGGCCTCTGCAAAACCTCGGAAAATTTGGGATCACAAGCGGAATGGCCGAGTCACCCCGAACTACTCGACTGGATGGCCACCGAATTTGTCCGGCTCGGATGGGACATGAAGGCGATGCAAAAACTCATGGTCATGAGCGCCGCCTACCGTCAGTCGGCCCGCACCACGCCTGAGCGGCTGGCCAAAGACACTGAAAACCGGCTGTTGGCCCGCGGTCCACGCTTCCGCCTGCCGGCGGAAATTATCCGCGATCAGGCCCTCGCTGTTTCCGGTTTGCTGCGCCCGCAACTCGGCGGCCCCAGCGTCCGTCCCTACATGCCCGAGGGCGTGTGGGACGAAACCAGCCGCTATGGCGACCTCCGGGGCTACAAACACGAGGCCGGTGACGGTCTCTTCCGCCGCACTCTCTACACCATCTGGAAACGCAGTGCCGGTCCGCCCACCGTCGCTCTCTTCGACGGTCCAAACCGCGACGTCTGCACCGTCAAACGCGGACGCACCAATACCCCAACCCAAGCGCTCGCCCTGCTCAACGAAATCACCTTCGTCGAAGCCGCCCGCGTCTTCGCCACGCGCATCTTGCAAGAAGGCGGTGCCTCGCCCGAAAGCCGCTTCACTTGGGCCATGCAACAATCACTGGCCCGCACCCCCACAGCCACCGAACTCAATATCCTCGTCGCCGGCCTCGCCCGCCGTCAGACCGAATTCGACGCCGCCCCCGACAAGGCCGCCACTCTCATCGCCTACGGCGAAACCGACGCCCCAGCCACCCCCCCACCCCCGGAA
>CAJBME010000149.1 GCA_903954065.1 uncultured bacterium
AGGTGCTCGATAGCCATGTCTGGAGTGGTGGCGAGTGGAGTTTCACTCTGACCGGACTGACCCCGGGAAAACAGTATCAACTGCAGCTCATCGGGGCGGGCGACACCCGGCCCTGCTGCTCCGACCGCAATCAGCGGGCTGGCGACGGCGAGCCGGAGGAATCCATCAGCGGCGATTTTTCCCGCAGCGGCACCGGCTCGGTGATCGGCCGTTTTACGGCGGCAGCCTCCACCCAGCCCGTCCGTATTCTGCCGGGAATCGTCAATGGCACCGACCCCGGACTCAGTGGTTATATCCTGCGAGAACTGTCCCCTGCCGCGCCTCAACCGCCAGAAAACCTCGTCCTCAGCCCCGCTCTCGTCGCCCCAGGAGCCGGACCCGGGACCACCGTCGGCACCCTGACCGTCACCGATGCCAATGCCGGTGACACCCATACCTTCTCACTCGTCAACGACCCCGCCTTCCCAAGCACCTCCCTCTTTCAAATCGTCGGCTCGCTACTGCAGGTCGCCAGCCCGGACTTGGCTCCAGACAAAACCTACCCCGTGCGCGTCCGGGTCACCGATTCCACCTCCCTGACACTCGAGTCCACCGTCACCGTCACCGTGCAGGCCGCTACCGCACCGTCATTACTGGAATTTTCTTCAACCACCCTGCCCTCCACCGCCCCAGCCAACACCGTCGCCGGCACGCTCTCCACCGTCGATGCCACCACCCACGACATCCATACCTACTCGCTCGTGCCCGGCCCGGACAGCACCCACAATGACCGCTTCCTCATTAAAGGAAATTCCCTACTCCTCGCCACCACCCTACCCCCCAATACCCCACGCCTCTTCGTTCGCGTCCGATCCACAGACTTGTCCGGCTTATTCGTCGAATCCTCCATCATCCTTACCGTTGTCGAAAACTCTCTGATCATCAGCGAATTCTTGGCAGAAAATACCCCGGGAAAACTGACCGACGAAGACCTCGAAGCCGTCGATTGGATCGAACTGCACAACCCATCAACCGTCGATGTCAATCTGGCCGGATGGACGCTGACCGACGATCCCCTGACCCCAAACAAATGGGTTTTTCCCGCTCTCACCCTTCCCGCGGGCGGGTATCGCATTGTCTTTGCCTCGGGCAAAAACCGCACCCCACTCACCGGCAATGTGCACACGAATTTCCGGCTCGATGCGCTGGGCGAATACCTAGGATTATTCTCACCCGCCGGGGCCATCGCCTCGGAGTTTGGCAGCGCGGCCGCCGACTTTCCGCCGCAGGCCGGAGGTGTGAGTTACGGTGTGTTCGGCCCGCAGCGGCAGACCGGCTACATGCTGACCCCGACGCCCCAGGCCGCCAACAATGCCGCCAGCGGTGTCGCCGGCCTGGTCGCCGACACCAAGTTCAGTAGTCGTCGCGGGTTTCACGCCGCCCCATTTGATCTGACCATCACCACCGCCACTCCGGGCGCTAGCATCCGCTACACCACCGACGGCTCGTGGCCGACTGAATCCAAAGGCACACTCTACACCACCCCCATCCGCATCACCCGGTCGCAACCAGTGAAAGCCATCGCCTTCAAAACCGGCTGGCGGTCGACCAACGTGGATACACATACCTACGTGCTCGTCGATGAAGTCGTCACCCAAACGCAGGCCAGCGTGCAAACCATCAACGGCCTGCCCGCCACCTGGAAAGGGACCGCTGCCTACTACGGCATGAATGGCAACAACTCAGTCGTCAATCCAGCCACTCACCCGACCCTGAAACAAGACCTGCAAGCCGTGCCCTCACTCTCGATTGCCATCGACGCCGCGGACATGTTCGGCACTTCAGGCATCTATGCGAATCCCACCAGCACCGGCGCCGCTTGGGAACGCAAGACATCGCTGGAGTTGATCGACCCCGCCGCTCCGGATGGCAGCCGCAACTTTCAGGAAAACTGCGTCATTCAGATTCAAGGCGGAGCGTTTCGCGACTTCGGTCTGACTCGCAAAAAATCATTTCGGATCACGATGAAACCGGATTTTGGCACAGCCGGCCTGCCCAGCGGCGGTCCGGGGCGCCTCGACTATGCCCTTTTTGGACCGGGGGCCGCTTCGTCTTTCAATACGTTCATCCTGCGCATGGAATCGAATGACGGTTGGCAATGGAGCGGAGCTGGCGGAAAACCGCAATACGCGCGCGACCAATTCGCACGACGAGCGATGCAGGAACTCGGACAGCCCGCCCCCTCCGGACGACACCTCCACGTCTACATCAACGGCGTCTACTGGGGCCTCTACAACGCCGTGGAACGCCCAGACGCCAGCTTCGCCGAAAACTACCTCGGCGCCAATCCAGACCTGTGGCAGGGGCAAAATTCAGGACAGCCCATCAACGGCGCCACCAACCTCGCCGATTGGAATTCCATGCTCAGCGTCGTCGATGACATCACCGCCGCCAATACCCCAACCGCCCGAGACATCGAATACCTTCAATCCTGCGGCTTCACACCGGATGGGACACGCTCACCCAGTACCCCAGTCTGGATTGATCCCACCAACTTCGCCGACTACTTGCTCGTCAATTGGTACGCCGGTAACAGCGACTGGCCATTCAAAAACTATTACGGCGGCCGCGCCCGCGAACCAGACAGCACCGGCTTCAAGTTTTTTATGTGGGACTGCGAATGGTCCCTGCTTCTCCAGTCGTCCCCGGATACCGACCGGACCAACGACTTCTCAGGCATCGCCGCCCCGCAAAATCACTTGGAAAAAAGCCCCGAATATCGGCTGCGCTTCGCCGACCGCGCGTTCCGCGCCCTGCTCAATGACGGCCCCCTCACCCCGTCTCGCGCCCGCGCCCTCTACGACGAGGTCACCGCCCAACACCGATCGATCCTCATCCCGGAATCCGCCCGCTGGGGAAATCAACACGGCGGCCGGTACGGAGTCAGCCACTGGCAGCAGGAGTATGATAACATCACCACTCAATGGTTCCCCGTCCGCACCACAAAATTTCTCCGCCACCTGCGCGCGCGCTCCCTCTTCCCCTCCATCGACGCCCCACTCCTCAGCCAACACGGCGGCAGCCTGCCCGCCGGCCACACGCTCACCATGACCGTGCCCGCCACCGTCTCGAAAATTTATTACCAATTCGGCCCCGGCGATACTGACCCGTCGGACTATGCACACTCGCTCGACCCTCGCCTCGTCGGCGGCGGCATCCACCCGGCAGCCACCCTGATCGAACTGGCGGGCGGCGGCGGCGGCCCGGGCATCACCCCGTTCATCACCAGCGGCGCCGATTGGAAATACCTAGCCGACGGCAGCAATCAGGGAACCGCCTGGCAGGCGCCCGACTATAATGATGCCGCTTGGCCGTCCGGCCCGTCCCCTCTCGGCTACGGCGATGGCGACGAGGCCACCGTCGTCGGATTCATCGACACCGATCCCGCGGCCGCCGGGGATCAGCGAAATGCCACCACCTACTTCCGCCGCGTCGTCAACATCCCCGATCCCACCGTCTTCGCCAATTTCACTCTCACTACCGTCTACGACGACGCCATCGTCGTCTACGTCAACGGTATCGCCGTGGAATCGCAAAACCTAGCCGCCAATCCAGCGCACACCGAATACACCGCCAACGCGCCCGACAATTCGACCACCACCGCGTCGCTGCCCGCCTCCGCCTTCCGCCCCGGAGCCAATACCATCGCCGTGGAAATCCACCAGTCCGGACCCGGCAGCAGCGACATCAGCTTCGACCTCACACTGACCGGCAACCCGCCCGGCAGCAGCGGCCTGCGCACCACCCCGCCCCTCACACTACCCACCCACGGATGGCTCCTAGCCCGGTCATATGACAGCACCAGCGGCACCTGGAGCGCTCTCAATTCCGCCTACTTCACCGTGAATGCCGTCCCCGCCAGCGCCACGAATCTCGTCGTCTCGGAAATTCACTACAACCCGGCTGAACCACCCGCCGATGCCGTTTCCACCAATCGCGACGATTATGAATTCATCGAACTCCGCAATGTGCTGACCACGGCATCCCTCGACTTGACCGGCGTCCGCTTCACCGCCGGCATCACCTTCGATTTTGCCGCCAACTCACTCCTGCCCCCAGGAGGAAGAATGATCATGGTCAGCCATAAAGCCGGCTTCGACCAACGCTACGGCCTCCAGTCGGCAGGCCTCCTCTTCGCCAACAACACCGCTGGCACAGCCGAATACAACGGCCGCCTCAGCAACGCAGGCGAGGTCATCACCCTCGTCGCCGCCGACCAGTCGCCCATCCATCATTTCGCCTATGACAATGACCTGCCATGGCCGCCCGCAGCCAACGGCCTCGGATCCTCCCTCGTCCTGAAACACCCGACCTCCCCGGTCCCAGACCACGGAGTGGCCGCAAACTGGGTCGCTAGCCGCTCACTCCATGGCGCCCCCGGCGAGGACGATCCGTTCGGTATCGCCGGAGATCCAGCAGCCGACAGGGACGGAGACGGTATCAGCGCCCTGCTCGAATACGCGCTGGGCACCCTCGACTCAACGCCAGGCGACACCCACACCCGCCTTCGCGCAAATATCATCGAGGAGCCCAACGCCGCCGGCACCACCCGGCACCTAACACTCCAATTCACTCGCAATCTACTGGCCCACAACACAGTGAACCTTCTCCCGGAAATCTCCAGCGACCTCATCTCATGGCAGGGCACCCCAGCTGTCGAATTTGTCAGCGAGGAAAACCACGGCGACGGCACCTCCACCGTCACCTGGCGCAGCACCACCCCAATGTCCGCCACCCAGCTCCAAGCGATGAGAATCAAAGCCGTGGCAGTCCCCTAAGCGCCGCGGGTCATCGCGGCGAGCGCACCATGGCAAACATCGGCGGCGACGCCCCGGCTTGTAAGGTACCTGTCACTTCAAATCCATAACGCTGGTACAGGGGCAGCGTTTCTTCGCTGGTGGCATCGAGGCAAGCCAGCGTACCAGTGCGGTCGAACTGCGCCACCGCATGATCCAGAAGCGCGGAACCACAACCTTGGCGCTGATGCATGGGGTCAACCCCGATGAGAGGAGCATACCAGTGAGGCTCCGCGGGATGCAGTGGCCCCATCAACTCAAGCAGTGAAAACACGTCCGCCAGCTCCCGCTCGTGCACCGTGGTCTGCAAAATCCCGACCAACGCGTCTTCATCCGGCTCCACGCCAGGCGGAAGCCACAACGCCGCCCCCGGCACACCCTCCACCACATGCGCGCTGCCATGCACAAAAGCCCTCCCACCAAAAATCCTGATGAACTCAGGCATGTGCGCCAAATACTGAACAGGGTCAGGATACATCCAACGCAACACCGGATCCGATACAAAAGCCATCGTCAGGCTGGCTATCACAGCCGACTCATCCCCGGCCACCGCCGGTCTCACTGAAAATGAATTCATAATAATTAACCGCCAATCAAACCGTCGCGGCCCACACCATACTCCACATCCGCCAAAAGTCGGCCGATTTTTCATCGCCCCCCCCCAAGACCATCCATCGCCCCGTCGCATGGCAAATCGTCGGAAAATGGCACGAAACCTGCTCTTTTTGTCTTTTCCTGTTGCGCAGCGATCCCGTTTTATCCGCACTAAATGTGCTTGCCAGCGGACGGGAAATCCCCGAAATCCATCATCACCCATCATGGCCAAATACAAACTCGAATACATCTGGTTGGACGGCTATCAGCCCGTCCGTAACCTGCGCAGCAAAACTCAACTCAAGGAATTCTCCAGCTTCCCGAAGCTGGCTGATCTTCCTCAATGGGGATTTGACGGCAGCTCCACCCGGCAGGCGCCCGGTGGCAGCTCGGACTGCGTGCTCGTTCCCGTCGCCGTTTACCCAGACAGCACCCGCAGAGATGGCGCCCTAGTCATGTGCGAAGTCTATAATGCCGATGGCACCCCGCACGAGTCGAACGACCGCGCGACCATCCTCGATGACGCCAATGCCTGGTTCGGCTTCGAACAGGAATACTTCCTCTACCAAGACCGCCGCCCACTCGGCTTCCCAGAAAACGGCTACCCCGCCCCCCAAGGCCCCTACTACACCGGCGTCGGATACAAAAACGTCGGCGACATCGCCCGCCAAATCGTCGAAGAACACCTCGACATTTGCCTCGATGCCGGCATCAATCACGAAGGCATCAACGCCGAGGTCGCCAAAGGACAGTGGGAATTCCAAATCTTCGGCAAAGGATCAAAAACCGCCGCCGATCAGGTCTGGGTCGCCCGCTACATCCTCGAACGCCTCTGCGAAAAATACGGCGTCGACGTCGAATACCATTGTAAACCACTCGGCAATACCGACTGGAATGGCTCCGGTATGCACGCCAACTTCTCAACTCAGTACATGCGCGAAGTCGGTGGAGAGAAATATTTCCTCGATCTGATGGCCGCCTTCGACAAATACAAAGACGAACACGTCGCCGTCTACGGACCAGACAATCACCTGCGCCTGACCGGGTTGCACGAGACCCAATCGATCGACAAGTTCAATTACGGTCTGGCTGACCGCGGGGCTTCCATCCGGATCCCTCACAGCTTCAAGAACAACGGATACAAAGGATATCTCGAAGACCGCCGTCCGAACAGCCAAGGCAATCCCTACCAGATCGCTTCGCGCATCTTGAAGACGATCGCCACCGTACCGACCGCCTAGTCAGTCGCCCACGGACAACCGCCTGAGCCCGTCCGCGGGTCAGGCTCGCGCCACGCCGCCCCATTCCGGGCGGCGTTTTGCGTTTTACGATCCGACCAAAGAAGCGTACTCATCAGTGGCATCCACTTCCCCCCGTACTTCTGACTCACTGATCCCTCACACCCATGGCCGTCTCTCACGTTGGCATCGACCTCGGTACCACCACCTCAGGCCTCGCCTGCCTCCGCCCGGATGGAAATCCGGAAATCGTACCCAATGCCGACGGAGAACGGCTCACTCCCTCCGTCGTCTATTTTGACCCCCACGAGGACATCAAACTCGTCGGCACCGCCGCCCGCGACGGCGGCGATCCAGACCGCACCGTGCCACTGATCAAACACCACATGGACAATCCCCACCATGTCGTAAACATCGATGGCCGCGCTTGGACCCCAGCCGAAATCTCCGCCATCATCCTGACCAAACTCAAACGCGACAGCGAACGCACCCTCGGACCCCTCACCGAATGCGTGCTCACCGTGCCCGCCAATTTTAACGAGCTGGCCCGCCACGCCACCCTCTCCGCCGGTCAGATCGCCGGCTTTACCGTCAAACGCCTCGTCAATGAACCAACCGCCGCCGCCCTCTACTACGCCCACACCCAAGGCGTACAGGGACGCATCATGATTTATGACCTCGGCGGCGGCACCCTCGATATCACCATCCTCGAAATCAAAGGCGATGACGTCCGCATCATAACCTCCGAAGGCGCACGTCGCCTCGGCGGGTCAAACTTCGATGAAGCCCTGCTCGACCTCATGGCCGACGAATACCGGCGCCAAAATCAGGCGGAGTTATACGAAAATGAACGGCAACGCCGCCAAGCCCTGCAGTCAGGTGAAGACCTGAAAAAGAGGCTCTCGAAACTGCGCCAAGTCTCCAACACGATTGGCAACGACCGCCTCGGCCTCTCGCGCATGGAAATCACCCGCGATGTCTTCGAGGAAGCCATGAGCCGGCTCTTCACCCGCTCCCATATGCTGGTCGAACAAGCTCTGGACTCGGCAAGCCTTCAGCCGCGCGAGATCGACCACGTATGCCTCGTCGGCGGCGGCACCCGCATGCCCAGAATCCGCCAAATGCTGCGCGCCCATTTCGGCAAAGACCCCATATCCTGCGGCAATGTGGATGAATGCGTCGCCCTCGGCGCCGCCCTCTTCTCCCAAAAAGCCTCCCGCGTCCACGAAGTCTGTAATCACAGCTACGGCACCCTCGCCCTCATGGAAGACGCCGCCACCGGGGAAACAACCTACGCCAACTCCATCGTCATCGCCAAAGATACTCCCATCCCATGCCAGCAGTCTCAAACCTACCTGACATCGGAAAATGATGAACGCCTCATCGAGGTCCCCGTCACCCAAGGCGAAGATACCGATCCACGGTACGTCGATGTCGTCGGCATGATCCATCTCGAGGTCCCGCCCGGCCGCCCCGCCGGATGCGCCGTAACCGTCACCTACAGCTACGACGCCGACCAACGAGTCCGCGCCCACATCACCGACGAGCTCTCTGGCCAGTCCCAAGAAGTCCACGTCACTTACCAAGGCGCAGGCGTGCTCACTCAAGAACTCATCACCCAGCGCACTCAGGAATTCCAATCACTCCACATCGAGTAAACCGGACCCCCCACGACGCCATGTTCAAACTCCTTCAGAAATTCTTCGGCAAACCCGCCGCCGCACCAAAATCCGCCACGCCAAAAGCTGCCCCCCCGGAAGCAGTCGCGCCACCAGCCGCCGCGCCACCAGCCGCCGCGCCACCAGCCGCCGCGCCACCAGCCGCCGCGCCAAAAACCGCAGCAACAAAAACCGCCGCGCCAGCGCCAGCACCAGCAGCACCAAAAGCCGCCACGCCAGCTCCCGCCGCCAGCCACACCGGAAAACGGAAAAATAAATCCAAAGGCATCCCCGCACCCAGAAACTCCACTGCCACCACCGCAGCAGCCCCTCCGCCCGCCACCACACAGACAAAAGCCACACCCGCACCAAGAGCGACGCCGGCCCCAGCACCAGCTCCAGCACCAGCACCAGCACCAGCACCAGCGGCCATTCTACCGCGGTCATCAACCGCTTCCCCCGCCACTCAACGGTCCACCCCAGCGGCGACCCCAGCGGCGACCACACCCGCGGCCACACCCGCGACCACACCCGCGACCACACCCGCGGCCGCACCCACGGCCGCTCGAACGCAAACCTCCGTCACCCCCGCTCCCGCGGCGACCACCGTTTCCGCGGCGGTCACTCCGGAAGCACTCTGTGATATACATGACAGCATGAGTACGGATGAAATCCGGGATCATCTGGCCAGACTTTACCGGCGGCACAACCGCGCGGCCTCGAGCCTCGAGGACGGTTTGCGTCAGGAAGCCGAGCGCATGCTGGAAGCCATCGTGCAATGCCGGGAAAAGTTTCTCGGTGTCCCGGCTGATTCGAAGGAGGGGTAAGGGATTACCTTTGGCGTGCTAGGGTGAATTTTTCCGCACGCTACTTTTATCGTATTACATTGATTTCCAATGTAATACGCATACTTCATCGCCGATCAATTCGAGTGATCGCCGCCGCGCCGCACCTGTCTGGCAGTTGACCAGCCCCCGTCGCGGGATTTGAGCCCCGCGCAATTTCCAAACAAATCAGTGCCACTTCTGCGCTCTGGTAACGTAATCATTGATGACTCGCTCCCTGTCGGGACCGAGGCCACCATCACCCATCATCTTGGAACTGCCATCATCGTCCATTTCCCCATGAAAGCTATTGTGCCCATTTTTCCTCAGGTTCTGCGAGCCACCGTGCTGGGCGTTCTGCTGACGACCGCTCTTCCGGCTCATGCTGAGGCGCCCGCGTCGCTGCGTGAACGTCAGGAACGCATCATCAAAGTAACCTCCGAGGTCGCTTCCTCCGTCGTCGCCATTGTCCCGGATTTCGAGGCCGCCCAAGCGAAAGGCGCTGATGCCGCCATGGGCTCCGGCAGCGGTGTTATTGTCAGTGCGGACGGACTCATATTGACCGCCGCCCACGTTCTGCAAGCCGTCGGGGAAGAATTCGAAGTCATTTTATCAAATGGCGACAAGGTCAAAGCCAAGTCCTTGGGCAAAGCTTACGGCCGGGACGCCGCCCTCGGTCAAATTACGGATCCCGGCACTTACCCTCACGTCACCCGCGCCGAACCAGGCTCCATCAAAGAAGGCGACTGGGCGCTCGCCCTCGGCCATCCCGGTGGATATGAGGTTGATCGCTCAGCTCCACTTCGGCTCGGCCGCATTCTGGAAAAAGATGTCGACGGTTTCATCGTCAGCGACTGCACCCTCTCTGGCGGAGATTCCGGCGGGCCACTCTTTGATCTGGACGGCAAACTCATCGGCATCCATTCCTCCATCGGCTGGCGCATCGCCGAAAACCGCCACGTCCCCATGGAAGCGTTTGAGAAAAACTGGGACCGGCTCATGAAAGGTGATGAATGGGGACGGCTCGGCATGCGCGACCGCGAACGCCCCAATCGCAAACCCCGGCCAGAAGCTGCCCCCGCCGAAGGACCAAATCCCAATCAACCCATGCTCGGGGTCTCCATCAGCCCGTCCGAATTGTCCGGCGCCATGGTCGACGAAGTCGTCGATGACTCACCCGCCCGCAAAGCCGGCGTCAAAGTCGGTGACGTCATCACCAAAGTGAACGGTCTCGGCGTCGACGACGGCTCAGGCCTGATCTCGCAGGTCGTCAAATTAAAACCCGGCGACGAAATCACCCTGACTATCGAACGCGGTCAGGAAACACTCGAATTTAAAACAACCCTCGTCGCAGCCAAAGACCTCATGACCAAGTAGTCACGAGGATCATGAACCCTCCCGCAACACCGACTTACCCATTCCCCATCCCATGAATCCATCACTTTTTCGCGCCAGCCTGCTCGGCGCCGCCCTGCTCGCCGTCAGCACCACCCTCACCCCGCTTGCAGCCGAGACCGCGCCCCGCCCGATCCAAAATCAAGGCGGCAGCGAAGGATTGCGCCGCTTCCTCGAAGGATTCGGCTCCACCCTCGACAATGATCAGCGCCAGCAGTTCAACCGCGCTCTGGAAGACTTTCAGAAAAGCATGAACAACGAGGCTGAACCCCCTCGCAAACGGGGTCGAGTCGAGGCTTTGCCGGATGACAATTCCCCGGCCCCGCGCAACCAGCGCCAGTCGCGCCCGTCGCGCCCGCAGGCCAGCGACCCCGCTGAAGAAATGCGCCAGCAAATGGAACAATTGTTCCCAGGGCTTGACCTCGAGCAGCTCTTTGGAGAAGACTTTTTCGGCCCACTCATGAAAGAGATGCGCCGCATGCAACAGGATGGCGCCCCGGCACCCGATGGCCAAGCCAACCCCAGCGGCCCGTGGTTCCAAGGACAAGATCCCGACCGCCCACGCAGCGCCCGCAATGAAAAAGCGGCCCGCCGTACCATGGCCGAATTCCGGCCAGTCGTCCGTCAGGCCCGCGAAAGCGTCGTCGCTCTCTACGGCCGCCAAGGAGAACAACTCGCCCTCGGCACCATCGTGACCGCCAACGGGTACACCCTGACCAAAGCCAGCGTGCTCGGCGATGAAAAGAAAATCGAAGCCGAATTCTCCGACGGCCGCGTCGTCGAAGGCACCGTGGTCGATTCCCTCGAACGTTACGACCTCGCCCTCATCAAGTTGGATGCGGACAACCTGAAACCGATCGAATGGAATACTGCTGAAACCCTGCCCATCGGCACCCTTCTCGCCGCCAGCAGCCCGGATGAAGACCCACTCGCCATCGGCGTCGTCAGCGTGCCCGCCCGCAGCCTCGACTCCAGCCGCAAAGGGTTTCTCGGCGTCGGCATGGACGGCGGCGATGGCGGAGTCAAAGTCACCCGCGTCACCCCAGAATCAGCCGCCGAAAAAGCCGGTCTGAAAGAAAATGACGTCATCACCGCCATCGACGGACGGCCGATCCGCAATCCGAAGGAACTCACAGATTATGTCACCGGCAAAAAAGCAGAGGACGAGGTACACATCGGCTTCCGCCGCGGAACCGAAGACAAAGTGGCCGTCGCCACCCTGAAAAGTCGCGATGACATGGTCATGGCCACCAAAATGAACGGCGATAAAGTCACTGAAAGCGAATTCAAACAACTCCAACGCGAAAGCGACCCCACCGCCCGCATGGGAGGACGCGGCAATCGCGTCGCCGATGGATTCCCCATGGCCCTGCAAAATGACCTGCTCATCGAAACCAATGAGGTCGGCGGCCCAGCCGTCGATCTCGATGGCAAGGCCGTCGCCGTCAACATCGCACGCGCCGAACGGACGAAAACATACTCCATCCCCGCCTCCGCTCTGGTCGGCCTCCTCAGCTCCGTCAATGAAGGCAAACTCAGCGAACCCAAAGATACCAGCGACCTGAAACGCGACGCACGTCAGGCCGTCGATACATTGGAAGAATTGAAAGCCCGCCTCAAAGAAGCCGAAGCCCGCGCCCAAGCCGCTCAGGAAGCGCTAGAAAAAGGAAATTAAGAAATAGGTTCATTGACGAACCGCCTCCGATTTTTTCCGATCAAATCCAAGTCGTCACGGGCTTGGAGGGGGTAAAACTCACCAAAAGGAATGAAAGCGGAGGGCGGGGTCAAGGTCCGAGGCCCGCGGCGAGGAGGGCCGGGATGAAGAAAAGCTGAAATTGGGAAAGATGAGGAAGAAAGACGAAAGAAGATAAAATCTTGGCGGGCGCGTCCCTACCCTCAGGCCGCGAATACAAAACCGCAGCGCAGGCGGCGAAGCCGCCACTGTAGCTGGGGTCGCTGGCCCCGGTTTTCACAATTGGCCCCAAGCCACATCCCTCAAAACACAGATCCGAAACCGCCTCCACGAATCCGGTCCCCTCCTCAAAAGACGTTCGGAGAAACGTTCGGTGAGGCGTTCGGCGACACGGTCGCGTCCATTTTTTCCTTCACCGACCGGGCGGCTCCGGAGTCAGCGACCCCAGCTACAGAAGAAAAGCTGAAATTGGGAAAGCGGAAAGCGGAAACCAGAAAACTGGGGACGGTGGCCCCGGGAGCGCTGACGTCCTCGTCGGCCGATGCGAACGCATTATTTCGAATCCGGCGAATTCGAACTTGCCCAGAAGGCGTTCGGTAAGGCGACCTATGCGGCGTCCCTTCAGGACGCGGGTTTGTTTTTATGGGTGTTTTCCCAGGGCATCGCCTTGGGAACCCCGTCCGAGAGAATTGGTGTATTATGAAGGAACACCGCATAGGGAAGGCCGGGTCTGCACCTCAAACCTTGTGCAGAATCCCACGGCCTCTCTTGAAATCCAACTTTTAGCCCTCGCCTGTCCCTTCGGTCGGTCCGCCGACCCGCCTCCTTATTCGGCCGCCGAGGAGGTAAACATCCACTCGTAGGCTTTAGACGCGAGCAGCCCCATTTTCGGCAGATCTTCGCGCCCAAAACTTTCCGTATACTTCCACTTGTCGCCGTCTTTATACATACGGCGGAACGTGACGTTGTGACGAACCATATCGGAATTCTGCTTGAGCCAAATCGAGGCCATGACATTGCCCAAGCGGATTTCGTGCACAGGTTTATGAGAATCTTGCATTCGAGGAGGGATGGTTGGTGGTTAAAAAACACTTCCCAGTAGCCACACCCTTTCCCACTCCTCAGAATGAGGACGGAATTAAAGTGTCACCACCACAAAAATGTTCTTAAGTACAATATACGGATGAACATTTTTGATCAAGGGAATTTTTGTGATGTTTTCTTCTGGGCACCGCACTCTCCCGGCTCGACGCCGCCTCCCCGCTCGTTAAGAACGGATCGGAGTATAGTCTCCACCCAACGCGAGGTGTAAATTGATGCGGTTATCGAGGCGGAGCCGGCGCACGGTAATGAATTGCGCCTCGGTCGAGAGGCGTCGATTTTGTGCCGCAAAGACGGTCAGGATATCGCCCACGCCGTCGCGGTAGGCCGCCCGCGCCTCGGTGTCAGCCTCATGTGCGAGGGCTACGGCTTTCTTGAGGGCCTCTTCCCTCCGCGCGAGAAAGGCATCCGCCGCCAGCGTCGTCTCAACCTCGCCAAAAGCATTCAAAACTGTCTTCTGCAAACGCGCGACCGCCTCATCGTCCTGCTCTGCCCGCACCCGAATTTCCGCGCGGAGCCGCCCCCCTGTTAAGATCGGCTGCAGCATGTTCCCTGCGAGCGACCAGACGCCAAAATCACTATTGAGGATGTTTTCGAGCTCGTCGGTAGAGGTGCCGGCGGCAGCCGTCATCTTGAACTGAGGAAAGAGAGCGCGGCGCGCCTCCTCGGTTTTCCGACCCGAGGCAGCGAAACGACGCTCAGCGGCACGCACATCCGGTCGACGCAGCAGCAGCTCGCTAGGCAGACCAGCCGGCGGACACGGCGGCGGCACAGGCAAGACCGCCAACCCCTTCAGCGTGCCGCGGGCCGGTCGACCCACCAACACCTCCAGCTGGCGGCGCGCCGCATCACGCGTGCCCGCCGCCTGTTCCAGCGCCGCCCGAGCCGCCTCGGTGTCGCTTTTGGCCAGCCGGTACTGGGCTCCAACGATCTGCCCTTCGGCCTGGCCCGCGCGGAAGCGGTCGCCCAGCGCGCGCTCGGTTTCTTCAGTGGCCCGCAAGGTTTCGTCGGCCAGTCGGTTGTGCTCTTCTGATTCGGCCAGAGCAAACCACGCTTTGGCCACTTGGGCGACAAGCGAGGTCCGGGCCGCCGCAAAATCCATGGCCGCCGCTTCGGCCTGCGCCATGGCCGCCGCTTCGCTTTGCCGCACCCGCCCCCAGACATCCAGCTCCCAAGCAATATCGAGGGACGGGCCGAAACTGTTACTCAAATTTTGCAAAACCGTTTCTTCCGCCGGGGGCTCGCCCCCGCCCGGTCTATTCCCGCCGCCGCCAAAATCTGGAAACCCAATGAAATTTTGCCTCGTGCGGCGGGCTCCCATCCCCAGCGAAGCATTCGGCCGCGCCGCGGAGGCGGCAATGCGAGCTTGCTCAACCGCTTGTGCCACCTGGGAGGCCGCGATTTTAAGGTCGGGATTATGGCGCTCAGCTTCGAGCACCAACTGATTAAGCGACTCGTCTTCGAACCGGCGCAGCCAGTCCGGGTCCACCGGGTGACCTGCTCCAGGCAGCGATGACCAAGCCGCAGGCACCTCAAGCCCTGCTTCCCCTAGCCGCGAGGCAGGCGGAGACACGGCACACGAGGCCAGACCAGCCGCGCAGAACACGGCCCAAAAACATCGAAATTGACGGGACAAGCCGTCACCCTAGAACAGGCCCCGCATCCGGCAAGGCCCGAAGCCGAATCCGTACCGCCAGAAACCAGAGGGCGCCGCTGTACCGAAACCCGACGAATTAACGGACCAGTGTTTGCGACCGAGCCGGCCCTACTCCGGCCATTTTGATCGGAAGCTCCAGCGCGGCACTCAGACGGTCGAGATATTTCTGTGCATTGACGGGCAGATCATTCCAATTTCGAACCGCCGAAATATCCTGCTGCCAGCCGTCCCATTCTTCATAGACTGGCTTGATGCGCTCCCAATCCTCAATCCGGACTGGCGGCGTCTCCAGCCGCTGGCCATCAATTTCATACGCCACACAGACGGGGATGGAGGCAAAATCATCCAGTCCATCCAGATTGGTCACCGCTAGTTCATCCATACCGGACACAATGGCGGAATACCGCAGCAGGACCAGATCCAGCCACCCACATCCGCGCGGCCGCCCCGTGGTGGCCCCGAATTCGCGCCCTAGCGCATGTAGTTTCTCCGAAAAGCCTTCGTTTTCCGTCGGAAACGGTCCGCTGCCCACCCGCGTGGTGTACGCCTTGCAGACCCCAATGACGCGGTCAATCGCCTGCGGCCCGACCCCCGCACCCGTGCAGGCCCCGCCCGCAATCGTGCTGCTGCTGGTCACAAATGGATACGTACCAAAATCCACATCCAGATGACTCCCCTGCGCCCCCTCAAACAACAAGGACTTACCCGCCTTGAGCTGGCGGTGAATAAAGACCGCCGTGTCGGTCACATGGGGCGCCAACTGCTCGCCAGCCGCCAGCAATTCATCCAGCACCCCGGCAAAATCAAGCCGCTCCAGTCCCACGGTGTCCAGCAAATCGTTGGTTTCAGCCACCTTAGGCTCGAGCTTGGCCGCAAAATCTTTCGGAACCAGCAGGTCCGCCAACCGTAGACCGCCCCGATGCGCCTTGTCCGCATACGCCGGCCCAATGCCGCGACCGGTGGTCCCCAGCTTGGCCGCCCCCAATCGAGCTTCGCGAAACCGGTCCAACGCCCGGTGCGTCGGCAGCGCGAGATGCGCCCGGTTGCTCAATAACAACCCCTCAGGAGTGACGTCGCGGCCACGCGCCCGCAAACCATTGATCTCCCCCAATAACGAAACTGGATCCATCACCACCCCGTTGCCAATCACACACGTCTTGCCCGGCCACAAGATGCCGCTCGGAATCAAATGCAAAACATGCTTTTCACCCTCAACGATGACAGTGTGGCCGGCATTGTTGCCGCCCTGAGCCCGAACGACGATGTCCGCACTCTCGGTGAGGAAATCGATGATCTTTCCCTTGCCTTCGTCGCCCCATTGGGCGCCTACAATCACGACATTGGCCATGCTGGTATCTTCAAAATAGAGGAATTCCGCCCGGGAATCCGGACGGTATGCGGGGGGAACGGATTCCCCCCCATTAGGAATGGGGAATGAATCCGTGGATCAGCTTCAGGCCATGTTCATCATGACCATCGCCATCGCCAGCAGGCAGGCGGCAATGCCGATCACGCCGAGGACGATCAGTCCCCCGCCAGTTTTCTTTACAGCCTTCTTTTTGCCGAAGGCGGGCATGGATGATTGGATGGAGTCGCTCACGGGATGAATCAAAGCCTTCACCTGCCCTGCTGGCAAGGCGGAAATTACATCAGTCCAGAGCTCTTGCCTCGTTCCCGCCCGTCCCGCACAGTCACCTCATGGTTGTTTTTGATCTGGAGCAGTGGGAGCTGGCCAGCTACGTCGTCACCGTCGTCGGCCTCCCTTTCGCCATCGTCGTCTTCATGATGGAACAACGTCGCGAACGCCAAAATGAGGAGGAGGAATTGTTTCAACGACTCTCCGACGATTACGCCGAATTCCTGAAACTGACGCTCAACCACGCCGATCTACAATTAACCCACGCTGAAACGGACGAGGCCCGCCTCACCGCCGAACAGCTCGAACGCAAAGAGGTCCTCTTTGAAATCCTCACTGCCCTCTTCGAGCGCGCGTACATCCTTGTCTACGAACCAGTCATGCCGCGCCAAAGCCAGCGCCTCTGGGCCAGCTGGGAGGATTACATGCGCGCTTGGTGTCGGCGGCACGATTTCCGCCGGCGACTCCCCAGCCTACTCCAAGGAGAAGACGCCGAATTCGCCGCCTACCTCACACGCCTCGCCACCGAAGAAAACCGCCTCCACCCACCCCAGGAATAATCCCGCCCACCGCCCACGTCAAACCACCGACCGCACCGGCAGACCGCAGGCGGCCAAATACGATTTAGCTTCAGCAATCGTATGCTGACCGAAGTGAAAAATACTGGCCGCCAGCACGGCATCGGCCTGCCCTTCAGGCCCCAGCACGGCCGCCAAGTGGGCAAGGGTGCCGGCTCCGCCGCTGGCAATAACCGGAATCCCCACCGCCCGACTGACCGCCCGCGTCAGCCCCAAATCATACCCGTCCTTGGTGCCGTCCGCATCCATGCTGGTCAACAAAATCTCGCCCGCCCCACGCCGCGCCACTTCCTCCGCCCACGCCACCGCATCCAGCTCTTCACGGTCACGCCCGCCACGCGTGTACACACTCCAGCTCCGGCCATCCGGGTTCCGCTTGGCGTCAATCGCCACCACAATACACTGCGCCCCAAAGGCTTCACGCCCCGCATTGACTAGCTCCGGATCGCGGATCGCCGCCGTATTGAGCGAAACTTTGTCGGCCCCAGCCATCAACATAGCCCGCATATCCGCCACCGTGCGCAACCCGCCCCCCACCGTCAACGGCATGAAACACTTCTCCGCCGTCCGCGCTACCACCTCCACCATACTCTGCCGCGCATCACTGCTGGCCGTAATATCCAAGAACACAAGCTCGTCCGCCCCCTGCCGGTTGTAGGCCATCGCACATTCCACCGGGTCGCCCGCATCCCGCAAATCAACAAATTGCGTCCCCTTCACCACCCGGCTGCAGCCGTCGCGAAAGGTCACATCCAGACAAGGAATAATGCGTTTGGTCAACATGAGACAAGTCCGCCTAAACTCGGGATAATCCCCCCTCAGCCAAGTACGGAAATCAAAAAATAAATCCCCCCCGTTCCAGTCGCTCCCACGCCTTTCTCACCCCTCCGCCCCACGCCGCGGCCGCGCCATTGCCCCGCGCCGCCGCCTCAATACGTCTTGCGCAAATGACTGGGCAGCAACCCCAGCTCATCACGATACTTGGCCACCGTCCGGCGAGCCAGCTTAACCCCCTGCTCGAGCAGCTTCTTCACAATCGCGTCATCACTATACGGCTTGGCCGAATCCTCGCCCCGCACCAGCTCCAACAATGCCGCCTTCACGCTCACATTACTCATCGACTCCCCCGACTCGGTCTCTAGTCCGGTGGTGAAAAAATACCGCAACTCATACACTCCCTGCGGCGTCTTCATAAATTTACCGTTCACCGCCCGGCTGACCGTCGTTTCATGTACTCCCACCACTTCGGCCAACTGCGCCATATTCATCGGCCGCAAATGACTCGGCCCACGATCAAGAAAATCCTGCTGCCGCTCCACAATCTCCTCCGCAATCTTGCGGATCGTCTGCTGCCGCTGCTCAATCGATTGAATAAAAAATTTCCCACTGCGAATCCGCTCGCGAATGTACCCCCGCACTTCATCACCCGTCCCCGTGCGCGTCATTAAGTCTTTGTACGTGTTGCTGATCCGCAGCCGCGGCACCGCCTCCTGGTTGAGAGTCACCACATACGATCCGTTCACCTTCTCCACCGCCAGATCCGGCTGCACATACATGTTTTGCCCGCTCGTGGCAAAGTCCTGAGCCGGACGAGGATTCAACGAACCAATCACTTCCGCCGCCTGAGAAATTCTCTCAACCGGCACCTTAAGCCGCCGCGCCAGATCCGGCAGCCGCCGACGCGCCAGCTCCTCCAGATGGCTAGCCACCAGCCGATACTCCAGTGAATCCAGACGCCCCTGCCTCTCCAACTGTAACAATAAACACTCCTGCAACGTCTCCGCCCCCACCCCCGCCGGCTCCAGCCCCTGAATCACCTTCTTGGCCCGCTCCAGCCGCTCAATTGGAATCCCCTCCTCAAAAACAATCTCCCGCAGTCGCGTCGAAAGAAACCCCCGCTCATCCAAATACCCCACCAGACGCACCACATCCGCCCGGTCCGCCGCACTAATCGACACCGCCACCAACTGGCTCTCCAAATGCTGAGCCAACGTCTCCGGCGCCGTCAGCGAATCAAATAAGAATTGCCGCCGCTCCTCATCCTCCGCCGTGCGCGGACCACGCGTCTGCGACTGCGACATATACTCACGCCACTCGTCATCCATCTTCGACAAACGCGAAAATTCGCCGTCAAAATCATCGTCGCGCTCAGCCTGCTCCAATCCCGCCTCCTCTAACGAAATTTCCGAAGACTCGGATTCTAAGGTCGGATTCTGCACCAGTTCCTGCGAGACCATATGCCGCAACTCCAATGTGGGCGCCTGCAAAATATTCAGGCTCTGCTGCATCTGCGGCGACAGAACCTGCGACTGCGCCAACCGTTGGCCTTGCGAAATGGATACCCCCGGCATGAATCCATTCTACAGAGAAGGCAGATCAGAGCAAGCATATTCCACGCCATGTGTTGTGGGAAGTTTTTATATAATTACAATAATTGTGCGTTGCAATTATCATTATTGCTATTAGTTTTTCCATAGCCAATAAATTTATTATGGACATGGTCCTTTCATCACCCCGTCTTCTTCTCAACTCAGGAGTCTCTTCTGCACCCCGCTTCGCTGCCGCTGACCCGGCCGCTGAGGCGGCGCCCTGCCGGTTTGCCTGTCCTGAGTGTCAGGGAGCCATTTCAAGGGCGCCGGACGCGACGGATGCGGCCATGCAGTGCCCCTCCTGTCTGGCTGTGATCGTGCCGCCGCATCCCGAGTTTGGCTGCCGGGCCATGCCGTATCTCGACTGGTTACGCTTTCAAGAAATGTCCGTTGAAGAAAGCATCGATGAGCTGGTGGACGTAGCTGATCCGACGGCCCCGCCCCCGCCGAACCGGTTGCGGGCGGTCATGCAGCGCGTCAACAAACCAGCCAGCTGGACAGGAGTGATCCTCACAACCATCGCCCTAGGATGGCTGGCCCGGGAGCAGTTGGAAGCGACCACCTCCCTAGCGCCCCCTCCGCACGAACTCTGGGAACAGTCCAGCTCATTTGATTCATCCGGAGCCTCCCAGACCACACCGGAAGCCACCGCTGAGGACAGCCTCGCCGGCTCCACGCCCTCCTCAGCCAGCTCGCCGGGACCCGCCACCCCGTACCGCGGCCCTGAATTACCCGACGCCTTCCGCCGCTCCCTGCAGACGGACCATGCTCCATCGTCCCTGCCCGAATAACCCACTGGCCGACCACGCCTAATCAGTCATCGCGGCCGGCTCCATCGTCGCCAGCCCTATGGCCGACAGGCGCCGCGGGTCGCCATGGCTACCCAAAGGCGCCGCGGGTCGCACGCCGACGTGGCCTCAGGCCGGAGGTCGGCGTGGCCTACGCCACCAAAGCACGGGCCATGACCGTAGCCGTCTCCTCGATATCCGATTCTGTGTGAGCCAGCGACAGGAAACCGGCTTCAAACGGCGAGGGCGCCACGTACACGCCGCCTTCCAGACAGCTGTGGAAAAACCGGCGAAAGGCCGCTTTATCCTGATCCATGGCCTCGGCCACATTGCGCACGGGATGTTCGGCAAAGAAGAGGCAGAACATGCTGCCCTGCCGATGAAAGGTGTAGTTTTTCCCCGCGGTGGCCAACGCCTGTCTCACGTATTTTTCAAAGAGCGCGCCGCATTCCTCGAGCCGCTCCCAGCCACGCACGCGCTCGAGCTCGCGTAACTGAGCCAGACCGGCCACCATCGCGAGCGGATTGCCCGACAGGGTGCCAGCCTGATACACTGGGCCGTCCGGGGCCAGCATGTCCATGACCTCGGCCCGTCCGCCGAAGGCCCCGACCGGCAGCCCGCCGCCAATCACTTTGCCAAAACACGAAAGATCCGGCCGGATACCACAGAGTTCCTGATACCCGCCACGAGCGACCCGAAACCCGGTCATTACTTCGTCGAAAATGAGCAAGGCACCGTGCCGCGCCGTAATCTCGCGCAGAAAATCCAGAAACCCCGGCTCCGCCAGATAGAGCCCGGCATTGGCCGGCACCGGCTCGAGTATCAAGGCCGCAATTTGATCGCCCTGGGCAGCAAATACCGCCTCAACCGCCGCCCGGTCGTTAAATGGCACCACCGTAGTCAACGCCGCCAGCGCCGCCGGCACCCCAGCACTGTCCGGACGCCCGTGCGTCAAGGCCCCAGATCCCGCCGAAACCAGCAATGAGTCGACATGACCATGATAACACCCGGCAAATTTCACAATCCGCTCACGCCCGGTATACCCGCGAGCCAGCCGGATCGCACTCATCGTCGCTTCCGTGCCACTGCTCGTCATCCGCACCTTCTCTACGCTGGGAACCCACTCGCAAATCAACCGCGCCATTTCCACCTCAAACATGTTGGGAATGCCAAAACTCAACCCATCCTTGGCCGCCTCCTGCACCGCCTGCACCACCACCTGCGGCGCATGGCCCAAAATCGCCGGCCCCCACGTGCCGACATAATCAATCAAAATCCGGTCGTCCACATCCCAAAGACGACACCCCTTGGCCCGCCGGACAAAAAATGGCTCGCCATCGACGTTGCGGAACGCCCGGACCGGTGAATTCACACCCCCAGGGATATGCCGCTTGGCCATGGCAAAAAGTGAGCTGGATAATGACATTGTGTAAAATCACGGCCGATCCAGCTCCGGTCAACCGCAGAGAACACCAAACCCCGCAAAAGCCCCAGCCCGTCAGCCGCCGGACGGCGCGTCCCCCACTTCATCAACCCCGCCCCCACCCGACACTCACGGAGCCGCCGGCAATGACTTCGCCCGCAACCCCAGATGACAGCCCGAAAACCGCTCGCGCCCAGGAATACCGCCATGGACCGGCCGGTTCACGATCCGCGGCGCCCCATCACTGCCCGCCACCACCATCGTGGCCGTACCACCACCATCCAAATTAATGGCCTCCGACGCCCCCACATGGAGGAAAAAGGTGGCCAGCTCCGCCGTCGTCACCCCGCCGCTGTACCCAAACTGCCGGCCGTCCACCACCACCCAGAATAACCACCGCCCATCTTTCGAAACCCCCGCTGCCGTGCGCGGATGCAGCTTCTGGTCACCTCCGCCCGTGGCCCGGCCATCCCGCAGAATGACCGCAAAACCACCCACCGCATTCCACACCCCGGCCGCCACCGTCTCCAGCTTCTCTTCAATCCACACCCGGTTCCCGCGGTCAATCAACAACGCCGGCATCTGACCCGCCCTCGACACCTTCCTTCCTTCCGAAACCAGCAGCCCATGCACATCCTGGGGCATCCCAGCCTGCTCGTGCACCACATCAAACGGCGCCGCATTGATCGCCGCCTGCAACCCATGCTCCGCCAGAAACGCCGAGGTCCGCTGCGCATCAGTCTCGCCAGGCTTGTCCCCATTCGCCGGCGTGGCCAGAAAACTCACTCCCTCCGCCTTCATATCAATCCGCATCACCACCCCATGCAGCCGCCGCGGCTCGCTGGCTTGCCACTCAGCCACGTCCACCCCCACAAAATACGGCTGCCACCCCAAGGACACCGAGGACAAATCCTGCGCCCCAGCTCGACCCCACCCCGACGAGAGCACCAGCAGCGACAGCGATAGCCACGCCCAGCCCACGGCTCCACTCCGCCCGCCCGCTCGAGAAATTGTCAGACTCATCACCCCGACCATGCCCGGAAAGCGCCGCCTTGCACGCACTTCCAATCATCCGCATAATGGAGCCATGTTTCCGCACCGCTTCGCCCGCCTGGCCCTGTGCGCCCTCGCACTCGCGTGCGCCCCGGCCGTCACCGCTCAGTCGCCCCGCCCCAGCAGCCTAGCCCGCGAACGCGGCGCCGTTTACGTCGAAGACTTTACATCTGAGCGCCTCCGCCTGCGCTTGCGCCAGCCCGCCCCCGCCTACGCCGACCTCTCCGGCCGGCGCAGCCTCGGCCAACTCGTCGCAGGACAGTCCGTCGAACTCATCGCCTTCAACGAAAAAGCCTGTCGCGTCCGCGGCCGCGCCGCCCACGACACCATCGTCGGCTGGGTCGGCCTCACCTTCCTCGAAGCCAGCGACCCCGAGTTCTTCAACCGGCTCCAACAAGCCTCCACCCGCCAAAAGGAGGTCGAAAAACTCATCGCCCGCAAAGAAGTCGCCATCGGCATGACCCCCGATGAAGTCGTCCGCGCCATGGGCCGACCCGATGAAGAAACAAAAAATGTGGACCCCCAAGGCATCACCAGCCGCTTCTCGTACGTCACCTTCGACCGCATCCCCCAACGCAACGTCGTCCGCGATCGCTACGGCCGCCTCACCCAGACCATCACCTACATCAAAGTCGAAACCGGTCGATTCACCGTCAACTTCGACAACAACATCGTTTCCAGTCTGGAATCGACCAAAACCCGCCCCCAATGGAATACCTCCCGCCTCGTCGTCCCACCCATCGTTTTTTGGTAAAATCCCATCCCTGCCACTCGCCGCCACCTCGGCATTGACAGCCCGGCCGCCCGCGCGTAATCATCCCCTCCGCTCCCACGGACCACGGCGAGGTAGCAAAGTGGTAATGCACTGGTCTGCAAAACCGGTATGCGCGGGTTCGATTCCCGCCCTCGCCTCCATAGTCTAATAATCAACGATTTACGTAAATCGGCACCCCAATAAACGGGAGATTAGACCACATTCAAGGCCCTTAGACCACCAAGGCCACCACCCCACTCGTCCATGAATACCCATGTTTTTTCAGCACGAGAATTACGGGGGAAGCCATTCCAGATTTTTGCCCTGTCCTTCGTGCTCGCGGGCGTGAGTTTTGGCAAACCTGCCGAACCTGCTAGTTCCGCCCCCAGCGAACTCTACGTGCCGGGTGATGTGGTCGAAGTGAATGGACAAAAACTCTATGTAAAAGACACCACGGGCACAACTCTTCTCCTATCCATCGCCGAATCGCCGACCGCCACGATTGGCGATTTCATCACTCCCGTGGCTGCCACCGGAACTCCCGGCCAAGCTGGCACTGGCCGCGAACCGGTGGCCACTATCAATGGATCCGGGTTAAGCGAATCCTACCCGGGGTCCGGCGTTTTTGTGCACGTCAACGACAGTAGCGCCGGAGGGGCCTCGATGTGGAATACGGGTTTCGCGGCGACCGCGTTCCTTGAATTTGATCTGGGGAAAGTCTACAACGTCAGCGGTTTCTACCAGTGGAATTACAACGAGAAAGCACCCTACAATGAGCGCGGTTTGAAGGAAGTGGCAATTTCCACTTCGGGCGATGGCAAAAGTTGGAAGGAACTGACGAAGACCCTCTTCACAGCAGGCACCGGCCAACCTGACCTTCCTGCCGAAGTCGTAAAGTTCGAACAACCCGCCAAAACACGCTACCTCCGGCTGGATGGTCTCTCGCGCTACGGCAGCGATGCCTTCGGATTTTCCGAAATTCGTTTTGCGAACGCCGACAAGGCTTATGAGGCTCCCTCGCGCGTCTGGACTCCGAAATATACGCGTCCGGTTTATCCCGCCATTACGCCTGGGCAAAGAACGGGCAGCGCAACGGAAACACTTTTTCCCGATGCCGCCAAGGTCGTCGATGTGACCAAACCTCCTTACAACGCGAAAAGGGACGGTACCACCGACGATACGGATGCGATTCAACAGGCCTTGAATGACCATCCCTCACAGAGTGCCATCATCTATCTTCCGAACGGTAAGTATCTTGTCTCGAAACAACTCCGCTGGGGCGGCTCGAAAAACATGCGCGATGCCGACGCCGCCAAGAACACCGTCCTTTGGGGCCAGAGCAAAGAAAAGACCATCATTCAGCTTAAAGACCGTTGCCCCGGATTCAACGATCCACGCCATGCCCGCGGGGTTATCTGGACAGGAGAGGCTCCCGCCCAGCGCTTTGCCAACGAGATCCGTAACCTCACTGTCGATACCGGTGTGCAAAACCCCGGCGCTTCGGGAGTTCAGTTCATGGCCAACAACCAAGGCGGGATCTACGATGTAAACATTGTTTCCGGCGACGGACAGGGAAAGGCCGGTCTCGATTTGGGCTATACCGACGAACAGGGTCCGATGCTGGCGAAGAATATCTACGTTCAGGGCTTTGACTACGGAGTCAGCTCCGCAACCGGCGTGGCGTCATGGACGGGGGAAAACATCACGGTCAAGTTCGCCAACAAAGCCGGGTTCAAAAACAGCGGGCAACCAGCTAGTGTACGCAAGTTCCAGCTTTTCGGTGATGTCCCTGCCGTGGAAAACGGCGCAGGCTTGTTGACCCTTATTGATAGCACGTTGGTGGGCACCGGTGCAGCCAAGGACGTATCAGCCGTTTCCATTATTGGTGGCGCAGCCCTGATCCGCAATGTGAAAACCAGTGGCTTCAAATCAGCCTTGGTTGACAGCGTGGCCAAGACAGAGTTAGCCGAGCCTCACATTACGGAACATTGCTCGATCCAGCCGGTAACTCTCGTCTCCGGAGCGGCATCCACGCTCAATCTGCCCATCAAGGAGACGCCCGAATTGCCCTGGGGCGATCCCTCAAAATGGGTCGCCCCGAAAACCAACGATGCTGCCGGGATTCAGTCTGCGATTGATTCCGGTGCGGAGACCGTATTCCTTCCTCGCGGGACCTACAACGCCGATGCCACCGTCATCGTCAGGGGAAATGTGAAACGCCTCATCGGGACCAAAGCGGTCATTGATGTGATGCCACCGTTGCTGAATGAAAAGAAGGCCGTGTTTCAGATCGCCAATGGGGCTTCGAATTCCGTGATCCTGGAAGGGCTACACACAACCTACGCCAATGGTCGCTTCGTTTTCATTGAGCACGCTTCCAAAAGAACGCTCGTCTTGAACGCTTTGTGTATCAACTTTGGTGCTGCACAGACCCCATCTCACCTCACTTATCGCAATACTGTTCCGGGCGCGGATGTCTTTATCGAGGACGTTGTTTCTTCCCGATGGGAGTTTACCGGACAAAATGTCTGGGCCAGACAGTTTAACGCGGAGCCGACTGGCACTCGGCTCACGGTGGATGGCGGCACTTTCTGGGTGCTGGGGTATAAGACGGAACGTATCGGAGAAATCGTGGTGGCCAAAAATGGTGCTAAAGTAGAGATTCTCGGTGGTCTCAGCCAGACTTCGGGCAGCGCACAAGGCCCCATGTTCCTGAACGACAATTCCGACATGTCGGTCATCTTTTCGGAAGTGAACCATTCGGATGATCCCTTCGTGAAATTTGCAATTGAGAAAAAAGGGACCGAAATCAAAGAATTCGGTGACGTCAACAAAGGGTTCAAAGGCTGGCGTTCCATCATCTATGAGGGCCGCGCTTCCAAGTAAGAAAGCCAGAACGCTGGTCCCAGTGAAGTTTCTCATTGAAGGCCCACAAGCGGCTCAGCCGCCTCATTCTTCTTGCTGGGTTTGAAGCAGACTGGTCGCACGAGGGACGAGGGTTACCCCCTCCCCCGCACAATCCCGGTGAGCGGAACTACCGCACCGGGCTCAACCTTGTGTGTTCCACCGCGTCGTCCACCTCCACCGCGCCGCACGAATTCACCGCGATAATCCTAAAAAGAAAACTGAGCCCCCCAATCGCCGACACATGGCGACGACATGAACCCCAACGTGGCGCAACACCCTCACGATCAATGGTGGCAACCACGGCCGTCGTATCCAGGAACAATAAATCAACACGCCCCATCTACGGAAGTACAGTTTCTAAAATGAAGGGCGCGCTGCTGAAGGCTCCGTCTTTAATGTCGATGGTGGTTTCGCGGTGGAAGTCACCTTTGTCATCATAACTGCGGACGGCGAGGGAGTGCAGTGTGCCGGTAGCCTCGCTTTCTTCGGACCGGGCGACGCGAAGGAAGAGGCGGCCGTTGCCCTCGGCATCAGCATCGGGGCCTAATTTCTGGAGCAAAGGTGTGAGATCGATGCCGACTTCGAGCGGGCTGTCATCGCCGGGACCGGCCAGTGGAACAGCTCCGACGTTGTTTCCCTGGCCGAAGAGCGGCCAGCCGTTGAGAAATTGGGGGGTGATTTCGTGTTCGGGTTTTGCGGCATCTTTGTCGCGGGCGATGCCGATGGTCACGCGCAGGGCCGAACGATTGTTGCAGGCGAGTTTAAGCTTTAAGGTGCGCTGCGGAAGGTAGCGGCCAACTTCGATGCGGCCGAGATAATTTCCCCGTTCCCAAGTGGGATCAACCATGGCGCTGTAAAGCAGGAAAATTTTGCCGTCCTTCGACCAGTCATGGCCCCATGAATTGACGACGATGAAGGCACCGCGTTCCCAATCGGCAAGGGTGACTTGGCCATCGCCGTTGCCATCGATGTCGTTGGTAATCTTTCCATCGCCATTCACATCGAATCCGACTTGGTCGTCGTATCCCACACAAGTGATGCCGTGCCCGTAGCCGCTGGGGCCCCAACGGACCCACAGGTCATCGCCCGCCAGATACTCACCTTCGGGGATTGTTTTGGTGACTTTTTCCAGTTCTCCCATCCGCCCGTCGAGCGCCAGCAATCCGCCGATGGATTCCTTGCCGGCCTGAGGTTGATTGCGGTCGAAGAGCCAGCCGCGGGCTTCGTTGAGCTGTGAAACGGTGGCGACGGGGGTGTAGCGATAACCGGCGACGCGATACTCCATCGCTTCGCGCCAGAGGTTGTAACCGTTCGCCCACAAGCCGATCTTGTCATTATCTCCTTCCACGCGTCCGTAGGATTTGACGGTGGGAATTCCGATCTGCTTGGCAACCTCCCAACCATGAAACGCTTCCGATCCCACATCGCTCTGCGCCGCATTGCACATGTTCCAGGAAAAGTCGGCGGGAAAATGCGTCGCTGTTGTACTCGCCAAAGTACCATTCAGAACATTCATTTCGTAGGTGAAGATCGAGGCAATCGCGGTGAACTGACCACAGGCTCCGCCCTTTTGTTTGTAAATCGGCGGAAACTGCTGGCGCGTGGAGTTATCCACACGCGACGGCAAGCGATTGACGTCCACCGTCGTGTCGCCAACATCAGGACCTTTGGCGTCGCGCCACGTATTGTAGTCTTTTCCCATCGATCCAGGTCGGGAAAACGGCTCGGGATAAGCCGCTTGGGCAGGCGCTTCCGCATCGTCCGCCATGACCGCTGGCAGCAGGCAGGACATGATGCAGGCAGCAAGAAAAAAATGCTGGGATAAAGAATTCATTCGCTAGAACTACCTGAGACGTAGCGCAAAGCGAATGTTTTCCGCTGATGCTCATTTTTAACGGCGCCGATTCCCAGGGCGATGCCTTGGGAATCCGACTCGCTTTAGGCGAGCATTCCTTTCATGACGTGACCGTGGACGTCGGTGAGGCGAAACTGACGGCCTTGATAGCGGAACGTATGGGCCTCGTGGTTGATACCGCAGAGGTGCATGAGGGTGGCCTGCATGTCGTGGACGTGGACGCGATCCGCGGTGATATTCCAGCCGAAGTCATCGGTTTCGCCGAAGGTGATTCCGGGTTTGATGCCGCCGCCGGCGAGCCACCAGGTGTAGGCGCGACCGAAATGGTCTCGGCCCACAGGGTTGTCCGCATTACCTTGCCCGAATGGCGTGCGCCCAAATTCCCCTCCCCACGCCACGAGTGTGTCCTCGAGCAACCCCCGCTGTTTCAAATCCCGCACCAGCGCCGAACTCGGCAGGTCTGTGTCGCGGCATTGTTCCTCCAGCTGCGTGAACAAATTGCCATGCTGATCCCAGCCGCTGTGCATCAGTTGTACAAAACGCACACCCCGCTCCAGCAGCCGGCGCGCGATCAGACAGTTGTTGGCGTAGGTTCCTTTTTTCAACACATCCGGCCCGTACATGGCCAGCACACTCTGCGGTTCGTTGGAGAAATCGAGCAGATCCGGCACGCTCGTCTGCATGCGAAACGCCATTTCGTACTGGGAAATGCGGGTATCAATCTCCGGATCGCCGTAATCAGCGAGGTGCGATTCGTTGATGGCGTTGATGTCATCAAGCAGCATGCGCCGCGCCGCGCGGCTGACCCCCGGAGGGTTTTGCAAATAAGGCACGGGATCCCCCGTATTCCTGAAACGCACGCCCTGATAGCGACTGGGCAAGAATCCCGCACCCCAGTAATAGTCGAAGAACAACTGTCCGCAGGTCTTACCGGCATCGGACGAAGTCATGACCACGTAGGCGGGAAGGTCGCTCGATTCACACCCCAGCCCATAACTCAGCCAGGCCCCGATGCTCGGGCGTCCGGGGATTTGCGAGCCAGTCATAAAAAACGTGACCCCAGGCGCGTGATTGACGGCTTCCGTGGTCATGGAGCGGACGACGCAGATGTCATCGGCGATCGATCCGATGCCCGGCAGCAGCGTACTGATCTCGGTTCCGCACTGGCCCCAGCGCTTGAACGGCTTGATGGCGGGCTGGGCAGGCCAGCGCGCATAATTGCTGGACATGGTGGAGAGGCGGGTGGTCCCGCGAACGCTCTCGGGAATGTCCTTTCCCGCCATCTTTTCCATCACCGGTTTGCGATCAAAAAGATCGATGTGCGACGGACCACCGCCCTGCCACAGGCAGACGACCCGTTTCGCCTTAGGAGCAAAATGTGGCAGCCCGGGCAGCCCGCGCGCCGGATCACCTGCCGCAGCAGCGGCGGCGATATCCGGCCGCATCAACGAGGCCAAGGCCACCCCACCGAGTCCAGCCGCCGACTTGCCGAAAAACTGGCGTCGGGTGACGCGTTGTTGATTGAGGATGAATGGGTTCATATTACTCACGGGTCAAAGTTTCATCGAGATTAAACAAGGCCAAACAAACGGCGCTCATGGCAGCGTGTTCGACGGCGGGGAGCGAGGTGTCGCGCGGCGCGTTTCCAACTGAAATAAATTCGCCGGCCGCCGTCATGTCGGCCGCGTAATGTGTCCGTTGTTTTTCATAGGCGCGCAGGAGCAGTCCGGCCTCCTTCTCCGCCGGCACCCGCCCTAGCACGCTCCGGAAGGCCCGGGTGATCTGGGCAGCTGGGTCTGGTGATGATTTCATCACATTTTCCGCCAGTACGCGGGCGGCCTCGGTCCACGTCACATCGTTCAACGTCGTCAGAGCATGCAACGGCGTGGAGGTGGTTCCAGAGCGGACTTTGCAGGCCTGACGGGGCGAGGCATCGAACATGTTGACCGGCCCAACCGTGCGCCGCCAAAAGGTGTAAAGGCTTCGACGGTAGAGATCGGCCCCCTGGCTCGCCGGATAGGTGAAGTCCCGCTCTTTCGTGATGGCGAGCGATTCCCACACATCCGGCGGCTGGTAGGGGTACACGGGTTTTCCACCGGGGGTGGCATTGAGCAATCCGCTGGACGCTAAGGCCGCGTCCCGCAGAATCATGGAGGGCAGCCGGAACCGGGCCGCCCGGCTGATATGCCGGTTTTCCGGATCGAGCTGTCCCGACGCGGGAGTCAGACGGCTGCTCTGGCGGTAGGTGGCACTGGTCACGATGAGGCGAATTATTTTTTTCTGGCTCCAGCCATTCTCGCGGAATTCCACCGCCAGCCAGTCGAGCAGCCCACCATGCACCGGCACCTCGCTCTGCACTCCCAAGTCTTCGCTCGTCTTGATCAGACCCGTGCCAAAAAAATACTGCCAGAGCCGATTGACCTGCACCCGCGCCGTCAGCGGATGCTCCGGCTGGAAAAGCCATCGCGCAAACCCCAGACGGTTGGTCGGCGCCCCCTCTGGCAAGGGCGGCAAAAAGGCCGGCACCCCAGGCGTTACGGCTTCCGTAGGATTAAGGTACTCGCCCCGATTCAAGATTCGAGTCGTCCGCGGCTGCCCGTCGGACATGACCATGACCCGTGGAAGATTCGCGCGAAAATCCTGCCATGCCTTGTCGGCCGCCGCCGCGTTGCTCCGCGCCAGCTGGAGTTTCGCCGAAGGATACGTGTTAGACAAATAGTCGCGGAGCCGGGTGTTTTCTTCTTCGCTGCGATCCCGTTTTTTCAGCAGGTCAGCCATGTCCGCTGGCACCTGCCGACTCGTCGCCGGATGCGGCGAGGTCGTGGCGCTCAGCTGAAAACTTCCCAGCTGGTGTTGTTTATCTCCGGATTGAAATTCCAGTGTCAACACGAGGGGAGCGTCCGGCGTCGAGGCCAGCGGCTCGTCCAACTCGAGAAAAAGATCGTGCGCCGTCGTGACTTCCGGATAAAACGCCCAGCCCGTTTCCGGATTGTCGTCGAGCACGCTGCCGGCCCGAAACCGCCCGTCCGCTTGAGCGTGAGAGGCATACGCTTCACGCCAACGCACTTCCCGGCCGCCCACTTGCAGGCGGACTTTGGAAAGCACCGCATTGCCGCTGTCGGAACGGCCGGCTCCACGAGACGGGAGGCGGTCGTCAGGCATCGTCCTAAGATGAAGCCCGGTCATGGCCCCCTCAGGAGGCGCCAGCGTGATCGTATAGGTCGCCTTCTCCGGCCGCGGCCCGTCGGCAAAAATCCTGCCCTCCGCTTCAATGGCCAGGACTACTTCGCCCGTCGAAACAGCGGTCACCGGCCGCAGCAGAACTTCCGCAGGAGGCGCCGTCATCGCCATCGTCAGAGATTTTTCTAACGCGTCCAGCGATGACCTCGTCACTTCAGCCGCCACCACTTCCTGCTCCTCCTGCCGGGCCGCGGCCGCCGCCCGCTCCAATTCTTCCAGCTGCTGTTTTTGCAGGCCCAGCGCCACGGAAATGGCCGGATCAGCAATGCGATATTGCCCGCCGCCAGAGGGCGTGCCGGTCTCAGGGACGTTGTTGAACAACGCCATCATCGAATAATAATCGCGCTGAGTGAGCGGATCGTATTTGTGATCGTGGCACTGCGCGCACGCCATCGTCAATCCCAGCCAGTTGGTAGCGGTGGTATCGACGCGGTCGAAAAGAATGACATGTCGTTGTTCTTCGGCGATGGCTCCGCCTTCGCCATTCAGCAGGTGGTTGCGATTGAACCCGGTGGCAATCAGTTGCGCTTCAGTCGGATTCGGCAGCAGATCGCCGGCCAGTTGTTCGATGGAAAACTGGTCAAACGGCTTGTCGGCATTAAGGGCGTCCACCACCCAGTCGCGCCAAAGGTATTGATGCGTATCCCCATCCTGCTGAAATCCATTGCTGTCCGCATAACGCGCGGCATCCAGCCACGGCAGCGCCAATCGCTCGCCAAAATGCCGCGATGCCATCAGCCGATCCACCAGTCGCTCATAGGCGTCCGGCGCCGGATCGGCCACGAACGCATCCACTTCTTCGGGGGTCGGCGGCAACCCGGTCAGATCCATGTGCAGCCGACGGATGAGCGCCGCGCGCGGCGCCTCCGGAGAAAGCTCCAACCCAATGCCCTCCAGCCCAGCCACAATAAATCGATCCAATACCTGACCCACGCCCGGCACCCGATTCACCTCTGGCACCGGCGGCCTGACCGGAGCCACAAACGTCCAGTGCGTCTCATATCGAGCCCCCTCCGCAATCCATCGCGTGAGAATGTCTCGCTGCTCCGAACTCAAATGCCGATTCGAATCAGGCGGCGGCATCTGCTCGTCGGCATCGCTCGAGAACAGGCGTTTCACTAGTTCGCTGGCCGCGGCATCACCCGGCTGAAAGGCGCCTTTGGCCAGCGCCGCCTCCCGGTCGTCCAGTCGCAAATCACCCTTTCGCTGGTTACCATCCTGCCCATGACAATAAAAACAATTCTCACTGAGAATCGGCCGCACGTCATGATTGAAGGAAATTTCCGCCCCCGCCGCTCCAGCCAGACAAGAGACCGTGCTAATCAATAGGTTATGGAACGAGCGAACCTTCATTGTCGCTACGCTCCCACGCAACCTCGGGAGCGCAAACAAAAATTACTTCGCCCGCCCCGCGGCCGTCGCTGCGGCCGCGGCCGCCGTTCGTCCATCAGGTGAAACCGGCCACCGCCACCGACCCGCAAAGTGTTCACTCAAATCCTTGCCGGCCGCCGCACTGGCGGCGATGACGAAGTTGTCTACCGCCTCCTGCGTGCTGGTGGCGGCAGGGCGCTGGCCGGCCGCTCGCCAGAGGCGCTGCACAAATTCCCGCCCCCCATGGTCGCGCGCCAACCGCAAGCAAAACGAGGCAAAAAGATCGGTGCCATTCAAGCCAAGTGGGTTCGCCGGCGCCGCATCCACCTTCAACGTGTTCTCCCACGTCTGCGATGGGTCGGCTTCATACAGATCGACCAACCCCTCCATCAGCGCCCGGAACTCCGCTCCCGACGTCTCGCGAAACGGCCCTAACTTCGCCCCGGCCGCCTCCAGCGCCACCATGCGCATGAACACAGCATACCCCGTCACCACCGCACGATCACTCACCGGCGACTGATACGCCAGTGACGGCGAATAAAACCAAAAATTCCTCCCAAATTCATACGGCAACGCCTGATCGATCGTCCTCCCTTTCTGCCAGCCACCATAAAGATCCATGAAACACCCCGGCGTCAGCTCAATGCCGGTCGCCCCCAGATACCCGCACGCCGCCCCACACGTTTCATCCACTTCCGCCACCGTCAGCAAACCATCAAGTTCCCTCGCCCGTTGCGGAGCCCGCCCGGTCACCTCATGGTAAAAGTCGTACACCCGGTCAAACACCCCACATAATTCCGCCATCAACACCCCATCCAAACCGTCCACTTTGGTCAAGATGGCCATCCGCCGTCCACGCCACGCATAAAGCTTCACCTGCTTGTTCTCAAAGGTCGTGTAGTCCACCGCCGTGGCCTTAAGCGGCTCGTCCGCGTGCACCTTAAGCGGCTCGTCCGCGCGGGCCGCCGAGGCCAACAATACAGTGGTAAGAAAATGACGGCGATACATGGAGAGTGAATGGGTTAAACCAAGCAAATTGGCGCGCAGTCAGGCCACAATCAATCACGACTCGTCACCCGTTTTTCCGCCCCCACACCCAACCGCCGCCAATCAAGGCCGCTGGATCAACCGCTGATCCACGACCCAAACTCGCCGCTCCACCGATCAGCCCGACGGCGTCAAGGCAAGGGCGTTCATAACCATGGACCATTGAGCTCCAGGCTTCTGGGAAAATACGACCATGACGCTAGCAACACCGCGCCCACCGCCATTCGCAAAAGCGGCTGCGCCCGAAGCGGGGCCGCCGTCCGCGCCGCAGCCATCGACCTCAGCCGCGCCACGACCGCGTCAACGGTTTCATCAAGCGTCGACGTACCGGCCGTCACGCCCACATCCGTCACGCCATCAAACCACCTCGCTTCTAGCTCGCCAGCACGCTCGACGTGATAAGCAATGGCGCCGAGCGATGCCGCCTTCGTCACCAGCTCCCGCGTGTTGTTACTGTTGTGTCCACCCACCACAATCACCACTTCGCTTCGCTGACACAACCCCTCCAGTGCCTCCTGACGGTCTTTGGTCGGCTGGCATACAGTATCGATAAAACGAACATCCCCGTGCGGCCGCCGCTCGCGGATGAAGGCCACCACCCGCTCCACCCACGCCAGCGGCTGCGTCGTCTGAGACACCACCCCCAGTGGCCCACTCAAGGGCAGATCATCAAGGTCAGCCAACGTCTCGATCACGACCGCTCCAGGAAAATCGCCGGTCAAACCGCGCACCTCCACATGGTTCTTTTTGCCCACCACCACCGGAAAATACCCGGCCTCCACCAGCCGCCCCAACGCCGCATGCGCCTTTTTCACCAGCGGACAGGTCGTGTCCACCACCGCATGCCCCGCCTCCGACCACGCCTTTCGCTGAACATCAGCCGCTCCATGCGCCGTAATCACCACCTGATGAGTCGCCGACTGCCCGACCGCCTCCAAACGCCCCTCCCGCACCCCCAACGCCTGCAGCTGCTCACTCACCTCAGGATTGTGCACCAACTGCCCCAATACCGTCACCGGCTCCGCCGCCGCCACCTGCTGCGTCTTTCGCAAGGCGTCCCGCACGCCAAAACACATGCCAAAATGTCGAGCAATATGAATGTTCATAAGAAGAAAAAAGAAGTTGTGAAATGTTGAAGATTCAGCTTTGCACGGCAAAGCTATGTCCGTTTACTTTGCGTGGCAAAGCTTTCTTGCAGAAAAAAATTATTTTTTCGCGCTTTGAACGATGGCCTCGAGCACGGCGAGGTAAGCGGTGAAGGCGTGTCGTCCTTCCGGGGTGAGGGAGTAGGTCGTTTGGGGCCGCGCTTCGGAGGCGAGTTTGGAACTGGTGATGAAACCGGCGTCGGAGAGGGTACGGAGGTGCGTGATGAGATTGCCATCACTCATCTGCAATTCGACCTTGAGGTCTTGGAAGGCCCAATCAGCCCTCGCAGCGAGCAGGGTCATGAGGGAAAGGCGGGCTCGTTCGTGTATGACCTTGTCGAGCTTGGAGAAATCGATCATGCGCGGGAACGGCGGGAGGACCAGAGCACCGCCACACCATAAAAGATGTGGAGCAGTCCAAAAAGGGAGCCCATGATGATGGGGGTAGTAAAGATGTTGATGTCGCCGGTCGAGATGAATCCGGCTTGATTCCCGAGGAAGGCGAGCACGCCACCGGCCACGAAGGCGCGGCCGAGGCGGCTGATCGAAGGCGGGGCGAAGGAGGCGGTGGCCAGCAGGGCCAGTCCGTAACACATGGCCCAGAGGGACGAGACAAATCCCATGTCATGATTTTTCCAGGCGATGACAAACCCGACCAGACCGCCAACCATCAGCGGCGGAGCGAGAGCGCGCAGGGCCAACTTCATGCCCGAATTGAGGAGCGGCAGACCGCGCCCCACCGCGTCCCGCCAGAGCAGCCCCAGATTTAAAAACGCCAAGACCGCAAACAACCCAACCCAGTTTCGAAGAAAAAGCCGCCACGTCATGCCGTGTTCATGATGAGACCACGCCAAAACCAAGGCCCCCACCCCACCCACCAGCGCCACCGGAGCCGAAATGCTCCGATAAACCGTGGCTCGTTCCATCAATTGGCGAATGACGCGGAGATGCTCCGCAGCAGGATCGGGGTCTGGCATGTCCCACCATGCCCCCAGCCCACCCCCGACGCAAGCAAGGGCTGCATCGCCCCAACCCCCACCCCAACC
>CAJBME010000150.1 GCA_903954065.1 uncultured bacterium
CACCGGACCTCCTTCGCCAAAAAACGCACCATCGGCCCTAGATCCATCCACTCCCTCCATCAAAACTGCCCACTGCGCACCGCGCGCGCTTATCCCAAGCAACCGTCAGGTTGAAAACAACGCCGTTAGGTCAACGCCGGGTGGTGCTCTGCTTCCACTTTTGGTGGGCTATGAATATTTCTGGCCTGAACCGAAGGCCTGGCTTCAGACGCACATATTCAACCACGTTGCCTTATTTCGGCAATCGCCCAGAGGGCATGTTCTACGATCAGGGGATCGGCGTCGGCGGCAGCGGTTTGCAATGCGGGGATGTCGTCCTGGGAGCCGGTATTTCCCAAGGCGACACAGACGTTGCGGAGGAAGCGGCCTCGCTTCAATCGTTTGATGGGAGAACCTTTGAAAAGAGTGCGGAAATCGTCGTCGTTCAGTGAAAGGAATTTTCTGAGTGTCCAGCCGTGGACGTAATCGCGTGCGGCGAAAGCGGCTTCTTTGCTGGCTTGGGCGAACCGGTTCCAAGGGCAAACGGCGAGGCAGTCGTCGCATCCGTAGATTCGGTTGCCTAATGGTTTTCTAAACTCCAATGGGATGGATCCTTTGTGCTCAATGGTCAGATAGCTTAAACATCGGCGGGCATCCATCTGACGGGGAGCGGTGATGGCCTGCGTCGGGCAGGCGGTCATGCACCGCGTGCATTTTCCGCAATGATCACCAAATGGCTGGTCGGGAGGTAGTGGCAGCGTGGTGAGGATTTCCCCAAGAAAAAACCACGTGCCCAGCTTTGGATGAATCTGTACCGTGCTTTTGCCGTTCCATCCGAGGCCGGCGTCGCTGGCAAAATCGCGTTCGAGGACAGGCCCGGTGTCGACGTATAATTTCTGCACACCGCCGTGTGCTCTCAGGGTGTCGCAAAGATGGCGCAACTGCGCCTGCATGAGATCGTGATAGTCGTCGCCCCAGGCATATTTGGCGATGACGCCGGTGGCGGCCGGAGGGGGTGCGTCCGGCAAGTCGGATGCCGCTTGGAAGGTGGCCGTAGCGGGGGCTTCGACGTGGTAGTTCTTGGCCACGACGATCATGGCCTGCACACCCGGAAGGACGAGAGAGGGATCGGTGCGGCGTTCCGGTTGGCGCGCCATCCACGTCATGTCGCCGTACTTCCCGTGGTTGAGCCATTGCTCGAAAACATCGGCATGAGAAGCGCGGTGGATGGGGGCGATGCGGCAGTCATCGAACCCCAGCGTGCGGGCTGCTCGCAGGATTTCTGATTTCAATGCAACAGGCGAAAGCATGGTTGGTGACGGCTCGAGGCGAGTTCCCCTGATTAGGGTGCGCCATAATAATGGCGGGCGCTTTCGCAAACGCCGTAGGCAATTTCCTCGGGTTCGAGTCCGTGGGTTTCGATCGTGAGGTGGGCGAAAGCGGCGTAGAGTGGGCGCCGCTGTTCGAGCAGGTGGTGGATGGTTTGACGCGGGTCTGGGGTGAGCAGGAGTGGGCGGTTGCGGTTGCGTGAAACGCGGGAAAAGATATCCGCTTCGGTGGCACTGAGCCAGACGACGAAGCCGAGGGATTTCAAGAGGGGGGCGTTTCTGGGCTGGGTGATGATGCCTCCGCCTGTGGAAATGACGGATGGTGGTTCCGTGGTCAGTCTGGTCAGTACGGCCGTTTCCCGTTCGCGAAACCCGCTTTCGCCTTCGGCGGCGAAGATGTCTGGAATTGAGAGACCGGCTTCCTCGACGATCTGGCTGTCGGTATCGACGAATGGCCAGTCGAGTTTCTCGGCGACGAGATGGCCGACGGTGGTTTTTCCGCTGCCCATGAATCCGATGAGGACGATGTGGTGTGGATGGGTCATGGCTGGGGGCGCTCAGTCGGGAAGACGCGCCGGGTGGATACAACCATGGATCCCGGGAGCGCCAAAGTGAAATCCGTAGGATTCCGAGCGGTGTGAGGAGGCAGCGTGAAATAATGGCACGGGGCTTGAAGGCGGGCGCCAACCGGTGAAGGTATGACCCTTGGACGATTCATTTATCACTCAAATCATGGAGACCGACGAGCCGGAGACGCTCGGGGTGGCGGCGGTTGCTGCGGCCCGGTATCTTACTGCGGGCGAGGTTGTCGCCCTGCCCTCCGAGACGGTTTACGGGCTTGCGGCTAACGCCCTTGATCCTGTTGCTGTGGCAAAGATTTTTGCGGTCAAGGAGCGGCCGGATTTTGACCCTTTGATCGTGCATGTGCGCAATCTTGAGGCGGTGCGGGAGATTGCGATGATTCCCTCGGAGATTGAGGATGTGGTGCTCAAACTGGCCAATGCGTTCTGGCCCGGGCCCCTGACTTTGTTGCTGCCGAAAAAGCCGGTGATACCTGATTCGGTGACGAGCGGGCTGCCGACGGTGGCGGTCAGGGTGCCATCCCACGCGGTTTTTCGACGGGTTTTGAAGGAATGCCGACTGCCGCTGGCGGCTCCGAGTGCGAATCGATTTGGCCGAATCAGTCCCACTACGGCCTCGGCGGTAGTCAAGGAGCTTGGGGGGCGGATTCCTTTGGTGTTGGACGGTGGGGCGTGTGGAGAGGGTGTGGAGTCTACGATTTTGCGGATAACCCGGCCTCCGGGTAGTCCCAAGCCTGTCCTTGAGGTGGTGCGGGCCGGTCCGGTGACCCGGGAGCTGTTGAAGCAGTTTGGTATTGTGAAAAAGGGTTCGCGTGAGCCCCGTCCGGATGCGCCGGGGCAGCTCCAGAGCCATTATGCTCCGACCACCCCGCTCCGATTGCTGGCTGAAGGCGAAGGGTTTTCTCCGCAGCCGGGTAAAACTTACGGTTTGCTGTCGGTTGATGGTGAACCGGGGCGCTTAAATCTCTCCGATTTTGCCATGGTGGCAGTGCTGAGTCCCGGCAGTGGCAAGTTGAGTGAGGCGGCCATTAGGCTTTTTGCCCTGCTGCGCCAGCTTGATGAGGCTGGGTTGGACGAAATCATCGCGGAATCAGTGGCGGAACAAGGGGTGGGGGTGGCCATCATGGACCGGCTTCGCAAGGCGGCGGGCCGGGGCGGGAACGTGAACGACTGAGGAGCAAATGACGAGGCGTCTTTTTATGCCCGCTTGAGCTCCCTGCATGACTGGCCCCGCCAGCTGTGCCGCCCAGAAAAGCCATGGCGCATCGGTGGCGGGGGGCGGCATCCTTAGTTGGCTCTGCATCACTCCTGGCCCTGCGTGAATGTGGGCCGCACGTACAGAAAAAACGGCGACCGTAGACGGTCGCCGCTTTTCATCTTGGACTGCCCCTGCAGTCGCTTTTGAGAGCCCCCCGCTGAGGAGGTGTTTTATTACAGCCCTTTGCTGGCAATGAACTTGACGAGGTCGACACAGCGATTGCTGTAACCCCATTCGTTGTCGTACCAGCTGACCAGTTTGAAGAATTTGCTGTTCAGTTCGAGGCCTGAACCAGCGTCATAAATCGAGCTATGGCTGTCGTGAATGAAGTCGCTTGAGACGACTTCGTCTTCGGTATAAGCGAGGATGCCTTTGAGGTATGTTTCGCTGGCTCTTTTCATGGCGGCGGAAATTTCCTTATAGGACGTTTCCTTGACGGTTTTCACGGTCAGGTCGACGACGGAGACGGTCGGGGTCGGGACGCGGAACGACATACCGGTCAGTTTCCCTTGTACTTCCGGGATGGCGAGGCCGACGGCTTTGGCGGCTCCGGTACCGGACGGGATGATGTTGATGGCGGCGCTCCGTCCTCCCTTCCAATCTTTTTTGCTGGGACCGTCCACGGTTTTCTGCGTAGCGGTGTAGCTGTGGACGGTGGTCATGAGGCCTTCATCGACCCCGAATCCCTCTTTCAGAAGGACGTGCACGATGGGGGCGAGGCAATTGGTGGTGCAGCTGGCGTTGGAAATAACGTGATGCGCCGCTGGATCGTATTTCTCGTGGTTGACGCCGACGACGACCGTGATGTCCTCGTTTTTTCCCGGAGCGGAAATGATGACTTTTTTGGCGCCGGCCGTCAGGTGACCTTTGGCTTTTTCACCTTCGGTGAAGAGGCCGGTTGATTCGATGACGATGTCCACGCCGAGTTCTTTCCAAGGCAGAGCCGTCGGGCCTTCCTTGATGGCAAGGCATTTAATTTCGTGGCCATCGACGACAAGGATGTCATCTTCAGCCACTTCCGGCGATGATTTTTTGGAATACACTTCTTCCCGGGCCCGGCCCTGAGTGGAGTCGTATTTGACGAGGTAAGCCAAGTTGTCAGCAGGAACCAGGTCATTGACGGCGACTACGTCGATTTCTTTGCCCAGGAGTCCCTGGTCACAGATGGCGCGAAAAACCAGGCGGCCGATGCGCCCGAACCCATTGATGCCTACTTTGATGGCCATAAGAGTAAACTGCGTTGAAGGATGGAGACAATGGGACGTTGTAGCAGGAATGTTGTCGTCTCCCGTCCCAGGAAACAGCGAGGTTGGACTTAGACCGACCCGCCCGGCGCGTCAATCAGCGATTCACGCAGGTATGCGGAGGATTTTCGCTCATCAGGGCAGCTGGCGGATCCAGGTTTCGAGAATGGGCACGATGGGAGGGGTTGCTGGGGAGGAGCAGCCGGGGGGCATTCGCATCGGATCACCGGGAGGTTTTTTCAGGCGGAGGTAGAGCATGGATTTCTCCGGGTGGCCGGGCACGATCACTTTGGCGCCGGGCACGCCGAGTTCGCCCGAAAGCAGGGGGCCATTGATGAGTTGTTGTTCGGCGAGCGGGGTAGTAGCGCGGGCGTCGTACAGTCCGCGGCCGGCGCCTCCGGGCCGGTGGCAGGAGGCGCAATTGACGTCGAGGAACGAGCGAATGATGTTTTCGGGAGCGGCACCGGGTGCGTCCATGGCGGCGAGGCGCGGGATAGTCGCGGCATGCGGAGCAATGACCGGCGTGAGGGGGGAGGTCGGCGGCAGGTTGACCGGTCGCAGCTCGCAGTCGTAGCCGGGGATGGTCACCGGCAGGATAAGCTGGTCGGTGGGGCCTGAGAAAAACCACGGCTGGCCGGCGACGGTGGCGGCCAGTGCTTCCCGAACCAGCGTCGCCTCCTGACCGTCTTCCTGCCAGCGGTAGACGGCGGCCCAATGCGGGGCGTTGGGGCGGGCGCGGACCACGGTGGTTTGCACGCGGCGGCCGGCCACCGTGGCGTGGGTGATGATCAGGGTGTCGGCGGGGAGGATGAACTCGTCCCCTTCCGGTGTGAGGCTCAGCTTTTCCCCTGCGGGGACGACCACTTTTCGCTCCACTGTCACGCCCGGCCGCCACGGCTCGACGAGCGGGGCGTAGGCGATGCTGCCGCGCTCAAGATTGCCTTGCTGCCACTGGCTGGGCCATGTGGTGCCGGCGGTAGAAACAGTCGCGGCGGGCGCGGGCGCAGCGGCGGGCGCGGGCGGCGGAGCGCTGGCGACGGGCGGGCCGGCGCCAGGCTGATCGGTGGACGGAATGATTTTTGTCAGCCACCCTTGACCCGCCTTAAATTTGGCATCTTTGAGCCAAGTGTTGCGTTCCAGCACGAGGAGGGCGCCCTCTGGATCGACGGCGACGGCGATGGGTTTGGCTAGGTTGCGGGCGACGGCGCGGAGGGCGGGTTGCGGGGTGGCAGTTTCATCCACCCAGGCCAGCCATCCGGCCATAAAGTCCATCGCGAGGTATCGTCCATTCCATTCGGGGGGGAAAGCGTGGGCGGCATCTGGGCGGGTGTGGTAGAAGCAGCCGCCGCCGAGTGAAGCGCCGATGGTTCGGCCGTAATCCAGCAGGGGGTCGCGGAATTTTGGCTTTTCGACCCGTCCTTCGGCCTCGGGCCAGCCGTAATTGCCTCCGCGCACGATTTCGTTGATTTCCTCGAATGACGCCTGACCGATGTCATTGGCGAAGAGGCGGCCGCTAGTCGGGTGGAAGGCGAGCGACCATGGGTTGCGCAGGCCGAGCGCCCAGATGGCGCGATGGGTGCCGGTCGTTTGGGCGAAGAACGGGTTGTCTTCCGGAATTGACCCGTCGGTTCGGATGCGAAGAATTTTGCCCAGCAGGCTGTTGAGTTGTTGGGAAGGTGTTTGAGTGGTCATTTCGCCGACGGCGGCGTAGAGGCATCCATCGGGTCCGATGGCCAGACCGCCGCCTTGATGTCCGGCGGGCATGGAGGCGCGGATTTCATTTTGATTAGAGCCTTCCAGCAAAATCAGTTCGCTGGCGGGATCGAGCGTGTCACCGACCAGGGTGAACCGGCTGAGGCGGAGGTGGGGGCCGGGTTGGGCCACCGTCCAGTGGACAAAGACATGAGGAGGGGAGGGGAATCCCGGAGCCAGCGCCAGCCCAAGCACGCCGCGTTCCCATGTGCTGTCGGTGGGAAGCGTGATGGCCGGTGGGTTTAAAAGCTGGTTTTCCTTAAGAATTCTCACCGCACCGGTCTGTTCGGCAATGAGGATGCGCCCGTCAGGAAGCGGTGCCAAAGCGGTAGCTCCCGTTAATCCTTCGCACATCCGGATGGTAGTGAACCCCGGGAGTACGTCCGCGGCGTGGGCTGGAAGGGTCGTCAGCGCGGTGGCTGCCATCGCGGCGCCCATGGCCCGCCGCAGGGCCGTCGGACGCAGCCAAGAGCACAGGCGCCGGACACGGAGTATCTCAGTAGGGGAAAAAATCATAGAGACGAATTTCCTTCAGCCTACGAGCGGAGGAAGGGATTCTTCAACCCTATAATGTGGCTCAGGGCTGGGAAGGAATCAGGGGCAGGTCAATGGCTTGCCAAGCGCTCCTTGTTCTTCCATAATAACCGCTGCTTCTATGACCCCTGAATTTTCGATGACCCGTACCGGGATCGCTCTTGTTTTGCTCTTGGGAGTTCTGGCCCCCTCTTGGGCGGCCGAGACGGCCGGTCTGCACACATTTACGGACCGCGGGGGACGGACGATTGAGGCGCGGGTGCTGTCGCAGGAGAAGACCCAAGTCAAAATCCAGCGGGTAGATGGGCGGGAATTTGTGTTGGAGGTGGCCTCGTTATCGGCCGCGGATCAGAAATTTTTGGAAGAATGGAAGCGGCAGGAATCGCTCAAGCCTGGGGTGGGGTCCACGGGGTCGCCGGGATTGTCGGCCAATGTGGCCGTGACGGCGGCGGCGCTCAACGAGGCGCTGGGGCAGCCGTTGCTGGATGGAGCGCAGGGGTTGTGGGCGGTCGCGCCGGACGGAGTGGCAGCTCGTTTGAAATGGCCGCGCGAGTCACAGACTCCGACGCAAATGAGTTTCAGGGCGTATCCGGGGGCCGAGTATCGGCTGGCGGGGGCGCGGCCGTTTTCGGCGGCGCTCTATGGTGAGGGGGGAAAAACGACCAGTATTTCGCTGGTTTTTGCCAATCGGGGTGATCTTTTTGGCGCGAGTGGCACGGCCGAGGAGCATTTTGACCGTGACGAGCCGATTCCTGAGGATGCGTTGGCCAAGTTGAAGACGGCCATTGCGGCGGATGCCGGGGCCATCGCGGCCACTCTGACGCGGGTGCTGGGCGAGCCGGAGAAGCAGATCTACGGCGAAGGCGAAGGACGCCGCCGCGTGCGGCGCTGGGACTGGGTGGGCCATGCTTTTTTGCTCTCCGAGGAGGATGAGCAGTATGTCGGGCTGGCTGTCGTCCCGTCAGAATTTGCCGATCAGCGAGGAAAGACAGTGCGCGTGTCGGATGCTTCTGTCCGCGAGCGTATTCGGGCCACGGTGGAAAAGCGTGAGAATGGCGATGTGGTAGTCAAGGACATTCCGATGGTGGACCAAGGCCCCAAAGGGTATTGTGCACCAGCGACATGTGAGCGGGCCATGCGGCATGTGGGGATGCAGGCGGACATGTATTTATTGGCCGTGGCGGGTGGCAGCGGATTGGGCGGAGGGGTGTCGGTAGAGCGGATGCTGCAAACTGTCGGACGAGATTTAAAACGCAAAGGACGGTCGTTTGAAACCTTCGGCGGTTCGCTCAACGTGAAAAAACTCGCTAAATTCCTCGACGCCGGATTGCCCGTCCTCTGGCGCATGGATTCCATCAAGGCATTTAACCAACTGGCCGACGAGCGGACCGCACAGCGGAAATCCATCACCGATTGGAAGGCGTGGACCGAAAAACTCGCCGAGGACGAGTCCGTGAAAAACATCGTCAGCGATGATCAACACGCCCATTGCACCATGATCGTCGGTTATAACAAAGAAACGGGTGAAATTGCGTTCAGCGATAGCTGGGGCGAACGCTTCGCCGAGCGCTGGGTGCGCATCGAAGAAGCTCAAGCTGTGTCCAAAGGCGCTTTTTACGTCATCGGTCTGTAGACCGGGGTGGCGAGGAAGGTAAGTTCAGGCCCGTAGGTTGTGCGTCTGCGGGTTGGGTCCCTCAGTGTGCCCACCAGATTGTGCCCGGTACCCGTCAGTCGGCGAACCAAGTGGCCACGCTGTGGGGGTCCCAGCGCAGGAAGAGGATGCTGGCGGCGTGCAAGGCGGTGATGGCAGCGGCGTCGATGAGGCGCCATTTTTTTTCCGGGTTGCGGGTGAGTACGGCTTGAGCGGCGGTGAGAATGGGGAGTAGGGCGGCGGCTGGGACCAGGAGTTGGGCAATGTTGATGAGGAGGTAGGGTAGGGCCAGTCCCGGGATGTTTTGGGGATCGTCGACGGATGGTTGGGGCCAGTATCCGAGGGAGATGCGACCCCCTGTCCATGTGGCATAGAGCAGGATGACGAAGGCTGGACCGGCGGCGGCGCAGAGCCGGGAGCTGGGTGAGCGGAGAAATTTCATGACAGCGATGAGGTGGCAGCGACGTATGGATTTGAGGGTTGTCCATGATTCGGTCGACCGCCACTTTTGATCATGGTATCCAAGTCTGATCCTGCGGGCGCGTGTGCGGCTTGGTTTGCCGGCCGCGGTTGGACGCCTATGGATTTTCAGCGTGAGGCGTGGGAAGCCTTTGCGGCGGGGCGGAGCGGATTGTTGCATGCGCCGACCGGGTTGGGCAAGACGTTGGCGGCATGGTTGGGACCGGTCATGGAGAATTGGCAGTCGCCGAACGAATTGCGGGTGATCTGGCTGACTCCGATGCGCGCGCTGGCGGCGGATACAGTCCGTTCACTGCAGGAACCACTGGCTGGACTGGGACGAAAGTGGACAGTGGCGTCTCGCACGGGAGATACGTCGCCGCGGCAGCGGGCCGCTTTGAAATCCGCGGGCTTTCCATTTTGTCTGGTCACGACGCCCGAGAGTTTGAGCCTGCTTTTGAGTCATGATGATGCGCGTGAGCGGTTTGCTTCCCTGACGTGTATTATTTGCGATGAATGGCATGAGCTGCTGGGTAGCAAGCGCGGGGTGCAGGCGGAGTTGTGTCTGGCGCGGTTGCGGCGGCTGGCGCCCGGGGTGCGGACGTGGGGTTTAACGGCCACCATGAAAGATTTTGCGGCGGGTCTGGGGGCCTTGTTGGGCGAGCGGGCTGGCGATGGCGTGGTCATTCATTCGCAGCACGACCGGCCGGTAGAGATTCAGACGTTGCTTCCGCCGACGATGGATCATTTTCCGTGGTCCGGGCATCTGGGTACGCGGATGCTGGGCGAGGTGGTGCGGCGGATTGAGGAGGCGGGGACGACGCTCGTCTTCACGAATACGCGCAGTCAGACGGAGATCTGGTATCAGGAACTGCTCGAAGCAAAGCCCGAGTGGGAGCCCGTGCTGGCGATGCACCACGGCTCGCTCGAGCGGGCGGTGAGGGAAGAGGTCGAACAGCGGCTGCGCGACGGCCTCGTCAAGTGTGTCGTCTGCACCAGTAGTCTCGATTTGGGGGTCGACTTTTCGCCGGTCGAGCAAGTCATGCAAATTGGCAGTCCCAAAGGGGTGGCGCGGTTGTTGCAGCGGGCTGGCCGCAGCGGGCATCGTCCCGGGGCGGTCAGCCGCGTGATCGGGGTCCCGACGAATGCCTTTGAATTGGTCGAGTTTGCCGCGGCGCGGGAGGCACTGGCCGGGCGGCGGGTGGAGGACCGGCCGTCATTGCGGCTGGCCTTGGATGTGCTGCTGCAACATTTAGTGACGGTGGCGGTGGGCGGTGGCTTTGACCCAGATGAAATGCTGGCTGAAGTCAGGTCGACTCATGCCTACGCGGAGCTGGCCCGGAGCGAGTGGGCGTGGCTGTTGAGTTTTATGACCACTGGCGGCGCGTTGCGGGCGTATCCGCAGTATCAAAAAGCGGTGATCGGAGAGGATGGGTGGTATCGTGTGACCGACGCAGCGCTGATCCGGCTCCATCGCTTGAGTATTGGCACCATCATGAGCGATACGGCCGTGTCGCTGCGCTTGGTCAATGGGCGGCGCCTCGGGACCGTGGAGGAATGGTTTATCACCCGGATCAAGCCGGGCCAGGTTTTTATTTTCGGAGGGAGAAGGTTAGAGCTCATTCGTCATCAAGGATTAGTGGCGACAGTCAGGCCCGCCGTGAGGAAATCAACGCGCGGTCAGATTCCCAGCTGGCAGGGCGGCAAAAGCCCGCTTAGCACCGAGCTGGCCGCCGCCGTTGGACGCAAACTCCTCGAGTTTCGCCGCGGAACAGAGGCCGCGGAAGCCGCCGGCCGTGACGATTCTTTTCTCGACGACGAGCCCGAGATGCGCCGGGTGGCTCCCATCCTGCGGCTGCAGCAGCGGTGGTCGGTCCTGCCGGCTCCGGATGAATTGTTAATCGAGTCCACGCGCACCCGCGATGGTCACCACATTTATGTGTATCCCTTTGCAGGACGCCTCGTCAACGAAGGGTTGGGCATGCTGCTGGCGTATCGCATGGCGCGTGACGAAGCGCGCAGTATCCAAGTGACCCCAAACGACTACGGCTGCGAGCTGCACTCAGCCACTGAGATGGACTTCGGGCCTGATGATTGGAGGGCGCTCCTTTCGCCCGCGGGGCTGCTCGATGATCTGCTCGGATGCCTGAATACGGCTGAACTCGGGCGCCACCAGTTCCGGGAAATCGCCCGCGTGGCCGGCCTGGTCATACAAGGGTTTCCAGGAAACCTGAAGTCGGCTAAAACCGTGCAGGTTTCCAGCGGCCTGTTGTATGACGTCTTTGTAAAATATGATCCGGACAATCTGCTGCTCGCCCAGGCGCAGCGCGAAGTGCTGGAGCGCCAGCTCGAATTTTCACGGCTCCGCGACACTCTGGCCGCACTGCAGTTAAAAACGCTCCTCGTGCGCACCTGCGAGCGGCTCTCTCCCATGGCGTTTCCTCTGTGGGCCGACGGCATTTCCAGTCACCTGAGCACCGAAGACTTTGCGGCCCGGCTGGAGAGGATGATTTCCGGGCTGGAACAGGCGGCCGCCAGCGGATGAGGAAAATCCATTCTTCTCCTGCGTTTCTCGGCTGGAGCCGGGTCGTTTGCCGTCGGCGCAGACAAGAGGCGACGGCCTCGTTATTCGGCTTATACTGGACCATGCGCTTTTTGACAGGTTTGATGTCACTGATGATGATGATGGCGGCAGTGTCGGTCCGGGGTAGCCTGGCGCCGGTACCATGGCCGGCGACCGACGGACTGGGGCGCTCCCTGCCGATGGCCTCCGAAACCGGAGGGCCGCGCTCTGATCGGACTGTCGCCCTGTTTTATTTTTTGTGGCTGGGACCGCACGCCGGGGCAGGCGGACCATGGGATGTAGGGAAAATCCTTGAGGATGATCCGCTGGCGATGCAAAAGCCGGATAGCCCGCGGTGGGGGCCATTGCACGCACCTCATCATTGGGGGGAATCGATTTTCGGGTATTACACGACGGATGACGCGTATGTCCTGCGCAAACATGCGCAAATGTTGAGTGACGCCGGAGTGGATACGGTGGTTTTTGACGTCACCAACCAGCTGACTTATCGCGCGTCGTATATGGCGCTGCTGAAAACGTGGAGTGCCGTGCGCGCCGAGGGCGGGCGTACTCCCCAAGTGGCATTTTTGTGTCCGTTCTGGCAGCCCGCCACCGTGGTTCGTGAATTGTGGCGGGAATTGTACGAGCCAGGCTTGCACCGTGACCTGTGGTTCCAGTGGGACGGCAAACCACTCATCCTAGCCGATCCCGCGCGGCTGGCCACCGATGTGGTCTCAATGAGTTTTGATGAGCAGGCCGTCGTGCTCGCTCCGGGTGGTGACGGTGCTGGTGACGGTGCTGGTGTGCTGGCACAAACGTTTACCGCGGATCGCGAGTGGGCGGCGGTAGCAGCGCGGATCCCGACGTGGGGGACGAGTGATGGGGCGGCCACCCTGACGCTGCGTCGTGGTGGGCCGACCGGAGAAGTCGTGGCCACGCGGCGATTGGAGCGGCTGGTCGACAACGACTGGGTACGGCTGAGTCTGCCCGGGCTGGAGGCGGCGGGTGCTTTTTGTTTGGAGTTGAGTGAGGGATCTGGGCGGGTCGGGTGGTGGTCGTCGTCAGTCTCGGTCATCCCGGGCGGGCAGGCGCTGGTCAATGGGGTGGCCGTGGCGGGCGGCCGTAGCTTGCGCGTGGAATATGCGGATCCTGCAGTCGAGTTGATCCGCGACTTTTTTTCGTTTCGTTCGCCCCAGCCTGATTATTTCCGCGGCCCGGAGAGGCCTGACATGTGGAGTTGGCTCGAGGTTTTTCCTCAGCATGCCTTTTTTAATGCCCGTGGGGAGAAAGAACAAATGTCCGTTGGAGTCGGGCAGAATGCGGTCGGACGGCGGCTTGGGTCGATGAGTGAATCCGCCGGCGCCCGGGGCCGGAGTTTTCACCGCGGGGCGCGCGACCAGCGGCCAGGAGCCGCTGCCCTCGGGCTGAATTTTGCCGAGCAATTCGAGCATGCGTTGCGCGAAGATCCGCGCGCCCTTTTTATCACCGGGTGGAATGAATGGATTGCCGGTCGCCATGACGAATTCGCTGGCATTCGCGAACCTGTCATGTTTGTCGATCAATTTGATCACGAACACAGTCGGGATATCGAGCCGATGAAGGGCGGGCATGGTGATGCGTATTATTATCAACTGGCGGCGGCTATTCGGCGGTACAAAGGCACGCCTGCCCTGTCGGAGGTGATGGCGGAGGCGCCCATCTCCATGGCTGGCGATTTTGCGCAGTGGAAGGCGGTTCCGGGCTCTCTTGCGGACGATGTCGGTGATACGGCGCATCGATCGCACCCTGGATATGCCGGCCACACGCAGTACGTCAATACTTCGGGGCGCAACGACATCGTGGAGGCAAAGACGGCGGGTCAGGGCGGCCAGCTGGCGTTTTATGTGCGCACACGTGAGACGTTATCGCCGTCCAGCGAACCTGGTTGGATGTGGTTGTTGCTTGATGCGGATGCTAATCCAGCCACGGGATGGGAGGGGTATGATCTGATGGTCAATCGCACGCCGCCATCGAACGGGCGGGCTACGGTGGAGAAAAATACGGGCGGCTGGAATTGGGAGATCGTGGGATCGGCGCCCATCCGCTGGGAAGGTGTGCATTTGCATCTGGAGCTGCCGCGGGCGCTTCTGACAATTGATGGCGCCAGCGGGCGGTACTTTGATTTCAAGTGGGCGGATCACATGCCGGAGAACGGCGATCTCGCGTCGTGGCTGGATGCGGGTGATTGCGCGCCCAACGGCCGGTTCAAGTATCGTGTGGCCGCGGCCGGACCCGTGGCCGGGCCTGCGGAGGGGGCTAAAGCTGGACCAGCGGCGGGGTTGGGCGGCGGAGAGGCAGGAAAGACCTTGGTAAACCCGCCAGCGCGTGATTGAATGAGGCAATGACTCCTCCGGTGGCACCCCCTCTTTCTCTCTCTCTGCCGCGCGGGTTGCTCGCTTTTACGTGTGGGTACATGGCGGCGGCGGCGGTTGGGGCGTGGGTCACGGGAAACCGGGAGTTTATTTTTTACGGTGTTGTCATGCTGGTGTTACTCTCCGGCGTGTGGCGGGTGCACCGACGGACCGGTCTGACGCCTGGATTGCTTTGGATGTTGTCTATCTGGGGGGTGCTGCATATGGCGGGTGGACTAGTGCCGGTTCCGGTGGGCTGGCCGTATGAGTCTCCGAATGCGGTGCTTTACAGCTGGTGGGTGATTCCGATGCGGCTGAAGTATGACCAGCTGATTCACGTCTATGGATTCGGGGTCACGACGTGGCTGTGCTGGCAGGCGTTGAGGGCGTCGGTGCGCGGGCCGGACGGGCGGGAGTTGCGGCCGACGACCGGACTACTGGTCTTGTCGGCGGCTGGCGGCATGGGTTTTGGCGCCCTGAATGAAGTGATTGAATTTGCCGCCACGCTCACTATGCCGCACACCAACGTCGGTGGTTACGTCAATACCGGCTGGGATCTGGTCAGTAACTTGGCCGGCTGTGCGATGGCGGCTGTCATCATCCGCTGGCACGCCGGTCGCCGCGCGCCATGATCTATGGCGTGACCCCACTGTCGCTGTCGCTGGCTGGCCAGACACTTGATTTGTTTCCTGATGGCGCCGCCTGGTGGCGGGAGCAGGGGATTCTCATACTCGCTGACTGCCACTTTGGGAAAAGCGCTAGTTTTCGACACCATGGGGTGGCCGTTCCCGAAGGCGGCACGGTCGATGATCTTGAGCGCATTGATCGTCTGCTGGCTCGCACGGGCGCCCGTCAGCTTTTGGTGGTGGGCGACTTTTTTCATGCGCCGACTGGTTATAGTGACGAAGTGATGGCTTGGCTGATGGTGTGGCGCGAGCGGCATGCTGGCTTGCGCGTGACGCTGGTGCCGGGTAATCATGACCGGTGGTTGCACCGACTGCCTTCGCGACTGGCTTTGGAGATTGTGCCGGGGGTGCACCAGCTTGGAGCCATTGGTTTTGTGCACGATCCGGCCAGTGTGGCCACTGCGGGTCAAATGAATTCAGCGATGCTGCCGGGGGATGCGATGGCCGCCAGCGCTTGGATCTGCGGGCATCTGCACCCTGCTGTTCGCCTCGGCGGGCGCCGGGAGCGCGGCCTGAAGGCGCCCTGCTTTTGGCTGCAGCGCGAAGCAGTGCTCGTCCTCCCAGGGTTCGGCAGCTTTACCGGGACTGCGGTGATCACCCCCGGGGCGGGTGACCGGGTTTTCGCCGCGGCCAGCGGCCGCGTCATTGAAGTCCCGGCCCGCCTCCTGCAGCGGTCGTTCAATACTCCCGGGAAAGCAGATAATCTGCGATAAGCTGCAATGGTCGTGCCGCCTCCCCCAACGGCTGCAATGCTTGCCGGGCTTCCTCCGTCAGCCGCGCCGCCTCCACCCGGGAGGCCTCAAGCCCTAGAATCGCCGGGTACGTGGCCTTGGCCGCCGCGACATCTTTGCCCGCCGTCTTGCCCAGTTTTTCACTGGTCTGCGTCACATCGAGTATGTCGTCGATGACTTGAAACGCGAGGCCAAGTGCATGGCCAAAATGAGTAAGGGCCTCTAGGGCCGCGGGCTGACAGCCTGCGCTCATGCCGCCAAGGCGGGTGCAGCAGGTGAGTAAGGCAGCCGTTTTTCCCTCATGTATTGCCTGCAATTCGCTGGAAGTGAGGGTTTTGCCTTCGCCTTCAAGGTCCATGACCTGCCCGGCGATGAGGTGCCTGCTGCCAGCGGCCCGGGCCAGCTCGCCTACGTAATCCGCTCCGGCATACCCGCGGGCCGGGGGCATGCGGCTGATACTCTCAAACGCCATTGCCTGCAGTGCATCCCCTGCCAGCACCGCGATGGCATCGCCGAAAACCTTGTGGGAAGTAGGACGCCCGCGTCGTAGGTCGTCATCATCCATGCAAGGCAGATCGTCGTGAATCAATGAATACGTATGTAGACACTCCACCGCACAGGCCGCCGGTAACGCGTTTTCCATGGCCCCGCCACACGCCTCCGCCGCGGCCAGCACTAGCACCGGGCGCAGACGTTTGCCCCCAGCGAAAATAGAGTAGCGCATCGCCCGGTGCAGGGTGGCCGGGGCGGTTTCCTCGGGCGGCAGCAGCCGCTCAAGCGCCTCGTCCACGAGGGCGCACCGGGTCTCAAGATAACTTTGGACGGGCATGTGATCTCGCGCAGTGGGGTGCTCAGGCCCCGAGTTTGAGGCGCGGTTCGGCAGCCATCGCTTCGCTGAGCGCAGGCCAGCCTCCAGGTTGTTGCAGCTGAAAGATATGGAGATAAACCGCGGCGCTCTCAGCCGGGTGTTTTTCCAGCAGCGCCGCCACACCGGCCACCGCCTTCACGGGGTCGAGGTCCTTCGGGATGTCGCTGTCAATGCCTCCCTTGCCATCATGAGGGATGTCGATGGCATCGAGAAAAGTGATCAGCATCGGCGACTGGGCTTTCATGAGCCACACCTGCAGGATTTGTTCGCCGACCGCCTCGCTGGCCTTGAACCGCAATGAGTCGAGGATCCAGGCGATTTGTTGATCACCCGATTTTTTCTGCACAAATTCCGGCCGCAGTTTTTTCTGCTGGGCGAGAGTCGTGACCGCCGCGCGGTAGACTTCTTTGAGGTCGGTGCGGAGGTAGCGGATGATTTCGGTTCCGAGTGACGGGCTGATCTGTTGGAAGATTTCGCAGGCTTTCATGCAATAGGTGAAAAGAGAATCGGGGATGGGGGATGGGAATGGATCGGGGGTGTTGCCCCCTGCGGCCATGAGTCTTGGCGCCCGTGCGGGCAGCCGTCAAGCGCCGGGCCATGGGCGCAGCCGGATGCGGCGAAACCAGACCTCGTCTCCGTGATCCTGCAACAGGATGCGGCCGGCGCGCGATCCAAAGTCCGGAGCCGCCTTGAATTTGCTGCCCGCCACGGCCGCTTTCCACGCGTCGCTCGCCATATCGATCTCCATGATTTTTTCGCCATTCAGCCAGTGCTCCAGATGAGGGCCGCGGGCCACAATACGTGACTCATTCCACGACCCGACCGGATTTAGTTTTTTGGTGCTGGTGGCGGGAATTAGGTCGTAAAGCGAACCCGCACTCGTTTTCGGCTCCCGGCCATTAGGGTGTCCCGCATCATCAAGAACTTGATACTCAGGTCCGATTCCTTGGCCCGCTGGAAGATACGCCCCCACGCGGTATTTGACCCCGCTGTTGGCTCCCGCCGCCGCTTTCCAAGAAAACTCCAGATCAAAGTTCTCCCACTCGCCAGTCGTCACAATATCGCCCCCAGCCCCAGAACGATGAATCATGCCGTCCCGAACTTCCCATCCCACGGTCACCGGCTGCCCGCTCTTCGTTGTCCACCCAGTCAGAGTGGTCCCATCAAAAAGCATCTGCCATTCCCCAGCCACCGCAGTCGCTGACGGGGTCGACATCATCCATGACGGAAAGATGAGCAGGCAGGCGGCAAGCAAGCGGTAGCGTAGTTTCATGGTGTCAATCGATGATCAAGGGGGGGGCGTAAGGCGGTGAATCGAAAAAGTGACGGCTCGACTCCGTCAATTGCAACTAAAATAGAGGACTTTCCGTGGTGGCCGTGATTCGCTCCCTGCTGGCAGTTATGGATTGACGACACGCCGCCTAGTCCATATTTATACTGTGTTCACTGCCTTTGCATTCATCAACTAGAGACACCTCATGGCTACTATTACGAAACGAGACTTGGTCATCTCACTGAGCAACGAAACGGGTCTGACCCAGCGGGAAGTTTTTTCCGTGATCCAAGGACTGATTGACAGCGTTACCGCTTCTCTGGCCCAAAACGACGAAGTCGTCCTGCGCAACTTCGGCACGTTCTTGGTCAAAGAAACAAAAGCTAAAATCGGCCGTAATCCCAATCGCCCCGAAAAAGATGTCAAAATTCCACCGCGGACGGTCGTCAAGTTCAAGCCCGGTAAGGAAATGAAAGACAAGGTGGCGAAAATCTACAAAAAATCGAAGTAGACTGCCGACTTCATCGTGGCCGCTCGAAAATCGACCCGCAAGCGGCCCGAGCCAGTCCAAGTCAGTTTGGATTTGGATTTTGGCCAGCCTCCGCCTGCCCTGACCGCCGGACCCTCATCGGGTGCCGGTCCCGGGGTGACAGGCCAGCTTCCTTCCGTCGGTCTGGTGGCGCCAGTGACGACTTCCGTCGTCGCTGATACATCCCTGGCGCCGCCAGCTGGCGGCGCATCCACCGCCGGGAGGCACGTGGCTGAATCCGAGTCCCATCCGGCGACTCAGCCCGGTTTTTCTCCTCACTCCGGACTTCAAGCCGGCCCGCCTGTTGCGGGGGCGCCGCCTGTTGTCCTGACCGTCACCCAGTTGACGAAAAAAATCCGTCGATTGCTGGAATTGCAGTATGGGCATGTATGGGTGGAAGGGGAGTTGAGTAACGTGCGGAGGCAGCCCAATGGGCATACCTATTTTACGCTTAAGGATGGCGGGGCTCAGCTGACGTGCGTGTTGTTTCGTGGTCAGGCTCACGCCGGGATGCCGATGCCCGAGGACGGATTGCATGTCCAGCTGGGTGGCGAGATCACCGTGTATGAGCCGCGCGGCCAATATCAATTGATCGTGCAGGAAATGCAGGTGGCCGGGATGGGGGTGCTGCAGGCAAAGTTTGAGGCGTTGAAGCGGCGGCTGGCGGCCGAAGGATTATTTGACGCCGGGCGCAAGCGCCGTCTTCCCGAGTTTCCGACTTGTGTCGCGCTGGTGACATCACCGACGGGCGCTGCGGTGCGCGATATGCTGACGGTGCTGGCCCGTCGGGCGCCGTGGGTGCAGGTGCTGATCGCGCCGGTGCGAGTCCAAGGTGACGGTGCCGCCACAGAAATTGCTACGGCGATCCGCCGACTCGGCGATTATGCCTCGCTGGGGATTCCGCGGCCGGATGTTGTTATTGTCGGGCGCGGGGGAGGCAGCATGGAGGATTTGTGGTGCTTTAATGAGGAGGCCGTGGCGCGCGCGCTGGCCGAAAGTCCGATTCCAACGATTTCGGCCGTCGGACATGAAATCGATTTTACGATTGCCGATTTTGCGGCGGATGTGCGCGCGCTGACGCCGAGTGCGGCGGCTGAGCTGGCGGTCCCGGATGGCGCCGATCTGCGGCGTCGATTGCTCTCGCTGCGGCGGGCGATGGTGGCTCATGCGTCGGAAGGGGTGCGTCATGCGCGAACAGTGGTCGATTTTCATCGCCGCAGCGGTCTTGCGCGTGAGCCGCGGCGGATCTTAGCCCAGTGTGCGCAACAGGTTGACGGCTTGGCCGAGTCATTGCGGAGAGTGGCCGACGACAGGTTGCGCTTGCAGAAGGAGCGACTGGAGCGGCTGGGTCACCGCCTCGCCGCACAACGCCCGGGTCATGTGCTGGCCCAGCGGGCTCAGGTGCTGACCCACCTCGCCACCCGATTGTCAGCTGCCCAAGCCCGCCAGAGCCAGGCTGCCGAAGCCAGGATTCAGCGCGCGGCCGATATGCTGCGGTCTCTCGGCCCGCAGGCCGTTCTGTCGCGCGGCTATACTATGACCCTAGCTCCCAACGGTCAGGCCCTGACCCGGGCCACCCAAGTGCGGCCGGGTGACCGCCTCACCACCCGGCTCGCTGATGGAACCATCGAAAGCCTCGTAACAACGCCAAGACTCCCTCCCGCCGGAGGCTCTCCCGGGGGGCGTCCCAGTCGCTCCGGTCGCCCACCACGTTGACCGTGACAGCACCCTTGGACTGCCTTTTTTTCTGTCGCCGGGTTCACGGCTCAGGGGGTTTTGGCGGTGGCTGGTGGAGTGAGCGTATGGATGGTGTGGTGCAGGGAGCCGGTGAAGGCCGTGCCGACGGCGTCGCGCATGTTCCAGGTGATGGCCACGCTATGGGCTGGGGCCAAATCTGGCAGGTGCAGGGTGATGGTGCGCTGATCGGGGCTGAACTGGATTTTGGTCACGGTGAGCGGGTGTTCATTGATATGTTGGGACCCGTAATCTGCGCTGCGGCGGAGGCTCCATGTTTTGACGGCGATAGCGGACGCGGGGGTGGCTGGATCCAGCGGTTCGGTGAAAGTCAGGCTGATTTGCTCAGGGCGCGCGACCACGTGGGTGGGTAGGTGGAATGGTCTGCCGGTGTGGCGAAGGCGGTAGAAGCCACCGTCTTGCTGACAGTTGGTGGCCCAGCCCACCATGCCGCAGGCGTAGAGCGCGCCATTGGGATGAAAGCGGCCACGCATCACACCGGTGGGGAGGTCGGCAATCGGCAGTTCACAGACGCCCCCTTGGACTTGGTTGCCGACGTGTTCGTGGGGGACGATATAGACGCGTCCATAGCCATAGCTGAGGTTGAGCAGCGATCCGGCTAGCGGGCCCCAGGTTGAAGGCGGCACCCAGACCAGTTCGGCGGGTGATCGGTCTTTGTCATTGGTGATCCAGGCCAACGGCTGGCGCATGGCGGTGTCGGCGGTGTCGGTCACGCTGGTATAGCCAAACATATTGCCGTAAAATCCACCGTCTGGAAGAACGTGATTGATGCGGTTTTTCGGGGTCCAGTGACCTTCCTGATCGGTGACGAAGAATGTGCCGTCAGGGTTGAGACAGACGCCGTTGGCGGCTCTGAATCCATGCGCGATGATCTCGGTGGTGGCGCCATCAGCGCTGACCCGCAGGAGGGTGCCATGATGAGGGACGACCGCCGGCAGGGCGTGCCGCGCCGATTTGGCATAATAAAAATTTCCTGCGGCATCCACTTGCAGTCCCATGGCAAATTCATGGAAATGCGCTGTCACCTGATGGTCGTTGTTAAAGTTTTCAATAAAGTCGGTCTCGCCGTCGCCATTCACGTCACGCAGCCGCGCAATCTGATCGCGGCAGCAAACAAACAATTCCCCATTGCGGAATTTCACCCCCAGTGGTTGAAAAAGCCCGGTCGCCAAACGATGCCAACGCAGATCGCCTGTTCCATCCACTCCGTCGACCCGCCAGACATCGCCATTCCAAGTGCAGACCGCCGCACTTTTGCCGTCCGGATAGAAATCAAAGCCGCTCGTCCTCATCCACGCCTGCCATGGATTGGTTGACGGCAGCGTCAGGGTGTCGACGGCCACGGCCCCGTCTTCCGCGCCGACGGCGACGGTCGTTGTTACTTCCTGATTCCAGCGCGGCGGGCCGCCGCGGGTCAGCGGCGTGAGGTCGAGCGGCGTCGTATCGGTTTCCTGCAGGGCCCTGAGGGTGGCCGCATCAAGGCGGGTCATGAAAATCCGTAGCTGGCGCGGGAGGGTTGATGGCGGCAACTGCAGGCAGGTAAATCCTTCGTTTTTCTGCAGGCTGGCGCCTTCGCCGTGCAGCGAGATGGCCACAGATTCCTGATCGGGGGCGATGCGCATGGTGAGCGGCGCGGTCGACGGGCCGACGTTCAATGTGCGAACGAAGACTGGGGAGGCGCCGTAAGCGATGAGACCGGGCGAGTCGAGGACGGCTGTGGTGCCCACCGTGTAGCTGACGACAACGCGGGTACCATGCTGGTAGATTCCTTGGTAATGAGTCCAAGCCCGGGGCAGGGGACCAAATGGTTTGCCGTCGCGCCCAAGCGGCCGCGGGTCATCCCATGAACCGCTGGCGGGATCGGCCCAGCCCGGTCCCACCGGATTCGTCACGGTCTGGTCTCCGACAATACTGGTATGGCTTCCATGAGAACCATCAAAAGCAATGCCTTTCCAGTCGACAAATCCTTCGCCGCTCCATGCCGAAGCCACTCGCATCGTATCATGGTCGTAGAGCATCCAGTTCCTCCCTTGCGAGATGCCGCCGGGTCCTTCATCCAGGCGAATGGCAATACCTTTGTGAGCCAGATTGTCAGGGGCTACTTCGTACGTCCAGAGCAGTGAGGGGCCGAAATCCATCATCTGGTACGGTGGTTTGCGCTCGACTTCTTGTTCCTCATCCGCGGTGGCCAGTCCGCGCGGCAGCCCGTGGAGATACTCGGCGTTGGTTTCCGCGTATTGCGATGGATTTTTGCGCAGAAATGTTTCACGGATATAATGGATGACGTCGTATTTTTGACGCGCCGTGTATTGCGGCTGGGCCACCATTTGGCCGTACCCCCGCGTCAGCGTGTTGAACATGGCGTAGGGATCACTGCCATTTTTCATGAGCCCTTCGGCAAACCGTGGAGCTGTCGGCAGCGAGCCAGGGGTCTCGAGCGTGCCATGACACACGACGCATAGCTGGGCATAAATTTGTCGGCCGCGGTCGAGGCTGTCGTCATTCCAGCGGCTGATGATCGCCCGATGGTCGGTGCGGTCGAGTGGCTGGCTCCAGACCTGCCGGAATTGCATGCCCGCTGTTGCCGTGAGTCGCAGGGTGGGCGCTGTCGCCCCGGGGCGGTCAGTCGGCTGCCACTCAAAGTCCGGAGTATTGGCCTGGCGCGCATCTGGGCCCGTAAGCTGATCGATTTCTTCCCCACCCAATGCCCGGCGATAGAACCGCACGGCCGCCAAATCGCCCGCAAAGGCACCCCCAAAGTCCGGTGAGGCCGACCCAATCTTAAAGACGTGGGTGGCGGCATCAGGGCGGCTGAAATCTGCATGGGACGAGAGGGGTTGGCCATCGAGGTGAAGGCTGACCGTTCCCTGCCGCGATACCAGAGCGGCCGTGTGCCATTGGCCGTCGGCGACCACCGGGCCGTCGACATGCGCCCCGACCCATCCAATGTCATAGACCAGTCGGCCATCACGAATAAAAAACGCCTTGGCATTCGGCGCCCATGGTCCGTCCAGCGGCGTCATGGAGGCCAGTGTGCCCCCAGTCGTCGTGCGAAACCGGATGGTCAGCGTGAAATCTTGATCCCATCGGAGCTCGGTACGGGCCTGTTGGAGGGTCGATTGAAACGACGCCGCAGGCGAGGAGTCTGCTTCCGCGGGTACTGCGATTTCCATGCGCGATGTTTCTTGTCCCTCGCGCCACACGCGGGCCAGTCCTGGCTTGGACGGGAGTTGCTCCACGGCCATCTCGATCGTCTGCCAAGTGCCAGCCGGCCCATCAAGGGCTACCGCGCCGCCATCTCTGAGTTCGAGGCTCGCGACGGCATCGTCCGATGGCCTGAAGTATTCAACATGAATGCGGGTGTTAGTCAGCTCATGGCGCACTAGCCAGTCGCCCTCGCCCGCACTGATCACTCCGTCTCGCTCCGTCCATGAGGCCGGTCGCTCCAAAACTGGCAACGGCACGGCCTCCCTCGGTAGCGCCGCCTGCAAAACGGAAGGAACGGCCGCAACGATCAGACTGAAAAAAACGAGGGAACAATTCATGGCTGCCGCCAAGAAGTCCTACTTTCCCGCTTCTGCCAAGAAAGGATTACCCGTCTCTCCTCCGCGCCCCGAAAAGGAAAATCCACAAAATCCACCCGATCTGAAAAATGGCGCCGCCCCACCGGTTGGGAAACCTGCAAAAATGTCCGGCTTTTTAGGGTCAGACACTTTATGAACGTTGATGCTCAACGATCAGTATTGAGAGCCCTCCCGGGCGCGCCCTAGGCCGGTGGAGATCGCCAAAAACCATCCGTTCGTATCAGGGCCTGCGAACGACTCGATAGAACTGTTCGGGCGGTGACGGTGATACGCCGGTTTCGATGGATGGTGCCGGCAGCGTCAGGACCAGAGTTGTCTGGGTGGCGGCAGCGGAGGCGCCTGAATCGCTCCAAGCCGGGTCTTGGAGCGAGGCTTTGGTTTGCGCTTGATAGAAGAACCCCGGGGTAGAAACGACGGTGAGGGTGAGGGCGGAGCGGGCCAGAGTGACGTTGGTGATTTGTGGCGCTGGTAGCGGACTGGAATTCGCCGTGCCGGCGCTCGCGGTTTCGAGGAAATCGATGACGCCTCCTCCGTCCGGGGTTCGTCCTTGGCTGATGTTGGGGACTTGAGAGGCGAAGGTGAGGCGATCAACGAGGGTGCCATCGGGAGCGGTCAGGGTGATGGTTTCGCCGCTGGCCGAGAGTTTAAAAGGGGCGTGCAGGGCGCTGGGCGGGGTGTTCTGGGTGTTTTGGTCATCGCACCAGACAATCAGGCGGCCGCCCGCGGGCAGTTCGTAACCGGCAGGGATAAAAAAGTGGGATGGAGCGGGCGTCGAATCACTCAGTCTCCATCCGCCCAAGTTGACTGGAGTTGTGGTGGGATTGAGCAGTTCTATCCAGTCGTCCGGCTGGCCGTCGGCTGGATCGGTCACGCTCCCGTTGTTGGATGCCATCCATTCATTGATGACGACGGCCGGCCACTGGCTGGTGCCGGTGTAGGTTATGGTGACTGACTGCGCTCCGATCTCGGTACCGCCGGTATCGACCGCCCGCACTTGATACGCGTGGGTCCCGGGTGCGGGCGTCAGCGAGAGGCGCCATGCGGTGACCGATGTCCACGTCACGGGGTAGGCGAGGCCATTGACCAGCAACGTGGAGGCCTGCACCGGCGCCGTGCCCGAAAGGGTCGCGGTCGGCGTGTCCACCGTGACGGTCGGGGCACTGGTCACGGCGAAGGCCGCACGCACTTTGTTCAGTTCCCTTTCAAGAAAACTCCGCCGTTGGTCAATCCACTGCGGGATGCTCAGCCCGTACGCCCCTCCAGCAACAAACGGCGAGGCCAGAGACACCCCGTTCGGAGCAAAAGTCGCGTATTTCTTTTGCAACAGCGGCGTGACGGCCGCTCCCTTGAAAAACGTGGCCAGCGCCTCGTGTATCGTGCGCCAATAGAGACGTCGAAAAGCCGGAAATGCCTGCAAGGCATCGACTTTCGCATCAACAGTGGTGGGGAAAAGCGGGGCGTCGACCGGGTCGTTGAAGACGCCAAGTCCCACGTCCATGTCCCACGTGAATTGCGTCCACCGGCCAGCGGGTGGTTTATATAAATACGTATTTTTGTGGTTGGGATTGCCAAATCCGTCCCAGTAAGAACACAGATCGTGAAAAGCGAACGTCCGCATCCAGTTTTCCACATCCACTACCGCTTCGACGGATTGCTGATAGCTGGCGGCAGGCGCATTCACGGCATCAATAAGTGTGAACAAGTCGCTGAAAGTATTGGCCGAGCGCGCCGCCCGCGGCCGCCAATTCCATCGATAGCGGGCCAGTTTCTTTTGTCCGCCGCTCGTGTAGTGGCGCAGCAGGTTGTCGACCGGACTGCTGGTGGTATTGGCATCATCGGCGCCTTCATTCCAGTTATTCGACTTGTGGAGTGGGCCGCCGTCGTCCTGCGGGAAGAATTCTTGAATCAACGATTGGTCTGGCTGCTGGATGTCGTCGTAGATCACGCCGCGTTTGGTGCCGTTTACATAGAGGTGGACGTAGCGCCGGTATAAATGGGGAAGCCCTAGTTGCTCGGCCATCCAGTACATAAGTTGTTCCCGTTGATTTGTGGTGTCGCGGATGGGCAGGTCGAGAGTGAGATGGTCTTCGGCCAGCACCTCATCGTCGGGCGGTACGATCACGTTGTAGCCGCAGAGCGGTCCGCTGACGGGTGATCCGTAGCCGGGAGTGCTAGCTTCACTGCCCGCATACCAAGCGCCGGCCCCGTAGATGGCGCGCACACCGCCGTAAATAAACGTCGCATCCACCGGTTCATTGCCAAATTTCTCCCGTGCTGACCACTTGGCGACCGTCGCTGACGTCATCCATAACCGGTACGCCCCGAAGGCTCCGGCCTGCGCCCGCTCTCCCACGCGCACTAAACATTCATGCGCCGGAGCGTCCGGTGGGAACATCGACGTCCCCGCTACCGCCGCCGCATCTGTCGCCTCCACTCGGAAAACAATCAGCGATCCCGAATTTTGCGCTGGAATGGTCCCGGTAAAAATACCATCCGCTGCCACCGCATCCCCATCGGCCCCGTTATCATGCATCGACGCTTGGTTAAAAAGCGCAGCCGCCTGCCCCTTCCACCAGACGACCGCCCCGCGAATCCCGTCGGGATCGGCTAGCCGTGCCCGCACTTGAATCGGGACGCCCGCCGGCGGCAGAAGAGGGGAGTGGCTGACATCGTCGATGCTCGGTCCGGCATTGGCCGTGGCCCGACTGTTAGCGGTGCCAGGCGTGCCCAGCGCCGTCGGTACGGTCAGCGAAGTCAGCGTTTCCAGCGATCCGCCTTTTAGCCGCACGATCAATTCCGGATGCCCCCGCAACCAGCGCGCCTGCGCCTTCACTGTCGCCCGACTGTTCAGCCGCAACGGCGGCGAGACTGGCGCATATACTCGGTTGCCGTCCGGCTCGCCTTTCTCGCTCGCCCGCAAATAAAACGCCTGACTGCCGCCCAACCCCAAACTCGTCACGACCGATGATCTCGATTGATTGCCCTGCGGCTTCCATGACCCTAGGCCGTTTTCAAACCCCCCGTTGCTCACCACCGTGGTTCCGCCGTCGGGAATCACCGCCACATCGTCAATTAAGGCTTCTCCCTCGCCCATCAGAAAAAATTGTACGCGGTCGACGCTCGCGACCGCCGGATGCCCAAAATCTAGCGGTCCCGCCACCTGCACCGTGGTCCACGGCGCCTTGGCCGATTCATCACTGTCCGCCCAGCTGCTGGCTAGCTCCCGGTCAGCCCGTAGATCGGTCACTTCCAAGCTCGAGCCGCCCCCAGCCGCCCACCGGCTCCATCGGCTGCCCGCCCGGTACGTCACCGCATCCACTTCCACTTCGATCGCGGTATTTCCAACCATCTCCGTCCGCACTAGAGTCACGCGTTCTCCCTGATTGCTGAGGGTGCCGGCGTAGTCGCCTACTATCTGATTTTGAGAGAGTTCAGGATAACGCAGTCGGGTTCGGGCGGCATCCCGGGCCACCACTATCCAGCCGCCTGCTGGAATCCGGGTGCCGGCGGGCAGTGTAAGCGTGATGCCATCGGTGAATTTCCAGCCGTCCAGATCAAGGGCGCGGTCTCCGGGGTTATGCAGCTCCAGCCATTCGTCGCGGTCATCATCACTGATTGGGTCAAAGAATAACTCGCTGATCATGATTTCCGGTTGGCGCAACCCGCCATTACTGGTGCCCGGAGTCACGGTGGCCAACGATCGCAGCGGCCCGCCCTCGTCTCTGGCCCGGCCCACACTCACGCCCGCCGCACCTCCTCCACTGTGCACGCCATCCAATACTCTCGTGCCCGCTGGATCAGTCAGGAAAACCGCCCCGCCCGCCGCCGCCAACTCAAATCCTAGCTGCACCTCCGTAAAAACAACCTGCGCCCCTGCCGCCACGACCGTGCCGGCCGGAATGACATATCGACCTAATGCTGCCGCGTCATCACTCAGCTGGCAGCCTGTCAGATCGACCGCGGTCGGCCCGTCATTGCGAAGCTCAATAAAACCGTCTGCCAGCGCTCCCGGACGTCTTAAAATCTCGTTCACGCGTACTCGGTCGAGCGGTGCCGCCGGTTCAGTGTCGCCCGCTCCTGGTGACCCGCCCACCGCCGCACTGGCCGCCCACGCCTCTGCCGACCCTTCGCCATAGCTGGGACGGGCCAGCACCAGCGAATGACCGGCTCCGTCAGCCGTCACCGGCCACGGCGCGCGGTCACTCCACTCGACCTCCAATATCACGGCCCCACCGGGTTTTTGCACTCGCAATGTGCCGCCCCCGTTCGACAACCGCTGCGTCATGCCGCCCACCACCCCGGTCAATCCATAAACGGCCTGTAGATCCGTCGGCGCCGCCGCCACCACCAGATAGCCAAGGCCAGGGATTTGCGTCCCCGCTGGTAGCGTGAACTCTACATCCCCCGCGAGCCGCCAGCCACTCACATCCTCCGTCCACGGCTGAGAATTATATAACTCGATGAACTCCAGATTTTTGCCGTCCTCCCGGGGCGCCGGATGATAATGAATTTCTGTTACCGCAACCCCGGTCCGCCGCGACGACGGCCCCGCCCCCTCCCAGTTCCCTTGCGCCCATGCCGCCGTGCCCACGGCCATCACCACTCCCAGTCCGCCCGCTCTTATGCCGTCGCGCCACCGCCCGTTTACTTCAAGGATTCGCATCCGTAATCATAAAATTTCCGCCACAGAAAAACAGTAAAATTTCCGCCGGAATAAACAGCGTTCCCATGCCCGGGCGCGTTGCCGGTATCGTACCCCCCTCGTTCCCGATTCCATGCTGCTGCGGGGGCATCGCCTACCAGCTTTGGGTGCAATTTTGGGAAGAGGCCCGGAAAAACAGACCCGCGTTCTGCAGGAAGGCCGCATGTCCTCGCATCAAAAAGGGTCAGACACTTTTGGTTACATCGGCCCCGGAGGGGCATTGCGTTCCAACGTGCTCAAAAAGGGTCAGACACTTTGGGTTGGTTGCGTTTGAGGGTTCATTAGTAGGATTAAGGATTGCTTAAAAATACATTGCGTACATAATAACACTTGCCGCTCGCCTGATTTACGCCCCTGCCTCCGATGTTGGCGGCACCTTCTTTTCGTTTTTCCTCCCATGCCCTCCACCTTTGCCAAAGTTTTTTCTGCCGCGCTCAAGGGCGTGGAAGCGCTGGAAGTGGAAATCGAGGCGAATTCTTCCCCGGGTGAAGAAATGAAAGGCATTATGATTGTGGGGCTACCGGATGCGGCGGTGCGCGAAAGTCGCGACCGCGTGCTGACGGCGATCTGGAACAGCGGTTATCGCCCCCCGATGGGCCGGCTCACGGTGAATTTGGCTCCGGCCGACGTGAAGAAGGAAGGGGCGGGTTTTGATTTGCCGATCGCGCTGGGGCTGATCGCGGTCCAGGACGACGCGCCGCCGGGGATCTTTGAGGAGTACCTCATTACGGGTGAGCTGGCGCTCGATGGCGCCGTGCGGGCGGTTCGCGGTGTGCTGCCGCTGGCGCTCGAAGCTCGCGCTCGCGGTCGCCGCGCCGTCCTCGTGCCCCGGGAGAATGCCGTCGAAGCCAGCGTCGTCGATGGCATCGTCGTCTATGGCGTGGCCAGTCTGGCCGAAGCGTATCGCCACCTTACGGGCGCTTTCCCCCTCGTGCCGGAACCCCGCCGGGACCTCGACGCCCTCCGCCAAGAACACGCTCACGAAATTGATTTTGCCGATGTCAAAGGCCAGGCCGGCGTCAAACGCGCCCTTGAGGTGGCGGTCGCCGGTGGGCACAACCTCCTGATGGTCGGTCCTCCGGGGACTGGTAAGTCGATGCTGGCCAAACGAGTGGCCACTATCATGCCTCCTATGAGCGAGGAGGAAGCCATCGAGGTGACCAAGATCCATTCCATCGCCGGGCTGCTCAGCTCCCGCCAGTCGTTTCTCACCATCCGCCCGTTTCGCAGTCCGCACCACACCATCTCTGATGCCGGTCTACTTGGCGGCACTAGCGCCCCGCTCCCCGGCGAGGTTTCGCTGGCCCATAATGGAGTGCTGTTTCTCGATGAACTCCCCGAATTCCGCCGCAGTACGCTCGAAGTCATGCGCCAGCCGCTTGAAGATGGCAAGGTCACCATCTCCCGCGCCGCCGCCAGCATCACTTACCCCGCCCAGTTTCTTCTCGTGGCCGCCATGAATCCTTGCCCCTGCGGCTACTTCGGCGATCCCAAACGCGAGTGCCGCTGCACCCCTAAACAACTGCGCGCCTACCGCCAGCGCATCTCCGGCCCGTTGCTCGATCGCATCGACATCCATATCGAGGTCCCTGCGGTTGAATTCCGCGATCTCAGCCGCGCCCACACCGGGGAGTCGTCCGATGCCATCCGCGCCCGCATCGAGGCCGCCCGCGCCGTACAGGCGGAACGCTTCGCCAAAGAACCCCATATCCGCTGCAATGCCGCCATGTCGTCCCGCATCCTGAAGCGCCACACCACCCTCGACGAGGCCTCTCGCGACATGCTCGAACACGCCATGGATCACATGAACTTCTCCGCCCGCGCCCACGATCGGATTCTGAAAGTCGCCCGGACCCTTGCCGACCTCGCCGGTCACTCGCAGATTTCGACCGATCACCTGCTCGAAGCCGTCAATTTCCGCACTCTGGATCGAAATCTGTGGGTGTAATCATCTCTTTAGTGCGTTCGGCACGCCGATTGCTTACACTCTCTTTTACTTTTCCCGTCCAAAAGAGGGGCCTCTCTGCTCCCGCTTCACTTGCCGTTTGAATCATGAAAAATAGTGTAATTATGCATATTCAGTGGTTTGCCTTTCTGTTTTCTCATCTCCGCAATTCTGCGTATCGTTGCGTGGGTGACGGCTCCGTCACTGGAAAAAGTGGGAAAAATTGTTGACGGCGTGGCAAAAATCCTTAATTTACATATATAGCTTTCCCTTGCTCTCTCAATTATGAAACCGTTCTCCTACATCTCCGCTGGCGCTGCTGCTCTTTCTATCTGCTTCGCTCTCAATACCCAAGCCGCACAGCCCGTCTTCTCCGGTGCCTTTGAGGACGCTCCTTTTTTCTCGCCAATTACGGTGGGTGAAGTTTTGTTTTTCACGCCTACGCACACGACCATCGCTCCACGTCGGGTGCCGGCCACCGTTCCTGTCGCCTCCCGGGCTGTCACCGCTCCGCTGCGCAGTGGGTTCGCGACCCAGCCTGCCTCACGTCGCCCTGAAGCACTTGCCAAACAAGCCGCCCGCCGCGCCCCATCCGTCGCGGAAGCCGCTCCGCAGGTACCCGCTGCCAGCGTTATCGTCTCTTCTCCTCAACGTGCCGCCGCCGCTGCTCCTCGCCGTCGTCCCGCGGAGAAGGTGGTCATCACCATCGTTCCGGTTGGCATCGTGAGTGAAGAATAGTCTATTCTTCATCGGATTCTTGTTTTGTGGTTTCATTTCACCACTTTTTAGGTCGACTCCTCCGTGCACAGCGTCCCCTCACTTTTTCGATAGCCTTTACTGACTTTTATCATGAAATTCTTTCGCCCATTTTGCGTGTCCATGGCGGCACTCGCGCTCGTGACCCACTCTCAAGCGGCTGTGTTTTCTGCCAATTTTGAGTCCTCGGACGGGTATAATAATGCGGCTGATCAAAATGTCGCCGGTCAAAATGGCTGGGTCATTGACGATGCCTCGGATCAGCTTTCTTTCTTTCAGTTTCTCGGCAGCACGAGCAACAACGCCGCAGCTGTGGGTGGCTATTACGCCGAGCCGACTACGGGCAGTGTGGCTCTCAGCCACCCCATCAACGAACCGCTCGACAATACCACGGTTCGTATGAGTTTTAGCATTCAGGCGAGCACTGCGGGTTACCCCGGAGCCGATTCCTTCTCGGTGAATTTCGACAACGATACTGTCCCGACGAATTTCCCACTATTCAGCATCGCGTTCGAGCCTTTCCCGTCCATTGCCAATGGCTTGGCCATCGTCTGGTATGATGCGGCCAATACCCGCACTGCATCTCTCAACGTCTTGTTCTACGCTGGTTTGTATGATCTGACCGTCTCGTTCACGGCCAGCGGTGCCGATACCCTTTTCTCAGCTCGCGTCGCTGAGCAAATCTCCTCTCAAGGAATTAATTTCAGTGGTGTCCTGCCGGGCGCTTCCGCCGCTTCCTTGGATAATCTGGGTGTGGGTTTCAAGCGTGATGCCACCGCGACCGTCTCCGGGGACAACCACATTCTGTTCGACAACATTAACGTTGGCCCTACGCCTCCGATTCCTGAGCCGAGCGCCGTAATGGCCATCCTGTCTGCTTTCGGCTGCGCCCTTATTCGCCGTCGTCGCTAGGTAGTAGCCGCCGGTTTTTCGGTCTTTTCGCCGGATTCGCGCTTTTTGTCGCGGATCCGGCTTTTTCGTTTTAGACGTCGCCTACGCCAAGGGTTTCGTCTGCTTCTTCTCGCGCTGAGGTTGCTGACCCCGGTCGGACTGCCAAACGTCTGTCCCAACGTGTTTCTGCCAGCCGACCGGATGCTTCGAAGCGGTTTCGCAGCAATTGTCTTGAGGGATGGTGCCTCGGGGAGAAGCACTGAGCCCCCAGGGCTGAGGGCCCATGGATGGAAACGGGGGCTCACGGACTTGGCTCCAGTGGCGATGTTCTCTTGCTGCGGGAGAAGAGGCCCGGTCGGGACATTTTGGGGCGCGCGTCATCCGTCCTTGCTCAATAGATTATCTCGGCCGTAAGTCAGCAGTCTTTGGGGTGCATGCTCCTCCTCATCTGTGTTTCACATCATTCGGCCATTGGCCATTTTGTCATGATTGATCTCGTCAAGCAACTCATCGATTTCATCCTTCATATTGACCAGCATTTGGCTGGCATTATTGCCCAGTATGGCACCGGGACGTACGTGGTATTATTCTTGATTATTTTTGCTGAAACCGGGTTGGTGGTGACTCCATTTTTACCTGGCGACTCGCTCCTTTTTGCCGCGGGGGCTTTTTGTGCGCGGCCGGAAACCGGTTTGAACGTGCATTTGATGGCTCTTCTTTTGTTTGTGGCGGCGGTGATTGGGGACACGATCAACTACATGGTGGGGGCAAAGCTGGGCCCGGCTGTTTTCCGACGCGACGACTCCCTGTTTTTGCGCCGCAAGCATCTCGATCGCGCGCATTATTTTTTCGAGAAGTATGGGGGGCGGGCCATTATTCTGGCCCGATTTGTGCCGATTGTGCGTACGTTCGTGCCTTTCGTGGCGGGGGTTGGGCACATGAATTACCGGCGGTTTCTCGTTTATAATGTGCTTGGTGGTTTTATTTGGATCTACTTCTTTGTCTATGCCGGCTTTGCTTTTGGCAATCACCCGTTCATTCAGAAGAACTTTAAACTAGTGATTCTCGCCATTATCGTTCTGTCCGTGCTGCCCATGGTCGTGGAGGCATGGCGCGGGTGGAAGGAACACCGCGGGGCCAAGGCCGCCGAGTAGAAGAGCGCGAGGTTTCTACCGCCACCTTTTCATCGCAGCCGATCGGCGGTTCGGTCGAAGGGCTGCGGTTCGGTCATGGAGCAGGCGCTGAGAATCGCCGCTTTTGATTGACGGGGCAGGCCGCTCAAATAAAATCACATTTGGACGGGTACGAGGCTTCTGCCGGGCAAGATCCAGAGTGACGGTTTGACTTCTATTTGTATGTGTTTTCTCCCTTTTTGCTGCCGGGCGCTGACTGGCTTGCTGTTTGTGGGGGCTTTGCTGTCCTTGGTAGATTTGGTGGAAGCAGCGCCTTTTACGCCGGTTCAGAATCGCGTTGAGGTGATTGTGGCCAGCGGGTTTGACCCGGTGCCGATTGATGTGGGTCTGGTGCCGGACGCGGAAGGGTTTGATTTTACGGCGATGAAGGCGGTTTCGGATCGCGCGTGGGTGGTACCTACCGTGCAGGGGGGGCAGGGGGCAGGCCATCTGCAGCTTGTTTTTGTGGGGGCGGCCGACTTGGTGACCTCGAATACGGCGACGGTGACGCTAACCCATGGTTCGGAGGTGCGAAGTGTTTTTGTGCAGGCCTTAGTTTCGCCGTTGAGTCTAGCCACGTTGCTCGATGATCCGGGGCGTTCGCGGATGTATGGTCTGCACCGGCCCGGGCCCGGGCTCAAACGAGGCAGCGTGGTGGCTTTGGATCCCCTTTCGGGTCAACCGCTGGGTAGCCAGTCTCTCGGACGTCGTCCTACGGATTTGGCCTTATCGGCTGACGGGAACGAGCTGTTGGTGCTCAATGCGGCGGACAAATCGGTGACGGTGATGGAAGCAGCCACTTTGCGGGTCAAGGAGATGATTGCCTTGCCGGCGTATGACGACTGGGATCCGGCGGTGACGGCGGGTGATTTGGTCGCCGGGGCGGGATCGCTCTTGTATTACACGGATGGGGCGTGGGCGCCAGTGTTGCGAGTTTTCGACCGGGCGACGGGCACGGTTGTGCAGACCGTGACCATGCCTCCGGCGGACTTTAATTTTGGTTTTGGTGATTTTGCTTTTTCGCCTGATCGCACCCGCCTTTATGCATGGGGCCAGCTGGGGTGGACGGCCGGTTCGGATAGTTCTTATACCGCCACGCTGGCTGTGGATGCGGCTGGCCGGATCTCGAGTCTGCAAACCGCGCCGTGCTGCCTCCCTGAATCCCCTCGTCGTGACCCGCTTAATACGCCGGTCCTGATATCGCAGGATGGGGCATCGATTTTTATCAAGCGGCTGCGCATGACCCGGGAGTCGCTCCATCCGGCGCAGCAGTCGTTTCCCTCGGAAATTTATGCGATTACGCCTGGTGGCGAGGTGGTGGCGACCGCCGGGGCCTTGTATGAGGGCGCCACCGGTTTAAAACTGGCTGACGTCCCGGGTTCGGGGGGAGTGCAGGCCATCACCTCGGATTATGCTCGGTTGGTTTATTTTGATGATGCCCGGCGCCAGATCCGGACGCTCGATCTTCCGGCTACCATTGGCATGGCGGCCATGGGTCGGACCCTGAGCCCGGCGGAAGGTGCCATCGTGTTGTCTCCCACGTCATTGCAGTGGTCGCCGCTGGCGGGCGTATCGTCATATCGTGTTTATCTTGGTACTTCGCGCGAAAACGTCTCCACGGCTGGTCCGGGATCACCAGAAATGCAGGGGGAGGTCGCGGGATCGACGTATCTCCTTCGCGAAGCGCTGGCCACTGGGGCCACTTATTTCTGGCGAGTCGATCCCGTGGTGGCGGGACAGGTGTCGCCGGGGACGGTTCACCACTTCTCTATTGCGGCGCTCTCGGCCGATCGGGTCCGCATTGATGCGGCTACGGTGCGCGGTCATGCTGATCACCAAGTGACGGTGTCTCTCGGGGCGGCGGAGCCGCTGGCGTGGTCAGCCGCCGCTACTCAGCCGTGGGTGCGGGTCGACCCAGCGACTGGCTTGGCCCCCGGTCTAATGGTGGTGCATTTAGACGCTTCGGCGCTCCCCGCCGGTGTGCACACGGCTTCGGTGACACTGACGGGCGAAAAGGGCGTGCTGCTGACGCTGCCCGTGGAGTTCCGGGTCGATCCGCTCAAGATCACCCTGCTTCGATCCGACCGCACCGGTTCCACCGTGTACGCCGTGAGTGAGGAAAAACCTGACAGTCAAAGGAGAGCGTATCTGCTGGAGATCGATGCGCGTACCGAAACGATCAAACGGGTGGTGCCCGCCGGCTGGTCGGTGACCGATCTGGCCATTCATGAAGCGGAGCACCGCGTGTACATCACCAATTGGCTCAGTGGTGTGCTGACCGCGTATGACAAAACCTCGTTGCAAGCCGTGCGGCAGTATGCGTTTAACCCGCCGGGTACTCTGGATCGTGATGTGTTCCAGATTTCGGCCGGTGGACCCGGACGGATCGTCGTCGAGGAAATGGACCAATGGGTCGATGTCGACCTGATTGATACGGCCACGGGCGCTCGCTTGGCGTCCGCGCCATGGCCTACGCGCGAAGGCGGGGGCGCTTTTGAGGCAACTGGACGGTATTATTATCACGGGGACAATAACATTTCTAACGCGAGCCTGCGGAAGTATGACCTGTTAGGCGATGAGTTTACGGCGCTCGCGGCGGTGCGTCCTGACGAGATTGCCCTGTATTACGGATCTAGGACGCTGGTGCTGTCCGAGTCCGGGAATGGCATTTTTTGGGCGGGATCGTATTTTGATTCATCGCTGACGGAGCAGTGGATGATAGGAAAGGAGGTTTTTTCGACGACGGCGGATGCCCGGTATGCTTTTGCGCAAAAGGAGATTTTTGACACCATGTTGCGTCGTCAGGTGATGCACATGCCGGCCGAGACTCGGATCAGCGCTTACAACACGGCCGCGGGCAAGCTGGTGGCGGCGTGGGCCGATGAGATCGGTTTTTACGAGATCACGTCACCACTCACGCTTCCGGTGCCGGTGCTGACGTCTGCGGACGCGGTCAGTGCGTCGTCTGTGCGGCTCGCCTGGGTCGATCGATCACTGGAAATGGGATTTGAGGTGCAGTCGAGAGTGGAAGGCGTCGAGCCATGGCTGAATCAAGCGGCCAGTCTCGGGGCCAATACGCGTGCGATCACGGTTGCCGGTTTGGCGGCCTCCACCCGTCATGAATTTCGCGTGCGCGCGGTGGCGGATGGCGTTGCGTCCGACTGGAGTGCGGTTCGGTCGGCCCTGACGCCGGCGGCGCCCCCCCCGGCGCCTGTGCCCAGTGTGATCGCGGTCCAAAGCCGCCGCATCATGATCAGCCTAGCCCTCGAGGGTGCGGTCGATGAGATTCTGATCGAGCGGCAGACTGGGCGAGACTCGGCACCGTGGGTGGCGCTCGTGCGCTTGCCGGGATCGGCCCGGGGATTTACGGATACCGATGTCCTGCCGGAAAACCTGTACAACTACCGATTCCAGTCGAGCCGGGGCGGACTGCTTTCATCGTGGACTTCACTGAGGAATGTGTTGACTCCGGCCGTGGTGCTCCCTCCGGACGCTCCGCCGTTTATCCTGGCTAGTTCGACCGCTTCCACACGCGTCGCGGTGTACTGGGCGCTGACCACCCGAGCGGACGGCTACTCTGTCGAGCGCCTCGGCGAGCCTGGTCAGTGGCTGGAGGTAGGCCAGACCGGCCCCACGGTGACCACCTTCACCGATACCGGACTGCATCCTGATACTCCCTATATTTATCGGGTTCGCGCGTTCAACGCCGGAGGTGTCTCCGCGCCGAGCCTGACGGCCCTCACCACGACCCCGAGTCAGTGGGTCGAATGGCGGCTTCTGCAATTCGGCAGCCCGTCCGCGACCGGACCGGCCGCTAGTTTGGCTGTCAAGGACGATGGCACGACTAATCTGGTCCGCTTTGCCTTTAATCTGCCGGCCTCGGGCCCAGCTCCGACCCTCGCGTCGAACACCGATGAAGGACTGCCTCGAATCTGGCTGCACCAGCCCAGCGGCCGTTTACGGGTCGAATATGTCCGCCGCCGCCCCGAACTCGACCCGGGAGTCTCCTATGTCGTTGAATTTGGAAACGGCGCCGAGGTCTTCCGCGAGTCGGGCACCCAAATCAGCGTCGAACGCGTCAACGATTCTTTCGAACGCGTGGTGTGGGAAGATGGACAGGGCATCGACACCCACCCCACACGGCTGGCCCGCCTCCGGGTTGTCGAACAGCCGTGATCACGGCCTCTCGTTCGCCCCTCCTCCGGCACTTGTGGTCTCGGGAAGGTGTGGGCCGTCAGACGGCAGCGGGTTTATTGATTGGGAAACGGTGGCTTGTCATAGCCAGCTTTTGATTGAGCGGGGCGGTAGATGTCGACGCGGTGCTGTTGAGGGTGGTGCGCGGCTGCGCCAAGCCCTTTTGGAACGAATAGAAGAGACGGTTAATCTTAACATTCATGATTGTCATACTCACTATCTTATATGGGCGGGGATTGGGGTGCGGAGTGACTTCTTCTGTGGCAGAAAGGTGGCAAATAATGTCAAAAAGTGAAAGAAAGTGATTGCGTGAGTGGGGTGTGTGGATAGGGTTCTCATCCCGGGCGAAACA
>CAJBME010000151.1 GCA_903954065.1 uncultured bacterium
CCCAGCGGAGCTTCCTCGCGAGCCCGCTTGCTTGACACTTCGCGTTCGAACAGCTCCGGTGCTGCCAGCCTGCCTCTCCTTGACATCGTCCAACGTTCCTTCGAGCGCCCGACGTTTGCGTCCCCGCTTGTCGTCGGAGGAGGCAGCGTGCATCAACCTGTCCCCGTTCCCATCGCCGTGGTCATTTACGCGAAGCGACTCTGCGGCTGTGCGCTTCAGGTGCTCTGCCTGTGCTTCCGCTAGGTCCATATCGCTGATCGACAAGTCTTCTTCTAGCATGATCAGCCCACAATTGCGACTGCAGTTGCACGGATTGGCCCTGTCAGGGAACAAACTCAACAGTGCTCTCCCCAAGTAGCCCCCAGGCATTCTTGGCGGCCGAGCCGCCCCGACCCGAGTTCCAAAACCGCGCACATTGCCTGATATTGCGTTGCGATCTAAGGATAACTGTGTTCCGGCCGCTAAATCTTGGTTTGCATGCGCGACCACCACCCACAGTGTGCTGTCATCATCGGCAGAGACCCGCGTCCATCGTGGATGGCAATTAGGAGTCTCACACTGTTGAGTCGCGTACCAAAAATTCGATATGAAGCCATCGTCTCCGTACCCTGAATCGCGCCACGGTCCGGTCACATCTTGGACCCCGAGAGTTAAGCTCATCAAAGCGCCCCCCAGACGCACGTCATGTTTGTATAAAAAATCATTTTCTTCAGAATTTCCTGCCTCGCCCAAACTGCAGAAAAACAAGCCAACTGCCGTTCCGCCAGGAATCTCCCGCTCTGTGAAGAGATTGTTTTCAGAGTCAAGCTTTATTCCGTATTGTTTAGCTGCTCCCTGCACTCTGCGGACAAGCGTTAGACCCTTCTGATTGGTCGCTGCGGCTAGCCTTTCCAATTCTCGCTCAATGCCTGGCCAAACCGAGTCTTTCACCCTGTAGATGTGCCAGTCTTCGACGTCTGCTAAGCTCGCTTCTCGCTCCTTGGTGCTCGACCTAGTCGCGCGCTGTGCCATTTTCGAGGCCTGCTTGCGCTTCCTGGCTAGCTAGAAGACTGAGGTGTCGTTGCAGCTCACCCAGCTCTTCTTCTTCGCAGCGCCGAAAGTCGCTCCTGCGTGGTCGGCGTAGACCTGCCCCCGCGCACGCCGGTGTGCTTCGGTCAGCTTCCTCAGCAAAATCCACGAAGAACAGTGTGTGCAGTCCCATTTTCCGTGTGCCTGTGTTAGTGAACTGCCCTCCGCTTGCTATGTTTTCGAATCGAGCTCTGGCTTCACGAGATAAGCATTGCCAGTAGCCAGCCTTGGCCTGATTGGGGACCAAAAACCAGCCGCGCGCTCCATCCGAGCGAGCCCGTCGCACAATTTTGTCCTCCAGATTGTTGGGCGGACAATAAAAACCGATTTCCCGATGTTCCTTTTCGCACTGCGGGCACAAACTCACGTCCCAAGATCGCGCCGAGAAAGCGTCTTCGCGCTCGTTAGCTTCTTCTGCAGACCAGCTCATGAAGCGAGGCACGAGAGCATTGCAACTGGATGCGAACATGTCAATGGATATTTCTAGCTTGGCGCCCCGTGTTAATCGGCGAATCTGGGCTTTCAATTCTGCACCGCAAGCCGGACCTTGCAAAGACGCGGCGTGCCTTCGGCTACCTTCGTCCACCCCTTCTTCAATCAATCTCTTTCCTGACACATGCAAAAATAGCGGAAACGCCCCTTCTTCGATCGCAGCCTTGGCGATGTTAAGGGCGGCGAACTGAATTGCCGGTGACCGAGAGCCTTTATGAAGCCCGTACAAGCCGCTTTGACAATCATTCCGAATAATCACATACCGTCCGCTCACGTTTCGTCTTTTTCTGTAGATGTCATAATTAATCCAGCCTCCCAGAGCTTCTCGCCGCACTTGCACCCCCAATTCTTCTTCGAACGTCGCCGCCGTAGTGATATCCCGGAAGTGTCGACCTTCTGTGTGAAGAATTTCGTCCGGAGATTCGCGGTGCGACATTCCTAAACCATCGCTCGATGCATCGTGCGTCAACACACTTATAGTGTTCTGCAAGGCAGCAGGAAGAGTTTTGCGCATAAAACGGTCGTACATTGTGCAAGCAGGTATCGGCCAAATCGGCGCACCGAGTCGCACCAACGTTCCCATGTGTCGTAGCAAAAAACTCCCCGCGTCGCGC
>CAJBME010000152.1 GCA_903954065.1 uncultured bacterium
GCACTCGCCCCCCACCCCGGATCACCCGACCATGTCCCCGCCCCCGCCCAGTCCAACCACCACCGCGCCGCCGCCACGCCGTCGATTCCTCCGAGCCGCGCGCCGAATCGGAATTTTCCTACTGATCATCGTCGCGGCCAGTCTGGCGCTGCTGCGCTTCCGCATGCACGGCCCCCACCGCGATTACATCGTGGACACCAATTTTCATTCGGCCAGACACGGACAGGACGACACCGCCCCACTCCTCGTGGGCGCCGCACAACGCGACATCACCCCCGACCTCAACGCGTTCGATCCATGGACCGACCACGACGGCAATGGCTCGTTCGAACCGGAAAAAGGTGACACCTATGAAGACCGCAATCAAAACGGAGATTTTGACCTCGTGTGGCTGGGCGGATTCAGTAGCAATCGGCCAGCGCAAGGAGTGAATGACCCGCTGTGGACCCGCGCTGTCGCTTTTCGACACCACCAGACCACTGTGGTGCTGGTGAGTATCGACTGCGTCGGACTGACCCACGAACGATTCATCACCCTGAGGAAATCCATCGATCATGCGGCCCACGGCATCACTCATATTTTATTTTCCTCCACCCACACGCACAACAGTCCAGATACGATGGGGATTTGGAGCCATCGTCCCGTCTTTGGCCGGTTCAATGAGGCGTATGTGGACTTAATTCTTGAGCGTTCGCGCGAGGCGATTCTTGAGGCGGTCGCCCGCTTGCAGCCCGCCGACGCCATTATCGCGAGCGAGTCACTGGAGCCGTCCGGCTTAGTCCGTGATTCGCGCCCGCCGCTCGTATTCGACCGCCAGCTGAATGCGGCGCGCTTTGTCAAACAAGGGACCGACGAAACCATCACCACGCTCGTCAGCTGGGGCAATCACCCCGAGGCCATGGGCGGCAAAAATCCGCTCATCAGCTCAGACTTCGTTCATTATTGGCGCGAAGGCGTGGAAAAGGGCGTTCCACAACCCCAAGGGGCCACGGGCATCGGAGGGACCTGCCTCTTTTTTCAAGGACCCGTCGGAGGACTCATGACCCCACTCGGACTGGAAGTACCAGACAAGGACGGCCTCACCAAACATCAACAAAATGGCGTCGGCAAAACCCGCGCCCTCGGCGAAAACCTCGCCTTGCACACGCTCAACCTGCTCCGGTCCAACCGCGCCACCCGCATGACCAGCCGCGTCATCCGCGGCGTGGCCCGCACCATCTTCATCCCGATCGACGGACCCTACCGCATCCCCATGATGCTAGGGCTGATTCACCCCGGCTGGTACAACGGCCGAGCCAAATCTGAGGTCAACGCCCTCAGTATCGGCGATATCGAAATCCTCGCCATCCCGGGCGAGATGAATCCAGAAATTGTCGATGGGGGGATTGAGTCACCTCCAGGAGCCGACTACCCGGGACCTCCCGTGGAAGTGCCGCCTCTGAGAAGCAAAATGCAAGGAAAGGTCAACATGGTCTTCAACTTGGCCAACGATGAGATCGGCTATATCATGCCGCAAACGCAATGGGATGAGGCCCCTCCTTACACCTATGGCCGGGACACTGCCCCCTACGGCGAGGAAAATTCAGGAGGACGCCATCTGGGAGCCGCCCTGCATCACGAATGCCTCCAAGTCATGCAGCAGTTGCACACCCTTGGTCAATAATCACCCACACCCCACAGCCGCAGGAAAAACCAGAGGGAAAAACCGGGAGGCCGACGGCAACCCAGCCCGGTCCCACCGCCCGAAAATACCGACGGCGTCACCCGGCGCCCGGCGGATCGCATTTGCATGAAGACCGATCCTCCCCCATCGGTAATTTCCATTTTGCTGCCAATCACCATGCCCGCCGCCCTTGACGACATCATTCACCTTTTCGAAGAACTCCCTGAAAGCGAACGCCGCGGGTTGCTGGTGCATTATGCCGACAGCGCGCGCCATTGCGCTCCCCAGCCGGGCGAGACCTTCGACCTCGAAGACGTGCGCAAAGATGAAGAATGCACCGACACCGTCGGCATCCACCTGCGGGTCGACGAAAACAATCATGCCAGCTTTCGGGTCAGCTTGGGGCATGAGGTTCAAACCCTGACCCGGGCCATGACCGCGATTCTCTGCAAGGGATTGCATGGTACCAGCCCGGAAGAAATCCTCGCCCTCGAAGCTGATTTTGTCCCCCGGTTGATCGGCGCGGAACTCGTGCGCCAGCGCAGCCAGACGGTTTATTATGTACTGGGAAGAATGAAGGCCGCACTGACGGTCTGGCGAAACCGCCGCCGCGCTGCCAGCACTGAGCCAGACCATCAGTCCTGAGGCGCGCTGCCCTTGGCAATCCCGCGCCGGATGGCGCCCAGCAATTCATGGTGCACTTGGACAGCACTGATTTTCGGCATCCCCTCGAGCTGCGGAAAATCTCCCGCTAGCACAGGCCAGTCGTCCAGGTCCTCCGGCACCCGCCCATGGGACCCGCGAACCAGTGAGGCGTCCAACGGGATCACGTCAAATAATCCGCGCAAACCCAACTTTTTCTTCAGCAACCTGACTCCCAGCTCACGCTTGGGATGCGTCATCGCCGGATCAAGAAACAACTCCACCGGGTCATAGCCAGGCTTGCGATGGATGTCCACCGTGCGCGCATAATCCGGCGCCTTGGCATCATCAAGCCACCAATAATACGTAAACCAGCTCCTTTGATCAGCCACCGCAATCAGATCGCCAGCCCGCGGATGATCCAGACTGGTCAGCGACCGCCACATCCCGTCGATGACATGCCCGACTCCAGGCACCGCCTCCACAACCGCCTTCACCTCCGCATGCAACGACTTGTCATTGAGATACAAATGAGCCACCTGATGATCCGCCACCGCAAACACTTTGCTGGCTCCGGGATCGAGCACCTCCGTCCCGACTTCGTCACGCCATGCGATCCAGCCGTGCTCGCGAAAGACCCGGTTTAAATGCACCGCGTGATCAACCGGCGTAATGCCATACTCGGAAACTACTAGCACTTTGACGGCACGGCTTTTGTAAAACTCGATCATTTCACCGAGTAGCGCGTCGAGTTCCTGCAAGGCGCGGGTCGCCTCAGGACCGTCCGGACCGAACCGCTGGAAATCATAGTCCAAATGCGGCAGGTACACCAGACTCAAATTAGGCCAGTGGTTTTCCTCGATCCACATGGCCGAGCGGCCAATCCACCGGGTCGACTCAATCCCAGCCATGGGCCCCCAGAATTGGGGAAAGGGAAAATCTCCCAAGTCCGCTTTGATCGACTCGCGCAGGTCGGCGGGATGCGTGTAAACGTCGAATATTTTCCCCCCATCCGCGCGGTAAATCGGCCGCGGAGTAATGGAAAACTCAGCCGTGGAATACATGTTGTACCACCAAAAAACTTTGGCGGTCGTGAAATCCGGGTAGTCGCGGCGGACTTTTTCCCACAGTTTTTCACCGGTCACGAGGTGATTACTTTGCTTCCAGAACTGGACTTCAGCCAATGATCGGTCGTACCAACCGTTGCCGACGATACCGCTTTGCGCCGGCGTTTTTCCTGTCAGGTACGCGGTCTGCATTGGGCAGGTGACCGCCGGAACAAGCGGTTCCACCGGCACGATCTGCTTGCGGCGGAGCCACGCCGTGAGGTTGGGCATGTCCGCACCGAGGCACCGACGGGTCAGACCGACAATATTAAGGATGACAGTTCGGCTCACAAATAAATAACAGGATCAAAAATGGACGGCCACCGGCACCTTGACACACTCCCGCCCCGGGCGCCAGCCCATGGTGCCAAGCCGCCGCCGCCAGCCAACCAGATGAAATACCCCATGATCATCCCGCAGCCAAACGGTCCCGCAATTCCTCAATCGCCTGGCACACGACCTCCATCTTCATCTCGTAAACATCAATCCAGCAACCAGGCCGGGTCACCAGCGTGATCGTCACCAGCCAGCTATCACCCACCCACCACCCGGTTGATTCCCCGTCCACCCGTTCGGCCCAGCGACTCTGTGGTTACCCTTGTCAAATGATTCGTGTGACGTAAAATTCACACATGCAGTTGTTTATTGTCGGGCTGCTCGGCCTCCTCACGGCCACGCTGCACGCCCAAGTGCGGATCAGCGAGTTTTCAGCAGCCAACACCCAGTCCCATCCGGACATCGTTGATTTCTCTGACTATCCTGACTGGATTGAGCTGGAGAATTCCTCTGATGCGGAAGTGTCGCTCAACGGCTGGTTTTTGAGTGACGAGGTGCAAAACCCTCTTAAATGGGGATTCCCGGCGTCGGCGGTCCTACCGGCCCGCGGGCATCTTGTCGTCTGGGCCGATGGTTTTGCGGCGGTTCCCGGCGAGAGTCATCCGCGCGGGTACTGGCCATGGCGGTCATTCACCACAGAAGGATATCACGCAAATTTTTCTCTTTCTTCCACGGGTGAGGCCGTGGTGCTGACCCGAGTCAGCGGCATCTCCGAAGCGCCACTGATCACGGCCGGCACTCCGCCGCCGCTCCCTCCAGCGGCAGCCGCCGTCTGGAAATACCTCGACGATGGATCAGATCAGGGAACACAGTGGCGGACCCAGTCGTTCGACGACACTCGCTGGGCCTCCGGCACCGGCCAATTGGGTTACGGCGACGGCGATGAAACGACGATCCTCGACGGCGGCCCAGATTCTTCCAACCGCCGCATCACCAGCTACTTCCGCCACACATTCTCCGTGGCAGACCCGTCTCTAATGCACAACCTCTCGCTGCGCCTCATGGTGGACGACGGCGCAGTAATCTACCTCAACGGCCAAGAAATCGCCCGCCAGAACATGCCCGCCGGCGACATCACGCACCTCACCCTCGCCCCCATCGCCATCGGAGGGGCCGCCGAATCCGCCTTCACCACCATCACCCTGACCGCCACCGCCCTCCAGTCAGGCCCCAATACACTCGCCGTAGAAGTCCACCAAAGCGCTGTGAGTAGCTCGGACATCAGCTTCGACCTCTCACTACAAGGGACATCATTCACCTCGGCCGCCATCGCAGATCAGTATCAATATGGCCGGCAAATCGATGACGTCTCGCTCGGACGCCACCCTGACGGCCACTGGGTCCATTACGCCAGCCCGACCCCCGGCCGCCCGAATACGGGCCCCACCATCACCGACCTCCGCCGCGCCGGAGCCACCGTCTCGTTCACTCCCGAAGCCGGCCTCTTCCCAACCGCCCCCCAAGTCAGCTTGCAGGCCGCCTCCGGAACGATCCGCTACACACTCGATGGATCGCTCCCTATAAACTCCTCACCCGCGTATCAAGAACCACTTCCGCTCACCACCACCACCGTCGTGCGGGCGCGCGTCTTCGAAGAAGGCAAACCCAACGGAGCCGTCGCCACCCGTACATATTTCATCAACGAAGAACAAAAAAACCTGCCGTTCGTCTCGGTGGTCGCTGACCCGAACGTCCTGTTCGGTCCCCGCATCGGCATTTATTACAACACCCATGAACCACTGGTCAGCAGTGGCGCCGATGCCGCCCTCGGCCTCCGCGACGTCTTTAAAGGAAAAGACGCTCCCGGGTCACTCGAATTTTTTGCCCCCGGCGGACAAGGGGGATTTCGTGTCCATGGCGGCTACCGCATGGGTGGCGAAAACAACTGGGTGCACGCTCAGCGGGCGCTTAATTTCACCCTCAGGGGGAAATACGGAGACGACGCCATTCGTTATGACGTATTTCCCGGCACCCGCATCCCGATCCATACGTCCCTCGTCCTGCGCGACGGCGGCGACGCCTGGGACAAGGAAATGCTGCGCGACGGTATGTGGCCGTCCATCGTGCGGGGTCGCATGAGGGCCGACAGTTACGACTACCGCGCCAGCGAGGTCTTCATCAATGGCGCCTATTGGGGGATTCATAATATTCGCGCCCGATGGGACGACTCATGGTTTTTCGAACATAAACGACTGAACGCCGACCAGATCGATCACCTCCTCTACGGTCATGTCACGTCAGGAGCAGTCACTCTGGGCGTGGAAAAAGGCGACTCCGCTGATTGGCTCGACATGCTAGACTTCCTGAGCCGACACGACCTCAACATCCCCGCAAATCTGGCCGTCGCCGCCACCCGCATCAACTTCGATAGCTTCATCGATTTCATCGCCGCCGAATCGTACGGCATCAACACCAGCTGGCACCACAATCGCGAGTTCTGGCGGCCGCGCACCCCAGATGGACAATGGCATTGGTTCCTGCCAGACATGGATCAGACATTTCGTCCATCCCAGCTAGGCGGCAGCGTGCTCGGCGACATGCTCGCACGCGAGTCAGTACTCGTACACCTTAAGGGAAGTACTGAATTCAAAAACCGACTGGCCCAGCGCTTCGCCGCCCACGCCGCCTCCACCTTCAAGCCGTCTCGGATCAACAGCATCCTCGAAGCCATGGCCGCCGAGGTCGAGCCGTCCGTACCGCGCCATATCGAACGCTGGCGCGCCCTCGGAGGCATGACCAACGCCGGCCGCGCCGAAGCCATTCAAGGCATCAAAGATTTTGCGGCCGCACGCGATGCCTCGATTCACGAGGAAATCCGCTCCCAACTCGGACTGCCTGACGCCGCCGTCGAGTTGTCACTGGCCGTCCTCACCCCGGAGGCCGGTCGAATCCTTGTCAACGGAGTGGCCGTCGACCCCGGATCGCTGCGCCTCTTTCCCAACATCCCGTTTGTCCTGACCGCCGAACCGGCGCCAGGCTTCCGTTTTGCGGAGTGGACCGGGGTCAGCGGCCCAAGCACCGATCCGGTCACCACCACGACCGTGGCCGGACCCACAGCCATTACCGCCACCTTCACTCCCTCCGGCGAAACCGTGATCGGCGGCACCCTGGCCGGAGACACCACCCTGCTCCAATCCGCTTCCCCTTACTCGCTGCATGAAGACCTGATCGTGCCGCCCCACACCACCCTGACCGTGCAGGAAGGCGTCATCCTGCACCTGCCCGCCCATGGAAACCTACGCATCCAAGGCGTCCTGAAAATCGAGGGAACCGCCGCCGCCCCCGTGCACATCATCGGACGAAACCACGCCCGCTGGGGCGGATTGAGTTTTGAAAACCCCACCGGGACGTCCACCCTCAGCCACCTCATTCTGCGCGGCGCCACCCGCGGGGCCAACCCCGTCCTCTACCCGTATGCCCTCTCCGGACTCAACGCCTCGCTGGTCATTGACCACCTCGACATCGATGAAAGCGAAGGCCCAGTGTTCTGTCGCGGCGGCAGCTTGATCCTGCGTCAAAGTCGGCTCCACACGCCCTACACCGGCGACTGCCTCAATGTGAAAGGCGGCTCCGCCGAAACCTACGACTGCCTCTTCATTGGCAACAACGCACCTGACACTGATGCCATTGATTATGACGGTGTTGTCAATGGGGTAATTTCAGGCTGCCACATTCGCCAATTCCAAGGCCCCAACGGCGATGGCATCGATATTGGCGAGGCTTGTTCCAATGTGCTGATCGAAGGAAACCTCATCTATTTTAATTCGGACAAAGGTATCTCAGTCGGGCAGGCGTCGACGGTCATCCTGCGCAAGAACTTGATCGTCGGCTGCGTCCTCGGGGTCGGAATCAAAGATGCCGGTTCGGTGGCCACCATTGATCAAAACACATTCGTCAACTGCAACACCGGGGTGGATGTTTACGAAAAAAACTTCGGAGACGGCGGCGGCTCGGCCGTCATTAGTCATACCATTTTTTCGAAATGCTCGATCCTCCCGGTCCAGGCCGACGCATTTTCCACCGCGGTGACGTCTTATTCATTAAGCGATACGGTGGCGCTTTCTGGCACTGGCAATCTACTGGCGTCGCCGATGTTTATTGATGCAGAAAGCCTCAACTTTCAGCTGCAGCCGGATTCGCCAGCCATCGACGCCGGAGATCCCGGCCATACCCCCGACGCGGATGGATCCCGGTCCGATATCGGGGCATACTACACCTATGACCCCGCTCATTATCCATGGACCCCGAGCACGACCGTGGTCATCGACGAGATCCTCGCTCATTCAGGTCCGGACACTCCGGACTGGATCGAGCTGTACAACCGGTCGTCCCAAGCGGTGGACATCAGCGGGTGGTTCCTGAGCGACAGCCCCCTCGATCTTCGAAAATACCGCATCCCCGACGGAACCACGCTGCCCGCCGACGGCCGCATCGTCTTTAACGAAAACCAACACTTTGGCACCACCAGTCAGGACCCGGGCCGCCTCACCCCGTTTGCCCTCAGCAATGCCGGCGAAACCCTTCACCTGTCGGCCGCCGTTAATAATGAACTGACCGGGTACCAGCACCAAGAGGAGTTCGGCCCGTCCCTGCCGGATGAATCTCTCGGCAATTATTACAAATCCTCCACCGATTCGTGGAACTTCGTCGCCCTGCTGTCGCCCACCCCCGGTCTCGCCAACAGCGCCCCACGCGTAGGCCCAGTCACCATCTCGGAAATCATGTTCGATCCAGAGGGAAATCCAGACGCGGAATACTTCGAACTCGTCAATATCTCCTCCGAATCAGTGAGCTTGTACGACGAGACCCGGGCCGCCGCTTGGAAAATCACTCAGGGTCTGGACTACGAATTCCCATCCACCCCTTCGGTCGTGATGTCTCCGGGCGAACGCATTCTACTGGTCAAAAATCTCGCCCAATTTCAAACCGCCTACGCCGCCCCCAATCACGTGCGCATCCTCGAGTGGACCAGCGGACGTCTCTCCAACAATGGAGAAACCTTGCAATTAAGCCGACCAGCGGCGCTGGACGACGCCGGCATCCGCCAGTTTGCCCGGGTCGATCGTGTGGCATATGGCACCAGCGCGCCTTGGCCCGCGGCCGGCGCTGGGCGTTCGCTCCAGCGGATCGCCGCCAGCGCTTACGGCAACGACCCTGCGAACTGGGAGATGGCAGCTCCCTCTCCGGGAGCCGACGCGCCCCTCCATGATTTTGCGAGCTGGGTCGCGTCAACCGGCCTGGCTCCATCCGATCAGGAATCGACCGCTGACCCCGATCTGGACGGCGTGCCCAATGGGCTCGAGTTTGCTCTGGGCGGCCATCCTCTCAGCGCGGACTCCTCGCCCGCAATGACGGTAGTCACCAGCGCCACCGAAACACTCGTATCCTTCCGCGTTCGCACCGACCGGACCGGCATCAATATCGTTCTTGAGTCCTCCCCCAACCTCCAACCCGGCTCATGGACCGGGGTGCCCACCGTTGTGTCTCCGCCCGCAGCCAATTTCCAAACGCACACCGGCCGGATCGCCGCCGACTCGACCAGCGCCTTTTTCCGCCTCCGGGCCAACTGATTTCCACGCCCGAAACACGCAGGCACGCCAAGGTCACGCCGGCTTTAAGTCGTCTGCCGTGATCACGTAGCTGAAAACCACTTCTCCATGACGATTGATGAGCGCGGATTCCAGCCGCGCCGGACGACATGTGTCATCAACATCAACCCTGAGAAAAACATGCGGTTCGACCGCACTGCGCTTCAAATGTGGATGATACACGTTCAATGAAGGAATCGTCTCACCATGAATGGGAGAAGCAATAAACTGCACCAGATCATACCCGACCCGCTCCCGAGACGCATACCGCAACACACGGCTGGCATGAATGTCCCCGCCCACGAGCACCACCCCGGGAATACGATGCTCGCCAATAAACGCCTCCAATGCGCGCCGCTCATGACCATACGTCCCCCAATCGTCCGATTCCGAATTCTCCTTGTCATCCCAAATCACCCCGCACGCGAGCAACTTGAATGAGGCCGTCGACTCCAGTAGCCCGCGCCGCAACCACTCCCATTGCACCCGCCCCAGAAATGAAGGCTTCACCGGGTCGGCCCACGACGCCTCCGTCATCGCAAACCATCGCGTGTCCAATAAAAAAACTTCCAAAGCCCCAAGTCGGAAACGCGTAAAGATCCCTTCGCCATTCACACCGTACGTGTGCTGCGGACGGTACCGCGAAAAAACCCACCGGCTGGCAGCTTTCCCGACAGCCAGACCGCTCGCATCGTTGCCCGCAAAATCATGGTCATCCCACGTCCACCAACATGGACGCGACGCCAATAATTGCTGATACTCCTCCACCGCGGCAAATTCCCGGTGCCGCCTGAGCTGCACCTCACGGTCAGTCGAATCAATATAGGGCGTGTCCCCCAGCAGGACGACCGCATCGACATTCTCAGCAGCCATGCGTTGCCACACCGCCCGGCTGCCCTCGTCCTCCCGGGCGCAGGAACTGATGGCCAGCCGAACCCGGCCCGGTGTGCCCGGCGACGCCGCGGTCGTGATCACTTGACCGGGCCTGCCCGCCACCAGCGTCTGACCGCTCCAGATGCGATACTGATACCGGGTCGATGGCGCCAAGCCTTCGATGTGCCAGTGCAAGCAGAGGTCCATGTCCACGATGGCGCTGAGAGCTAAGCGCTGCACCCCTCCATCACGTTCTGAAACCACCTCGAGAACGTATTCTCCCGGCACTGTGGCTCTCATCCACACCATGGCGGACGCATGATCAACCGGGCCGAGCAGCGGCCCCAACGTCAACAGCAGCCCCGCCTCTCTGGCCACTCCTGCCACTGTTTCGGCCTGAAGGGCCTCCGCGCTCATCCATGACGGCACTCCGACCGCCAGCGAGGTTGAGACAAAACGGCGTCGGTTCCACGAGGGTTGTGAGGGATCATCAGCCGTCATATTTTTAAGTGGCGGCCACCCGCTTTTGCCAGAGCAAGCTAGCCGCCAGCAGGACAGCCCAGCCCGCCGCCCATTCCAACTTGAGCTGGGCGATAAAGAGGGCATCCACGACCACAATACCAGCCAACATCTTGGCCACCGCCGCCCCCACCCGGCCAGGATCAGCACGATGCGTGAGTCGGCCCCATACGTGCGCCGCGCCCAGCCCAAATAAAAATGCGGCAAAAAGGAAATCGCGGAAATCAGCCCGCTCCAGCCGGTTGAACCACCACGTCCCCACCAGCGGCATCATCACTAAGACCAGACCAGACCAGGGAACACGGCCGCCCACCGCCTCCCCGCGGGCCACCAACGTCAATCCCATGATGTAGGCAAAAAGCGCCGACAACCACAATACCACCCCAGAATCCGGCGGCCACCAAGAGCCACCCATCGAGGCCGCCGCCCAGCCGAGGAAAACCCGGCACAATCCCATCGGAATCACAGCCCAAGACGATCGCTTATGACTCCAGTCGTAAATCAAAATACTCACCACCAGCGCCATCACCAGCGGCCAAACACACCCCGCCCCCAAAAGACACCCCACCCCAGCCGCCAGTTCCACCCCACCAACAATCCAAACCGCTCGCTCCGAAATCAAACCCGCCGGGATCGGGCGACCCGGCCGATGCCGACGGTCCCACCGCGCATCAAATGCATCATTGAGAGTGCAGCCGCCCGCATAGGCCAACGCACCACCCGCCAGCGCCCACCCCACCCCCGCATGCCACCCCTGTCCACTCAACAACCACCCGGCCAATACATTCGACCAAACAGTCGGCAGATTGGACGCCCGCGCGAGCGTCCACATGACGGAAGTAATGGGACGGACACCCGTGGACATAAATCAAGACGTAGATCAAACACAACCTCGACGCGAGAGACATCAGCAGCCCAGCCTCACGCCCACTTAAGCCATCAATCGCTCAATGCCGTCCAAACACAACTGCGACCAGGACTCAAGCTGGTCGCGACCCGCTCGCAACTCGTCAGGCGTGTAAAACCCGACATCAATAATGGTTTCTTCATTGGAGGTGACCTCGTCCGTTTCCAGCTCAACCAAATGAACCACCCCAAGATGCACCTGACCTACCTCGTTGCTGTCATCGTTGAGCAAGGCCACCACCCGATGACTCCAGCTTCCCGCAATCGCAAGCTCCTCAGCCACCTCCCGCTCAACCCCAGCCAAATAAGTACTCCGCTCCAATGATGAAACCGCCGCATCATCGCTGTTAATATGCCCGCCAATGCCCAGCGACGCCTTGGCCGCCAGCCGCTGCTCACCCGACTTTTTGCTCCGGACATACCGCAAGAACTTTCCACGATGATGGAAAATCGCGTACGGAATGATCTGCTTTTTCGTCGGATCATGCTCAGCTTCATCCCTCTGAAGAAAATAATTGTTCGTCGGATCAAGCAAAACCGGCAAATACCGGTCCACCTCGTAGGCCAGCCCGTGAAAACTGCCCAGTTGATCAAAAAGCGGACGCGGCACGACCAGAACATGCTCGTTGGGGTAGCGAAGTGACATCACGCCGGATGCCTCACTCCCGCCTCCACGTCAATCAAGTTTACGATCACCAGCCCATAATTATACAGCCCCACCCAATCAGCCGCCGCCCGCCATCACCCGCCCCACCCACAAAAAAAGGCCGCAATTTGCGGCCTTTCAATAGAGAGGATATCACCTAAACCCTGCAGGATTATTCCGCAGGAGCCGCAGCAGGCTCGGCGGCTGGAGCGGCGGGCTCGGCCGCTGCAGGCTCAGCCGCGGCAGGAGCGGCTGGCTCCGGAGCCGGAGCAGCTGTCGGAGCTTCAGAGGCCGCAGGCGGCGCGGGCGGCGGCTCCGCCTCCGGGGTAAAGCTAGCCGGCGGCAATTCCTGTTCGGGGGCCTTCGGTTTTTCTGCCGGCTGAACGGGCGATTCTTTTGGCTCCGGAGTTTTAGGCTGCGGAATCTCGACCTTGATGGGTGGCGTCACCGCTTCGATCGGTTTGGGCGCGTCGGACCGGGGGCCTCCTGCTGGAAAGAGCTCAGGCAAGGAGGGGGTCGCCGGAGCCGCCGCCGCTCCCGGAGCGGAAGCCGCCGGGGCAGCCGCTTTGAAATGGGAACGGTCTTTGAGGAACCAATCGACGGTATATTTCGAGACAATGTACGTGCGCCCTTCGAAGGTCTTTTCCTTGGCGAGGCGTTCTTCTTTTTTCGTCTTCGCTTCCTCCCATTGTTTCAATTCCGATTCGTACTGGGTTTTGGCCGATTCAATCGATTGTTTGGCTTGTTCCCAGGCGGTACGTGCCTCGGCGTCTTTTTTCTCACGCTCGGTTTTCTGATCGGCGGTTTCGCCTTCGGGAGCGGGGGTCGGTTGTGGCTCGGCGGGCGGTTCGGCGGCCGCGGGCGCGGATGGAGCTGGCAGCGGCGTGTAAGCGGCACTGACCATCATATAGTAATCGCTATTTTCATCATCCGGCTTCGCCTTATTCCCGATTTTGAGGGTATAGGTAAATCCGTCGAAAAACGACACCGTCGCCGTGCGCAGAGGAGCATCGAGTCCAGTCTTTTCCTTCTCGGCAGTCGTGGCCACATCGGTGAAATAAGCGCTGCTGAAGGCACTGCCCGCTTGCTTCACCTTCTCAGGATCAATCTGCTCGCCTTCCTTCTTGTCAGCCAACACCGCATCCGCCCCTTCCTTTTCTTTCTCCACCTTCCACGATTGATCCGCAGGATCAGCCACTTTGACCTCGATCGACTTCAAGCCGCCCGTAGGAGAAATGAAGCTCTTCTCGAGCCACCCTTTCACATCAACATTCAAACTGGAAAAGGCTTCTTTGACTTTATAAGCCGTATCGGTGACTTCGCCCACTTGAACGAAACGACCACTGGCCCCGCCCACATTGAAGAATGGATTGTCGGGCGATGCTTCGCGCTCGATCGATTTCCCCAACAGCAGACGACCCAGTTCTTGATCATTCGCCTTCTTGAAAATAACCAAAGTACCGACCTGCTCCGGTTTGGCCTCTTTGGCCGTCTCGGCGGCCGGTGAGACCAACTGCAGCCGTCCCAGTTGCGACTGGCCAATTTTCACCTGTTCGATCACGCGCAGGTCATGCGCTTTGGTCACCAGATCCTTGACAAAATCAAAGTTGGCGGGATAGGCGTCGCGTTCTTTGACGCCCCATGTCTCTCCCTGCAGGGCGAGATTGACTTCTTCTTTTTGATTCTTGATCTGAATGGCGACGACCTCGTTCAGGGGAAAGTCTGGCAGGGCTCGGTCCAGTGCGAGGCTTTGGCGGCCGGAGGTGGTGCCACTGCCCGAACTGAACTTCCACACCACGCCGACCGCGACAAGGCCGAGCGCCACAAGGATGGTAATAAGCTGGCGGTTATTCATGGATTACTTGGCGGAGGTTGATTTGCGGCGGAAAAGGAAAACGGCGAACCCAATGACGGCCACGACGAGTGGGGTGCCCAGGATGTTCCAAAGTTTCATCGAGGCGAGAGTGCCATCAATGTCGGCCCGCGCTTCTTTCCGCAATTCGCGGATGCGGCGCTGGGCATTGGCTTGGTTTTTTCGGAAGGTTTCGAGCTCTGCTTCCTGTTCCGGACTCATGAAGTTCCGCTGATTCGGATCCTTCGCGGCCTGCAACTCGGAAAGTTTGGCGTTGGCTTCATCCGCCTGCTTCTGCAATTCCGCGACTTCATTTTGAATCTTCGCGTTAGCCGCCGTTTCAATCGCATTGATGCGCGTGAAGGGACGACGGTTCGAATTGCGGCTACGGACTTGCAACAACCGGGTGTCGCCCGCCACCTGATCCAGCACGTTCATGCCGAATGGTAGGTTGCCATTGAAAGGAAGGGCCATGTTGCCCATCACTTGAACAGAGAAATTGTCATACAAGAAATCGGTATCCGCTACCAGTATGACCACCCCAGATTTCCCCGCCGCCATCTCCTTCAGGGCCGTCGACGCCTCGTCCTTCTTCTCCTCTTCAGGCTTCGGCTCCTCGCCGTCTTCAGGCGCTGTCGCTTTCGGCTTGCCATCAGGGAAGGCGGATTTGAACTTGCCAGTCAGCCGGATGGCCAGCGATTTCGCCTCGCCGGATGACTTGAACTTCTGAATGATCGATTCATCAGAGTTTTCCGCCTCGAGCGGACTGACCATTTCATTTTCGGACGATGTGCGCAGGAGCACGTCCTCCACCAGTCCTTCGGCGGGTTTGCCGGTGAAAGCACCGCTGAAAACGAAGAGCAGATCACCCAGTCCGCTGGTCACAGGGTCTTTGCGATTGAACGCCTGCTCGCCGAGTGTCAGGAACGCCGGCGATTCGCGGTTCCCGCGGAGCGGCGTCTTGAACAGCATGTCCGCCACCACTTGGGTCGCATCAAAGCCGTACCCCCAAGCAGCCGTCAGTTTGGGCAGACTCGAAGATGTTTGCTCGCCACCCATCGGGGGCATCTGCGGGTTTTGGCGGCCCGCATTCATCTTCCCGACGATGCTGTGGGGATCGAGCATGACCACCACCGGTTTGCCGGAAAGCACAAATTGATCGATCGCAAACTGCCCGGTTTCCGTAATCCCAGCTGGGTGCACGACCATCAAGGCATCAAAGGATGGATCCACCGAGGCCGCTGTCATCTCGACCGTCTGCACATCATAGTCGCGCTTCAGCTGCTGGAAAAACACCCAGGGACGCTGCTGCCCGCCCATCATAGGACCGGCACTGCCCAGCAGAGGCAAAGCCGACATCACCCCAATTTTCTTCTTTTCATCACCCTTGAGCACATTGGCCACCGCTCGGCTGATTTCATATTCAAACTGCTCCTCACGGCCCATTAAGCCAAGAAAATCAATGTTCTCACGCTTGTCGAGACAGGAAATCGACAGCGTCAGGAAAACATCACCGGAACGAGTCTGCTGCGGCTGAACTCCGGCCAGAGCCGCCTGCTCGCCACCTTCAGTGTCCGGAGCCGGATTGACCTTGGTCAGTTTAAACTGCCCCTTGGGCGTTTTTTGCTCGTACTGCCGCAACAAGGCCTCGAGGTCCTTGACCCGGCCAATCAGCTCCGGCGGCAACTCCTTGCCGTCCGAAACAAACAACGTGCCTTGGATCTCAGTATCTACTCCGGACAGAATCTGCTTCGTACCGTCCGTGAGACTGTAAAAATGATTGTCCGTGAAATCGATCTGGACCGGAATGTTGCGCGAGAGGTAGCTGACACCAGCGGCGATCAGCCCCACCGCCAAAACTCCAACACTGGAGTAAAGGCCGATGGTATTGCGCTTAGGGGCGGGGGCGGTGGAATCCGTGCTCATGATGCGGGCAATAAAAGTGAATGGAATCGGCGACTAGGCGCGCTTGGAGCGAATGACCACACTGGTGGCATAAAGACAAAACGATATGAAGGCGGCAAAGAAAACCGCCGTATCCAGACGGAGGACGCCGCCAAAAAGACGTCCGCCATGCGACATCAAACTGAAGCCGTCAGCAATCTCGAGAGCCGCCAAACGCAGCGTCTCCAGCAGACCAGTAGCCGGAATATTCCGGAGGAATTCCAGCAGCTGCGGCGATCCGATCAACACCAAGAAAAAACACAGCACGACACTGACCACCAGACAGATAACTTGGCTGCGAGTGAATGCCGACACCAGACAGGTCAGCGCAATCGACGCTGATCCCACCAGCAGGCTGCCCAGATAGCCACTGAAAATCTTGCCGCCGTCCGGGTCACCTAAATAATTAACCGTCAAAATAACCGGGAAAGTCATGGCCAGCGCCGAGACCAAGACCAGGCAGGCCGCCAGAAATTTGCCAATGATCGCCTGCCAGGTGCTGATCGGCATCGTCAGCAATAGCTCGATCGTGCCTTCACGGTTCTCCTCAGACCACAAACGCATGCCAATAGCTGGCCCCAGCACCATGAACAACCATGGATGAAACTGGAAAAACGTGTAGTCCAGCGAAGCATCCTCTCCTTCAAGAAACCTGCCAAAGACGAAGCAAAGCGACATCGACAGAATCAAAAAGATGAAAATGAAGACGTAGGCCAGCGGGGTCAGGAAGTAGGCCTGCACCTCGCGTTTGAAGACGACCCAAATGTTTTTCATGGTGACGATAAAGAACGGAAAGTTAAACGTTGAGTGAATGAGAATTGGAGGAGAGGCCGCTCGCGGGCGGCCCGCGGAGTGCGGACCCGGGAGGAAGTGAAATCAACACGACCCCAGCCCGGCAAAGGACGGCTGTCTGTTAGCTGCGGACCTGTACGGTGATCTCGCGGAACATTTCGTCGAGGCGCCCCTCGTCGACAGCCAGCTCTTGGAGCTGCAACTGGCGGCCGGCGGCGAATTGATAGATCTCCCCGGCCAGTGTGCCATCAACCGCCGACTTTTTCGGAAAGACGCGGCCCACGAAGAGCGAATCACCTGATTCAATGGTTTCGACGCTGACCGCATGCGGGAGTTTTTCCAGTTCGGAGAGAATGCCGGATCCTGCCAGTCCACGAATCCGGACTTTGACAGCCCCCGCGCAGGAGGCCCGGCGCTTGAGCTCGTCCGGCGTCCCGTCCGCCACCACTTTACCTTGGTCAATAATGATGGCGCGGGAACAGACCGCTTCGACTTCTTCAAGAATGTGCGTCGAGAAAATAACCGTCTTGGTCGCTCCCAGACGGCGAATCAAATTGCGCACTTCCTGCTTTTGGTTCGGGTCCAGACCGTCCGTCGGCTCGTCCAAGATAAGGACTTCAGGGTCATGCACAATGGACTGAGCAAGACAAGTCCGGTGACGAAACCCTTTGGAAAGCGTGTCGAGGCTCTGGCGGGCGACTTTTTCCAAAAAACAAATCTCGATGGCCTTGTTGACCGCCGTTTTTTGAGCAGCTCCAGTGATACCGCGCAGCTCGGCCGTGAACCGAAGAAACGACTCCACCGTCATATCCGAATACAGCGGGGCATTCTCCGGCAGATAGCCAATCTTGGCTTTGGCTTGAATCGGGGACTTCTGGATGTCGTGACCACCGACCGTGACCGTCCCGCGGGTCGGAGGAATAAACCCGGTAATCATCCTCATGGTGGTGGACTTGCCCGCACCGTTGGGACCGAGGAAACCAAGGACCTCGCCCTTGGCGACCGAGAACGAAATGTTGTCTACGGCCAGCTTAGGACCGAATTGTTTGGATAGACGGATGACCTCAATCATAGAGTGACATGTAAACGGGAGGGCGACGGATGACACGGGCTTGGCGCAGGGCCAAGGAGTTTTTGTCTTTAAAAAATAAAGAATCGGCGAATCGACGAGTTTTACGCCGTTTTTTTCCGCTTTCCGCCCAAAACACCCGCGACGCCCCCACTCCAATTACTTGCCCCCGACTCACTGCCGGGCACCCTGCCCCCATGATCAAACCAACTTTGGTGGTACTGGCGGCCGGCCTCGGCAGCCGATTTGGCGGCCTGAAGCAAACCATCGGCTTCGGCCCGCATGGAGAAACATTGCTCGATTATTCGGTCTTCGACGCCATACGCGCAGGATTTGGCAGGGTGGTGTTTGTTATCCGGCGGGAGTTTGCCGACGCCTTTCGCCGTGATATTGCCTCGCGGTTCGAACCGCACATCGCCGTGACCTGCGTCTTTCAGGAGCGCGAGAGTCTTCCTCTCGGCCCGGACGAGGCACCACTGGTGGAGGCCGGAGTCGTGGCGGCGCGTCTCAAGCCTTGGGGCACCGGTCAGGCCACTCTGGCCGCCCGCCCTGCCGTCACCGAGCCGTTCGGGGTCATCAATGCCGATGATTTTTACGGCCGTGAATCATTCGAGAAGCTCGGATCCTTCCTCAGTCAGCCGAATCTGGATCAATCCACGGTTCGAACCTGCCTCGTGGCCTTTACTTTGCGCAAAACCCTTTCCGATCACGGCCGCGTGGCCCGTGGAGTGTGTCAGACGACCGCTGACCAGCTGCTGCTCAGCGTGGTGGAAAAAACAAGGCTGTGGCCAGTGGGCGACGGCGCTGAAAACCGCCCCGAAACCGGCCCCGTGGAATCATTCACCGGAAATGAACCCGTCTCCCTGAATACATGGGGGTTTGCGCCATCCATTTTTGCCGAACTCGACCGGCTCTTCGGCGAATTCCTCATCACCCAAGGTCGCGATCCCGATGCCGAGTTTTTTCTGCCGTTTGCTGTCGACCAGCTCATTCAGGAAAAGCGCGAACAGTGTCGGGTCATCCGTTCGGATGCCGCTTGGTTTGGCGTGACTTACCGCGAAGACGCCGATCGCGTGCGGGCTAGCCTCGCCCGTCTGCATCTCGCCGGGGAATACCCGGCCCAACTCTGGCCATAAAAAAGAAACGGGCGGAGAGGAATCCCTCTCCGCCCGTCATCCATGCGGTGCTCACTCAAGAGACCGCACTATCGCCCGCCACGCTCAATGAGGCGCGGAACCCGTGCTGATCACTGCAGGCCGGGCCGTGGCTGGTTTGAAGAACAACAGTAGCAGCAGGGCCGCCCCCACCGAAAGTCCAACCGGAACCATGAAAAGCTGGCGATACCCATCGAATCCCGTGCCAGTTACATACTTCGCCGACAAAGGAATAAAGAGCCACTTCGCCGCCAGATCACCGATACCCAGAATCAGGAAATTGAACAACCCCTGAGCGCTGGTGCGAATGTCTTTCGGGAAAACAGCATCAATGTAAATATACACAGTAGCAAAGAAGAACGCGTAGCAAATGCCGTGCAGCAACTGCACCAGAATGATCAGCCACGTTGTGGTCGGGCAATAAGCGAAAACAAGGAACCGGGCGGTATGCCCCAAAATCCCCAGAATCAAGGTGGTGCGCCACCCAAGCTTGGCCAGCACGCCACCCAGTACCATCATGGTGAGAATCTCCGCTACCTGACCAAGACTCATGACCACCGTCGTCCACGCCGGGTCAATATTCGACGCCGTCAGCACCTTGCCAATGAAGCCGCCCGCCATGACGAAATAACCATTGTGGATAGTCGCATCCACAAACGTGGCAATAAACAGGACGAGAATCGCTGGAATAGCCAGCAAACGAGCCGCTTTCAACCAGGCCAGACTGTCGCTGCCTTGCCCTTTGTTGGCCGGCGTGTGCGGCAGGGTCAGGCTAAACCCAGCCAGAGCCAGACTCGCCACCCCAGAAATGATGAAAATACTCCCGGTCGCGTTAATGATTTGCTCCGGTGGCTTGCCATGAAGGATGTAGGCAATCGGCCAAGCCGCCATGATCCACCCCACCGTGCCGCCCATCCGCACAAATCCAAATTCCTTGTCGGCAGCCCGCATGTGAGAAAAGGCAATGCTGTTCGCAATCGATATGGTCGGAACATACAAAAGACAATGCAAGGCCATCAACCCGAAGAAGATCCAAAACGAAGTGTCATACAAGGAAGCCGCCGTCGCCCCCGCCGGCACCGGTGGACGATTGAATGAGACAAACGCCAGCCCCGCTATGGCCAACCCGCCCACCAAATGGCTGAAGGCCATAAACCTCTCCGCAGAAAAATTTCGGTCCGCAAATTGGTTGCTGAAAAACATCCCAATGATCGCCGACACCGGGAAAGCGCTCAAAATGAACATCTGCTCCCGCTCAGACAACCCCATGGCCGGTAAATAGCCGAAAATCAATGGAAGCCATGCCCCCCATATGAAAAACTCCAGCACCATCATGAGGAAAAGCTTCCAGCGGATCGAGGTATTCATGAGCTTGCAGCAAACAGGTTGTAATAATCGGATTGAAATGAGACTGCCAGCACCGCCATACCATGGCGCGCCACTAGTCCAGTCCAGAGGCTAGAAAGAAGGCGCCCCGCTGGCAAGCACCTAATTCTCGCAATTACATTCTCCGCTAAAAAAAGTTCGAACAGGCCCAACAGCCCCAGCAGGCCCGCCACAACGCGCCCCGCCACCAGCCAGACTCCTCGCCCCAGCTCCCCCTCGCGGAAAAACGCCCGCCACAGAAAAAGGGTCAGGCCCTTTACGGATAGGAGTTTGGGAGGCGACTCAGATTAGAAAATATGAATAAACACGAAAATTATTATGTGATCACTTATTTTCCATTCCATTAGGCATTTTATGGGGTGTTCGACTAGGGATTACGCGTGTGGCGTCGTGACTGATTTGAGGGATAAGTGTGAAAATGGGAGCGGCGACGTGGCAATTTTCGTGATCAAAATGAATTTACCACGTTGACGAGCGTCTCCACTCTGGGAATTTCCACGTTTTCCTCTTTACTCTCCCGTTTCATATCCACACCCACACCGACACCGAACCACTCATTCTATGAAAACAGTGTTTGCACCTACTCTGCTTGCTTTGGCATTAGCCACTACTGCTCTCTCCGTACGGGCCGAGGAGCCCAAACCTGCCGCTCCAGCAGCTCCGGCGGCTCCAGCGGCAGCCGCCGCCGGCGAAACAAAAGTGGTGATTGGCGTGGTCCCAGCCGTGATGCAGTATGACAAAAAGGCCTTTTCGGTGAAGGCTGGAGATAAAGTCAGCATTCTTTTCACCAACAAAGGCTGCCCATTGCAGCATAATTTGGTCATTTTGAAGCCTGGGACGGACGCGAAATTTGGCATGGCGGCGGACAAGATGATTGTCGCGGATGCGGCCGGAGCCATGGCCAAAGCGTATTTGCCAGATGATGCGGAGAGCAAGGCGTCGATTGTGGCGGCCAGCACCAAGCTGATTGGCACTGGCCAGAATGAAATCCTGACCTTTACGGCTCCGGCCGAGGCGGGGGCGTATCCCTTTCTGTGCACCTTCCCGGGCCATCGTTTTCTGATGAAGGGCGTGATGACCGTGACTCAATAGAGACTGCCTTTACTTTCTCCGAGTCCTTCACCCCCGCACTCTTGGTCCTCTCGCACGACGACGTCGTCGAGAGGACGATAATTTTCCGACATGAGCGAGCTCCATGATCCTTTTCGCGCCCCGCGCCGCGAAAGCGGAATCTTAAAGTGCGAGTTTCAGGGGGAGGAGGTGCCCATGATTTTGCGTCATGCGGATGTGCGGCGGGCGGCCAAAGACTGGGCGACCTTTAGTTCGGACGCTCCCTTCCGGGTGCCTATCCCGTCCGAGGAGGAGGTTCGCTCGATGCGACAGCTGCCGATCGAAACCGATCCTCCGGAGCACACCGATTATCGGGCCATCATCGAGCCGTTTTTCAGACGGGCCAAAGACCCCGGGGTCATCGCTTCTGTGGAGCGGTTAGTGGACGAGCTTTTGGATGCGGCCATGGGAAGAGACGCCATCGAAGTAGTTCATGAGTTCGCCCTGCCTCTCCAATCGCGCGCCTTAACATTTCTACTCAACGTTCCGGAGACAGAAGCGGAGACGTGGATTCGCTGGGGCATTCATGTTTTCCGGGTAGAGGCCACGGGGGCGCATCAGGAGGTTGGTTTGGAAGCGTATCTGCATCAGCAATTTGACCGCGCGGAAGCGGACCCTGGGGTTGACTTTTTCAGTGCCTTGACTCAGGCAACGTATGGCGGACGGGCGCTTTCACGTGACGAGATGATGGGATTTGCCAACCTGACATTTGCTGGGGGACGCGACACCATTATCCACAGTGTCTCCTCGATTCTGGCGTATTTTGGTCGTCATCCGGAAGCCCTTGAGTTCCTCCGTGAAGACCCGCAGCGAATCATTCATGCCAGCGAAGAATTCTTTCGCACCATCACTCCACTGACGCACATTGGCCGGGTGTGCCCTGTTGAAACGACGGTTCACGGGGCGGCAGTTCCTCCGCGGGGGAGGGTCTCTCTCTGCTGGGCTTCCGCCAATCAGGACGAGACCGTTTTTGACACTCCGGAGGAGGTGCGGCTCGACCGCAAGCCGAATCCACATCTTGCCTTCGGTTTTGGGGCTCACCTCTGCATTGGCGCAGCGCATGCGCGCCTACTGGTCAGGACGTTGTTGCACAAATGCACCGCCCGGGTCGGCAGTATCAGCGTGCTGGAAGCCGTGGCGAGGGTCGAGAAGGAAGCCGCGTACGAGCGGCGGTCGGCTTATGAATCATTAACCCTACGGATCACGCCGCTTTGAGATAGGAGGGTCGGCCTCTAGCGGGAAACTATTGCGGGAAATTTTCACCGCGGCGTTTTTGGAATGGCACGCTTTCAGCGACGGCGGTGATCAAGGAATGGAATGAATACTGGTCATTTTTCGCCTTGCTCATGATTTCGTTCAGTGCCGGTTTGTCGTAGTATTCGGTACCCCGACCGAGGGCGAAGGTGAGCAGTTTACTGGCGAGAGTGCGCACGAACTGGTCTGATTTGTCGCGCAGCAGAATGGTGGTTAATTCATTGGCATTCAGAAACTCCTGACCACTCGTCAGCCGGCCGGAGCTTTCCACAGGCTGATCCCCGTCTTGATCGCGCCAAGCGCCAGTGCCATCGAAGTTTTCCAAGCCGAAGCCGATGGGATCGAGCATGGCATGGCAATTGGCGCAGGCGGCATTGGAGCGGTGTTGTTCCATGCGTTGGCGCAGGGTACCGGACAATTCTTGGGCGGACTCGAGGGTTGGCACATTCGGTGGGGGCGGTGGGGGCGGAGTGCCGAGGAGGTTTTCGAGCACCCATTTCCCGCGTTTGACGGGCGAGGTCCGGGTTGGGTCGGAGGTGACGGTCAAGACGGCGGCCTGCGTGAGCAGCCCGCGGCGGCGGGCGGGATCCAGCTGGACTTTTTGCAGCTCCTCGCCTTGCACCCCCTCCAATCCGTAATGCCGGGCCAGCCGTTCATTGACGAACGTGTAATCGGCACTCAGAAACTCCAGCACACTGCGGTTTTCGACCAGCAGGAAGCGGAAAAACTCCTCGGTCTCGGCTTGCATGGCGCGACGCAACTCCTCGTCCCAATTAAATTTTTTCCGGTTCGGTCGCACGAGGTCGAGGTTGCGGGTTTCCAGCCACTGACCGCCGAAATTACGAGCGAGTTCCCGGGCTTTAGGATCAGCGATCATGCGCTTGATCTCCGACGCCAAGCTGGCCCGCAGTTCGTTTTTCGACGCCCGCTCCAGCAGTTGAGCGTCCGGCATGGAGGACCAGAGAAAATAGCTCAAGCGGCTGGCCAGAGCGAATTCACTGAGGTCCACCACCGTTCCTGTATCATCCGGGGCCGAAAGAGCCTCAATCCTGTACAGAAAATGCGGACTCACGAGAGCGGCTCTGAGCCCGATTTTCACGGCCTCCTCCCACTGAGGCTCGATGTGCCGGACGCGTTGCACCAGACTCGCTAGTTTATCCAGCTCATCCGGACGCACGGGGCGGCGATAAGCCCGGCTGACGAAGTCATGAAGCACCTTGCGGGTGGCGGCCTCGCTCCCTTCGGTGCCTGGTTCATGGGTGAACAGGCGTCGATGGTTTTCAGGAAGTGGAACTTCCTCACTCCAGAGCGGACCGGTGATTTCCATGGACTCGATCCAAAGATTTCTGTCTCCCCCTTCCTCGGTGTAATCGTTGATGAAAGCGGCCGCCACCGTCTGGGTTCCTCGGGCCACGCGCACGACGGCTTCCACGATCTGTGGCTGATCGTGCGTGCCTGTGACCTCGAATGTCTGCACCTCCAGCCCCTTGAGTTTGAGCGTCATTTTAACCGACTCGGCACCCGCCTGTTCCGCGTGAACCCGGAAACGAAAGCGATATCCAGCCTCCACCGGAAAAGCAGATTTTGCTTCCGCCTCGCCGTTCCCCCACAACATTAAACGCCCATCCTGCTGCTGCCCAACCTCCTCCGCCACAGAAAACGCCTCCGACGCGATGCTCCACGTGACGGGCATAGAGCCCCCAGGCACCACCACCGCATCCAGCACATCGCCGGCGGCGGCCAAATACTGCTCGACCAGAAGCGGCGGCATGGCCAGCACATCGCCAATATTGTCGAAACCGTATCCACTATCATCATCGGGAAAATTGTCCGCCGGCCGCAAATCGACGCCCAACAAATCGCGCATCGTATTGTTGTATTCGGTTTTGTTCAGTCTGCGGACCGTGACGCGACCGGGATCGGGGTGGGCCGGATCAACGGGAAAAACGGTACCATCAATCCATTGCACGAGACGTTTTCTCTCATCGGCGGTGGGTTGTTCTTTATCGGCCGGCGGCATCAGCCAGTTGTCGATATTGAACATGATGCCCTCCCACTTTTTCCGTGCGGCAATCAAATCTGCCTCATTTTCATATGGATCGAGCGATAGTCCGCCCTTGTCCATGCCATCGCCATGGCAGTCCCAGCAATATTTTTCAAGCAGCGGCCGGATGTCAGTGGCGAACGACAGTGATTCTGCCGGGAGCTGACCCAGCGGCAAGGCTCCGACGAGCACTGGCAGGAGGATTTTCAGAAAATGAGGCACGCGGCACCATGCACCTACCAGGATCCGCCCTCAACCGGTGACTCTACTTAGCACCCCTAAACGAGCACCCCGGCAATCCCCGGTAGAGAATGAAGGCGAGGGGAGGAGGCCGCACCGACAAATCCAGCGCGCAGGCTTGACGCGTCGAGGGTGGACGACAACACTTGGACGCTGCATGAACGACCCGCAAGCTCCCTATTGCCTGGTTTATCTGAGCCAGGCGACACATGATTTCGAGGCTGAAGAGCTGGCTGATCTGCTGGCGGTTTCGCGGCGCAATAATGCCTCGACAGGGATCACCGGCCTACTGATGTACGAATCCCGCCTGTTCATGCAGGCGTTGGAGGGGCCGCGCGCGGCGGTAGAGGCACTCTTTCAGAAAATTAGCCGCGACCCGCGCCACGCTGAAGTCCAGATTATCTGCGAGGACCACATTCAGAATCGCTATTTTGGCCCATGGCGGATGGCCTTTCAGCGGGCGGCCAGCGGCGATCTGTCGGCCGGCGATGGATTTTCATCACTACTGGAAAACTACCGCCGCGGCACGCTCTCCGCCATTGATGGGCGTCTCGTTTTTGCCATGCTGGTCTTGTTTAAAGAGCGCCTGCCCATCGACGACTTGGAAGACACATCATTTGTATGAAACGCTACGCCCTCGGCTTGGACTACGGTACCAACTCGGTCCGCTCACTGCTCGTTGATCTAGCCGACGGCACGGAAGTTGGTTCCATAGTTTTTAATTATCCATCCGGGGAGATGGGTATTTTGTTGGACGAAAAGGACCCGCATGTGGCCCGGCAAAACCCTCAGGACTACCTGGACGGCCTGGTGGCGGCCACGCGCGGGGCCCTCGCACAAGCGGCCGAGAAACTTCCTGATTTCGCCCCGTCGCAGGTCGTCGGCATTGGGGTGGATACGACTGGCAGCACGCCGATTCCGGTCGACCACCAGGGCACTCCGCTCGGGCTAAAGCCGGAGTTCAGTGGCGTAATGGCGGCGCAAGTCTGGCTGTGGAAAGACCATACCGCTCATGCCGAGGCCGCAGAGATCACGGCGCGGGCGAGCGAAATGCGCCCTCACTATCTGGCCAAGTGTGGCGGCACGTATTCGAGCGAATGGTTCTGGAGCAAGATCTTGCGCATTCGTCGGACGGCACCGGAGGTTTTTGCGGCGGCGCACAGTTTTGTTGAGCATTGTGACTGGATTCCAGCCGTATTGACTGGCACCACAGATCCGGCGGTGATGAGTCGCAGCATTTGTGCGGCCGGGCACAAGGCATTTTTCAACATCGAGTGGGGCGGCCTTCCGGATGCTGAATTCCTGAGCGCGCTTGATCCGGCGCTCGCGGAGTTACGTGACCGGCTCTATGTGGACGCTCGGACGGCGGACAGACCGGCGGGGACCTTGACGGCCGAGTGGGCGGCTCTGCTGGGTTTGCCGGAAGGCATTGTTGTGGCCACCGGCGCCTTTGATGTCCACATGGGAGCGGTGGCGGCCGGGATCAGTGAAGGCACGTTGGTCAAGGTGCTGGGCACCAGCACCTGCGACGTCATGGTGGTGGACGCGAGTCGCCCGTTGCCGGATATTCCCGGATTGTGCGGCGTCGTCCACGGGTCGATTCTCCCCGGGTATTACGGACTCGAAGCAGGGCAGTCGGCGGTCGGCGACATTTTCCTATGGTTCGTCAACCACCTCGTCCCTGAAAGTTATGGCCACACCATGGCCGAGAAATTTGCCGGACTGGAAGCGGAAATGGCCACTCTGCGACCGGGCGAGAGCGGCCTGCTGGCGCTGGACTGGAACAATGGCAACCGCAGCATTTTGGTGGATGTGCGACTGACCGGATTGCTTCTCGGCCAAACCCTTCATACGACGGCTGGGGAAATGTACCGAGCTCTCATTGAAGCGACCGCTTTCGGGGCCCTGACCATCATCAAACGCCTGGAAGAATACGGCGTGCACGTGAACGAAGTCGTGAATACGGGCGGACTGGCCATCAAAAATGCGGCGTTAATGCAAATCTATGCCGATGTTTTAGGTCGTCCGATGAAGGTAGCTCAAAGCGAGCAGACGTGCGCGCTCGGGGCCGCTCTGTTTGGAGCGGTGGCCGCCGGCGCTTTTACTTCCTTGCCAGAGGCGCAACGCGTCATATGCCGCACTCGCGACGTTGTCTACCACCCCAACGCCGACGCCCATGCCGTGTATGCCGAACTGTACACGCTCTACCGCACCCTTCACGACGCCTTTGGCTCGGCTAGCTGGTCAGGACAGCTGGCCTCCGTGATGAAAAACTTGCTCGAACTGCGCGAACGCGCGACGGCGTAGACGAAAGACGACGCTACTCACTGACGCGCCCCCCGCCCGGCGCCACTGGGTCGAGCGGCGGTCCCGCGGCAGCGGCAGCGCTGTCACGCGCCACCCTTTCACGCATGGCTCATGCGTGCGTCTTCGGTCCCACGTTGAGCGCGGCGCATCAGGCCTCTGGTACCGCGCACGCGGCCAGCGGGCCTCGGGGTTTACCGACCTCTGTTGCGGGGGCCATCAAGTCGCGATTGGGCTCCTGCGGAGTCAGCCCCAGAGTGCGCAGCAGCTGGACGTCCTCATTTTTTTCCGGATTCGGAGCGGTCAGCAATTTATCACCGTAGAAAATGGAATTGGCCCCGGCGAAAAAGCACAGGGCTTGGGCTTCGCGGCTCAGCGCGGTGCGACCGGCGGAGAGCCGGACCTTGGCTCCGGGCAGCGCGATTCTGGCCACGGCGATCAATCGGACCAGATCAAAAACATCGACTTGGCTGTGCCCGGCCATGGGAGTGCCGGGCATGGGCATCAAAGAATTGATGGGCACGCTTTCCGGGGGCGGATTAAACCCGGCGAGCACTTCGAGCATTTTGAGACGATCTTCGATGGTTTCGCCCAGGCCGAGGATCCCTCCACAGCAAACGGACATTCCGGCGTCTTGCACATTTTTGATGGTGCGGAGCCGATCGTCGTAGGTGTGACTGGTCACGACATTCGGATAATGTTCGCGGGAAGTATCGATGTTGTGATTGTAAGCGGTCACCCCGGCAGCCTTGAGCTGGCGGGCTTCTTCCGGTCCGAGTTCACCTAGGGTGGTGCAGACTTCCATGCCGAGTGAGCTAACTTGGCGCACGATTTCCAAGACTTGCTCAAACCGGTCGGTTCCGCCCCGCACGCCGCGCCACGCCGCGCCCATGCAAAATCGGGTGGAGCCACTGGCGGCAGCGGCGCGGGCGCGATCCATGACCTCATGGCATGGCATCAATCGTTCGACGGCGAGCCCCGTGTCGTACCGGGCGCTTTGAGCGCAATACCCGCAGTCTTCGGAGCACCCGCCCGTCTTGATAGAAAGCAGGGTACACAACTGCACCTCATTTTCGGGCCAGTGGGCCTCATGTACTTCTCGCGCCTGTTTGAGCAGGTCAAAAAGTGGCAGGTGGTAGAGACGGTGAAGTTCGGCGTACAGCATGGGAAATCGATGGGGAAAACGTCAGGGTGATGGCGGTGGCGGAGTGGTCGGACCGGACGGGAGGCGGGTTACCGCGACCAGCTGCCGTTCACTCGGGGAAGCGAGACATGGTCGATAATGACGGAGTAGTCGGTTTTGCCAAGGGCTCCGTCCATCGGAATCCCGACCGCTTTTTTCCAAAACTTGGAGAAACTTTCACCGGTGTGGCATCCCCAGCTGCGAATCGTCGCCCGCGGGTTAAAGCTGCCCCGGCGGATGCGCGTGAGCTGGGATTCGTGCAAATAGGCCACGCTGGCCCCGCTGATTTCCGCACTATAATCGAACATAAAGCAGTCGCGATTGGAATGGCCGAAATACTCAAAGTTCATGATCGAGCGGCGCGGACGTGAATTCAGATAGGTAATGATGTCATCTCCGGACGAAAAATAGATGAGCTTAAGACCGTAGGCGTCGCGCACCGACTCGATTTTACTCATAGCGGCTGGTTGGTCAGCCTGGCGGGTAGCATCTTCCGGAACACGCATTTCGTAAGCCGGCCGATAAACCAGCCACGTGATCTGAGCGGCGGGACCATGAGCCCGGCGCAGTTGCTGCACGCGAATGCGAGCCGAACGAATAAAATTCCCCCACCAGCGGTCATGCTGTTCATTGGGACGGCGCAGATCTTCCCATTTCCGTAAGGCTGGGCCACCGCTGAGAATGATGAATTCGCTCCGGGAATAATCAATAGCCCCATTCTGCGCACGGACCGGGTCGGCCAGCAGCCCGCAAGCCACTAGTCCAAATACCAAGCGAATCATCCATTCCTTCATCAGAACAGAATAGCCGCGCCCCGGCCGGGCGAAAATGGTTTTTAAAAAGCGACTGCCTCCCCGGCGGCCTGAGATGGCAACCCCACAGCTCACAGCCCACAGCTCACAGCCCACAGCCCACAGCCCACGGCCTCACGCCTCATGCCTCATGTTTCACCCATCACGGTCACGACGATTTCTCGACGGTGAGGAGCCCGGCGGTGTTCGAACAGAAAAACTCCCTGCCAGGAGCCGAGCGCGAGACGGGCGCCGATAACGGGGATGACTTCGCTGGTGCGGGTCAGCACCATCCGCAAGTGACTGGGCATGTCGTCCGCTCCCTCCAGAGTGTGCACAAAATAAGGCGCATTTTCTGGCACCAAACGCTCGAAATACGCGAGCAAATCAGTCTGAGCCGAGGGGTCGGCATTTTCAAAAATGATGAGACTGCAGCTGGTATGGCGCACGAAGACCGTGGCGGTGCCATCCCTTATGCCACTGGCACGCACGGCGCGGGCTACTTCATCGGTGATTTCGTATGTTCCCTGGCCGCGGGTGGCGAGGGTAAAGATGTGGTGATGAACGGACATGAGAAAAACTCACCCATGTCATTAGCTGAGCCTGAACTGAAGGGGAATTTTCCTCCATGGCGCCCGGCGTGGCCTCCATGCGATGGGGGCGGCGGTTACAGCAGAGGCCAAGCAGGCTGATTGCGCACTACCCAAAAGACGATCCAGACGGCCACCAAGGCGCCACCCAGCCACGCCGAGAAAACGACCGCGGGTCCGGCGAGAGGACGGCCACGGTACCACTGTTGCAGAAGCCATGCCCCCCACCCCCCCAGCACGGGCAGTACGGAGACAAAAAAAGCATTGAAATAAAAGGCCGGGCCAATTCGGCCGTTGAGCAGGTGATGCGTCGCCCGCGTCATGCCACAGCCGGGACACTGGAGTCCAGTCATCTGATAAAACCGGCAAGGCGGCAGCACGCTGAATTTCTCGGGGTCGAAGGCCCTCACGATCCAAGCGCCGCCAGCCAGTGCGAAGAGCACCAGCAGAGCGACCGTGACGGGAATCCAGCGAATGAAGCGCCGAGGCATGGGCTGATGCTGCCACAGGCAGGCCGCAAGCGCCGCCATTTTCCCAGCTCCGGGTACGACACTTCCCTGATTGCTCATTTCTGTTTTAGGGGGATACTAATAGTGCTGTAGGCTGTGGCAACCATACCACAATCCAATGAAACATACCATGAAAGCCATCATTATGGCTGTCACCGCGCTGGCCCTCTTCGCAGGGATCAGCACCGCGGAGGCGGCCCCCAAGACCGTATATACGGTCACTATGACGGGCGTCACGTGAGGCGGCTGTAAAAAGCACGTCCGTGAGGCGTTCAGCAAACTGGAAGGAGTCACCAACATCGTCATCGCTGCTGGAGACACTGCCACCACCCAAAAAGTCACCTTCGACTCAGCCACCGACGCACACACCAAGGAAGACTTGGTGAAATCGATCGGTTCCGAGGCGGACAAATATGTCGTCAAGGAGGTGAAAAAGACGGCGGCCAAGAGCGGGGAGTCAAACGCCCCGCCCGGCGACATCATCACCAACCTGTAGTCGAACCCAATCGCCGGAGCGGCGGGGCGGAGCGCAGGATGTCCTTGGACGGACTCGCCACTGACTCGCCAGCCGGCACTCAAATAATTACCACAGTCTCAGCCAACCCCCGGCCTCATCCGCCGGGGGTTGTTTTTTTCCCCGGTGGCGGCCTGCGGCGATCCGCAGCCTTATTCCGGCATTGCACCTCTGGTGATCCAGCCCAGACTTTTCTTCATCATCTCATGAGCACGGAATACGATGTGATTATCATTGGCGGTGCCTTTTCCGGTTCCTCCGAGGGTATCCTGCTCAAGCGCGCCCGACCAGAAACGCGCGTGTTGATCGTTGAAACTCAAACAACCTTTACACTCCACGGTGGGGAGTCGACTTCTGCGGTGGCGGGATGTTTTCTGACCCGTGTCCTGCGCCAGCATTCATGGTTGGTGCGTCACCAACTTCCCCAGCATGGGTTGCGCTTCTGGTTCAACTCGCAAGGAAAGTATGAATACATGGGCGACCTCGAATTGATGTGGGCCGCTACTTTGCTCGATCTTGGCACGTATTTCACCGGCCCCGTCCATAGCGTGTATCACCGGACGGATCATGCTTTTTCCAAGCTCCCGCACCTCGGTCTACGCGGCCTTTTTTTCGGATGGTGGATGGGGCTGAGCCATCGTCGTCTGGCGGCCATTGCCCGCCGGAGAATGGCCGCCGGCGTTTATGGATGCCGGAATCTAGACCAGCGGAAGCTCATTCAGCCCGACTTCACACCGGGCCCAGCCGCCGTAAAAATAATCTGGGCCGGTCTCCAGCAGTGGCTGAAACTCGAAATTCACGCGTGGTTCCTCAAACCACGACCAGACCACAAACCCACCATCCCCGCGCTCAAACGAGTGGCGCCGCCGCCCCCCACTTCGTCGACCCCCGCGTCGACCTGAACGTCCCCGTCCATAAAAATCAATGTAGTAGCGCTCCGGGGATTTACTGGTTCCAAATCGGCTGGGCTCTGCTTTCTTTCATTTCCATTTCCAGAGATGAAATACACGCCACCACCTGCTTCCCTGTTCATTGAAAACCGCCGCCGTCTGGCGTCCCGACTCCAGCCCAACTCCTTGGCGGCAGTCACGGCCAACGACATTTTGCCGACCAATGCGGACGGCACGCTTCCGTTCCGCCAGAACAGCGACCTATTCTACCTCACGGGCGTTGATCAGGAGGAAACCATCCTGATTCTTTACCCGGATGCCTTTGATCAGGACAAACATACCGAGCTGCTTTTCATCCGCGAAACCAACGATCTCATCGCCACCTGGGAAGGCGAAAAACTGACCAAGGAACGCGCCTCGGAATTGACGGGCATTCCCGAAAAAAACATTCATTGGACGAGCGCCTTCGCCACGCTCTGGCGCACGTTGATGTTTCAGGCCCACCGGGTGTATCTGAACTTGAACGAACACCCGCGCGCCCACGTCTCCATCGAGACGCGCGAAACCCGCTTCGCCCGCGAATGCTTGCACGACTTCCCCCTTCATTCGTATGAGCGACTGGCTCCACACCTCGCGGCGCTGCGCAGCCGCAAGTCCGCGGAAGAACTGAAGCTGCTCCAACAAGCGATGGACATCACCGAGGCCGGATTCCGCCGCGTCGCCCAATTCGTCAAACCAGGCGTAGGGGAATGGGAAGTCGAAGCAGAATTCGCTCATGAATTCATCCGCCGTCAGTCCCGCGGATTTGCCTACTCACCGATCATCGGCACCGGCAAAAACGCCTGTGTGCTGCATTACCTCGACAATCATGCCGTCTGTCAGGACGGGGAATTGCTACTGCTCGATGTCGCCGCCGAATACGCCAATTACAATGCAGACCTGACGCGCACCTTGCCGGTGAATGGACGATTCACTAAGCGCCAACGCAAAGTATACAATGCCGTCCTCAGGGTTTTCCGGGGCGGCTGCGATTTCCTCCGGCCCGGGGTATTCGCCAAAGACTGGAATGCGTACGTCGGCGAGCTAATGGAAAAAGAACTCGTCGATTTAAAGCTCCTGAAAATGAAAGATGTCAAAAATCAGGATCCGGAAAAACCACTCTATAAAAAATACTTCATGCACGGTGTCGGCCACCATCTGGGACTAGACGTCCATGACGTCGGCTCCGCCACCGAGCCAGTGGCCGCCGGCAATGTCTTCACCGTAGAACCCGGACTGTATATTCGCGAAGAAGGCATGGCCGTGCGCTTAGAAAACGACATCCTCATCGGTAAAACCAGCAATACCGACCTCATGGCCAACATCCCCATCGAGGCAGATGAAATCGAGGAACTGATGGCCAGCGCGCCCCGCCCCGCCTGACCGGCGGTTTCCTCCTGACGGAACCGAAATCCCGGCGGCTTGATGGACCCTACGCTGACCGCGCTAACCGCGGTCAGCGCTGGACCGGCCCCGAGCGGGCCGGAGGGCAACTCAGCCTATGGCTGAAAAGAATCGGGAGAATTTTCCGAGGCCTCTGGGTTCGACACGCGGCCCGCGGCGTGCATACTAAAATTCTAGCGATTGTGGCATCGTGTGAACGTGATGGGTTTATACAACCGAGATTTTATGCGTGACAGCGTCGGCCCGATTCGGGGCGGCGGGTGGCGTCGTCGTTCTTGGTCGGTGGTGGGGGTGGTGATGGTGGTGTGTGTGCTTGTTTTTGCGGGGCAGGTAGTGGACGGATGGCGTGGTCTCGGCCAGCCGGTGGCTTTGCGTGTGTTCGGTGAGGCGTCGTGGCCGTTGATTTGGGGGGGCGACTGGTGGCGACTGGTGAGCTATGCTTTTGTCCATGCGGGGCCGGTGCATTTGGTCTTAAATTTGGTGGGGTTGTTTATTTTCGGTCGGTTGGCGTGGCATGAATTTGGAAACCGCCAGTGGCTAGGAATTTTCTTAGCGGGGGCGGTGGGCGGAGCGCTGGCGTATTTGGCAGTTTTTCATCGTGACCATCAGCGACTGGTCGGAGCCTCGGCCGCGGTGTATGCCTTGCTGACGGCGGTCACGCTGCGGATGCCTGACCTTCCTCTCAGCATTCCTTTTCTCCCCGGCCTCAGCCTGCGATTGCGCAATTTCACGCTCGGCGTGCTTTTTTTTGACCTCGTCAGCACCATCGCCCAACTGGTGGCCTTGGGCCATCCCACCACACCCGATGGTGCCGTGGCCACCACTCAGGTGGCCTCACTGGCTCACCTCGGGGGCGCACTCGCCGGGTACTTATACGTGCGGACGATGACGGATGGATTCGATTCCATGGTCCGTGAAAGCGAGCGCAGGGAGAGGGTCTGGCGCGAACAACAAGCCCCCCGGCGGCGGGAAGTTCGTCCAGTCACCGCGGGCAAAGCGGCCGGCGCACCGGAGGTCAATCCGCAGTCCAGCATGGAAGCGTCGTTTGATTTCATCGAGGACCGGGTCAATCCCATCTTGGAAAAATTGCACGCTCATGGCTCCGGTAGCCTGAGTCCCGAGGAGCAACATATTCTGTCCGAGGCTGCGCGACGCCTCAGCCAGAAATCCTGAGGAACGGCCTACGGTTGACGCGGGCCCGCCTCCCCGCCACCATGAGGCTGCATGAAATCCGTCATCACCCACGTTGTGGCTGCCTCGACAGCCGTCGCGCTCGCTTTTTCACTTCAGGCTGCCCCAACCCCGCCTCCTGGCTTTGAGGCGGCCTTTAACGGCAAGGACCTGAGCGGCTGGTTTGGTTATGGAGGCGAAGACCCTCGTCCGTTGTTCAAGGCCACTCCAGAAGAGCTCGCGAAAATTCATGCCGATTCCATGGCAGACGTGACCGCGCATTGGACTGTCGATGGCGACGAACTCGTGAATGACGGCCACGGCCTTTTCCTCGCCACCAAGAAGAACTATCGCGACTTTGAACTTCATCTCGAATACAAGACCGTCGCCAAGGCCGACAGCGGCATTTACCTACGCGGCTGCCCGCAGGTCCAGATCTGGGACACAACGGAAAAAGAAAAATTCAACATTGGGGCGGACAAAGGATCGGGTGGTCTCTGGAACAACTCGCCAGGTCGGCCCGGCAAAGATCCATTGCAGAAAATGGACCGCCCCTTTGGCGAATGGAACAAATTTGAAATCACGATGATTGGTGAACGCGTCACCGTGAAACTCAATGGCACAGTCGTAGTCGACGACGCCGTCCTCGAGAATTACGTCGACCGCAAGGCCCCGATCTTTCCGGCAGGCCCGATCAAACTGCAAACCCACGGCGGAGAAATCCGCTGGCGCAATGTCTTCGTCCGCGAAATCAGCGCCGAAGAAGCCGCCAAAACCTTGGCCGCTCGTGAAAAAGCCGATGGCTTCACCCGCCTCGACAATGGCACCAACCTCTCAGGCTGGCAGGGCGCTGTGAACAACTACCAAGTCGTCGACGGAGCCATCCAGTGCCAAGCCGGCAAAGGTGGCAATCTGCTGACCAAAGAAGAATATGCCGATTTCATCGTCCAACTCGAGTTTAAAGTCCCGCCCGCCGGCAACAACGGCCTCGCCCTCCGCTGCCCACTCGAAGGCGACACCGCTTACGTTGGCATGACTGAATTGCAGGTGCTCGATGACAATTACGAAAAAATCAAAGGCGCCCTCGACCCACGCCAGCGCCACGGCTCCGCCTACGGCATGATGGCGGCTCACACCGGATTCCAACACCCCGTCGGCACATGGAACTACCAGCAGGTCACCGTCAAAGGGTCAACCATTAAGGTCGAACTCAATGGCAACACCATCCTCGATGGCGACCTCGCCACGGTTGATCCATCCACATTCATGGCTGGCAGCTCCCATCCCGGCTTGAAACGGACCACTGGCTTCTTCGGCTTTGCTGGCCACAGCGACCCGGTCTCGTTCCGCAACATCCGGATCAAGCGGTTGTAAAAACTTCACGCCGGTCGACCCGACCCGACCCGGCTCGCCCCGGCCCGGAGGCACTCTCCGGCCGGGCTTCGGCCCCGGTAAGAGGCTTTTTCCCCTCCAAAGATCCGACGCCAGTCAGGCCTCGCCCTTCTCCCCAAGGAGCTCCGACGGCCACGTCCGATCGCCCCTGAGCGCCATCGTGGTACCCGATTCTCCGTGATCTTCGCGGCGCAAAACTCGATTTCATAAGCAGCTGGCACATGTGAGACGGCGGATGCGAAACCGCTCTGACGCAGCCAGTCACCCCGCCTCGCTAAAATCTCTTTCGGTGAGGCGACCTATGCGGCGTCCCTTCAGCGCCGCTAACCGACGGAGTCGGATCAGTGCTCGACAGGGAAGTTTACTTTCCGCTGGCCGGGTACGCCGGCCCCGGTTTCCACACTTGGCCTTCGGGCCACATCCCTCAAGACACGGCTCCGAATCCGCTTCTTCGCATCCGCCCCCATGCCAAAAAGACGTTCGGAGAGGCGTTCGGCGCCGCGACCGGGGTCAGCGACCCCAGCTACA
>CAJBME010000153.1 GCA_903954065.1 uncultured bacterium
GACTTGGCGGACTCCGCAAATGGGCTTTCAAGTTCGGCGCCGACGTAGCGGTCGGGGGTGAGAGGACGTGGCCGTGCGCGGCGGTAGCGCGGTGGATTGGCAGGAGCCGGGCATGTTGGCGTGAGCTTCGGGAGTGCTGAGCCCTTGGTCGGCATTTTTTTTCACGCGCCAAGCTGGGGCTTGGCGTTCCCAGGGGAGGTCACATTACCACGGTGGCGTGTGGCAGGCGGACGTGCGGGCGTCCAGGGTGGGGGTTAGCGCTGACGGGAGCGGGAGGACCCTTCTTCGGCTGTCGGTGCTTCATCACCGGCGAACGGGGATAGCGTACTGGAACCATCGGCGCGCACGGTGATCATTTCGACGCGGCGCTGGGCGTCGTCGAGCCGGTGGCGGCAGACCTCGAGTAGGCGGGTGCCTTCGTCATAAGCGGCGATCAAGTCGTCGAGCGGCAGCCGTTCCGCTTCCATGCGCGTCACTAAGTCTTCGATGCGGCTGATGGCCAGTTCAAAGGGCAGTTCTTCCTCGGCCGCGCGGTCGGGGGAGGAGGAAGATGGGGGCGTTGGGTTCATGACGGTGGGACTGGGGTGATGGGGGCGATGCGGGGCATCAAAAGCGTGCGGGAGGCGATTCTCAACCCGAATTCCGGGGGGGATGAGGCAGGAAGTGATGATCAGGCGGCGATTTTGTCGGAGCTGGCCCTTGTTCTGCTTATGTCTCGCTTGACCCCACAAAATTCCCCCTTGTTATGCTTTTTGACGATTACGCGACTGATGGTTTTTTTGACGAAATGTTCTCGGCTGACGGGACCGTGCGGCCGCATTACCGGGTAGTGGCTGAAGGGTTGAACGGGATGGAGGGGGTTGAGTACCAACAGAAGCAGGAGGCGGTGGAGATGGCATTTATGCGCGGAGGAGTGACCTTCACGGTGTACAACGACACCCAAGGGACAGAGAGGATTTTTCCCTTTGATTGTGTGCCGCGGGTGATTTCTGCGGAGGAATGGGAGGTGGTGGAGAGGGGATTGATTCAGCGGATCACGGCGTTGAATCTTTTTTTGCATGATATTTACCATGACCAGAAGATTCTCAAAGACCGGGTTATTCCGGCGGCCCATGTTTTAAGTGCGAAGCATTTTCGGCGCGAGTTCATGCATTTTCAGGTGCCGAAGGACATTTATGTTCACATTTGCGGCACTGATTTGATTCGTGATCATGCTGGGCGGTATTTGGTATTGGAGGACAACCTGCGGTGTCCTTCGGGGGCGAGCTACATGTTGGAGAACCGGGCGGCTATCAAACGGGCCTTTCCTGAAATATTGCGACAGGCCGGGGTGCGTCCGGTGGATGATTATGCGCAGGCGCTGTTGAGTGCGATGCAGCATGTCGCTCCGGCGGGGTATCAGGGGAAGGATCATCCCAATGTGGTGTTGTTGACGCCGGGGGTTTTTAACAGCGCGTATTTCGAGCATGCTTTTCTGGCTCGCCAGATGGGGATCCCGATTGTCGAGGGGCGTGATTTGGTCGTCCGTGATTTTGCTGTATACATGCGTACGACGGCGGGGCTGGTACCGGTCGATGTGATTTACCGGCGGATTGACGATGATTTTCTGGATCCCTCGGTTTTTCGCGCTGATTCGCTGTTGGGCGTGCCGGGACTGGTCAATGCGGCCCGGGCCGGCAACGTGACGCTGGCCAACAGCATTGGTACGGGGGTGGCGGATGACAAACTCATTTATTATTATGTATCGAAGATGATTAAATATTATCTTGGAGAGGATGCGATTCTCGACAGTGTTGATACTTATTTGGCGTCCGAGGCGAAAGACCGGACCTATATTTTGGAGAATCTTGAAAAGTTGGTGGTCAAGTCGGCGAATGAAGCGGGCGGTTATGGGATGTTGATGGGGCCCTGGGCGAGTGCGGCGGAGATTGAAGAATTTCGCGCGCAAATCGTGGCCAACCCGCGCAACTTCATTGCGCAGCCGCCGATTTCGTTGAGTCGGCATCCGACATGGGTGGGCGAGGGTGGGGGATTTGAAGGTCGGCACATTGATTTGCGGCCGTATATTCTTTACGGCGATAAGATTTCCGTTAATCCGGGTGGGTTGACGCGGGTGGCGTTGCGCAAGGGGTCGCTGGTGGTGAACTCCTCGCAGGGGGGCGGATCCAAAGACACTTGGGTGCTGCGACAACCGGCGGGGCCGCCGACAGCGCCTTCCGCCTGAAAAAGATGACGATGAAGCGAATGACGACCGTTCCGCAGGCGTTTGGAGGCGGTCGAAACCGTCCCCCGGAACCCGTTAATAACGGCCTTGTGCTCACCAGTATCCCCCAATTCCCATGACCTCAGTTTCATTTCCGCCCTCCCTCGTTCACCCGGCTGGCGTCAGCTTTGAACGGCCCCCTGCGACAGCCATGCTTTCCCGAGTGGCCGCCTCCCTCTATTGGATGGGGCGATATCTGGAGCGGGCGGAAAACATCGCGCGCTTATTGGACGTCAATATTCAGCTTTTGATTGATTTCGGGTCCATTGATGACCAAGGGGTCAAGGAGCACTGGGTGCCGGTCCTGCGGTCGGTGGGTGATGAAGAAGTCTTTTTTCAGTATTATGCCAAGGCCGACAGTGCTTCGGTGACTGAGTTCATGACCTTCCACCGGCAGAATCCTAATTCGGTTTTTAGTTGTGTCTGCGCCGCTCGTGAAAATGCCCGTCAAGTCCGTGATCAGATTTCCTTCGAGATGTGGGAAGTCCTCAACGAAGTCTATCTGTTTTTGCAGGCCAGCGATGCGCAAAAAGTATGGCGCGACGGCCCTGGGGCATTTTATGACCAAGTGAAACGATACTCCCATCTGTTTCAGGGACTGACAGATGCAACATTTTCACGGACTGAGGGGTGGGATTTCCTGCAATTTGGAAAATACCTTGAAAGAGCGGACAAAACGACGCGCATCCTCGACGTTAAATATCATATTTTGCTGCCTCGTGCGACCGATGTGGGCGGGGCCATTGATACGGCGCAATGGCAGGCGGTCTTGCGTTCGACGAGTGCGTTGGAAGCCTATCGGAGGTTTTACGTGACGGAGATTTTGCCGAAGAAGGTGGCCGAGTTTCTGGTGCTTTCTGACAGTTTTCCGCGTTCGCTGCGGTATTGTTTGGGGGCCTTGCACGACTCGTTGGGCCGGATCGGGACGGGCGAAGAGGGCGGGCCGGACGGGCCAGAGCGCAGTGCGGCCGGGGTGGAATTCCGGCAGCTGTGCGATGAACTGGCGCGGTTGTCGATCGACGACGTCATCGCGCGCGGACTGCATGAATTTCTGGAAATGGCGCAGGCCGTTATTGGGCGGCTGGCCTCGCATGTCTACGAGAGGTATATGCATCACCCTCCGGTCGATATGGCTTCGGAAATTCGATTTCATCAGCAGGAGCAGCAGCAACAGCAGCAGCAGCGATCCTTATGAAAAACCGCGGTCCACGGTGTGGGGGCTGGTTTTCTGAGCCGTCTCGTGCATCGAATGATGCGACTTTGATCAGGCTGGCGAGGTGGCGACGTGTCATCGCGTGCTTGACTGGTGCGACTGGCTTGCTGAGGTATTTGAGCCTGCGATTGGCGATACCGAACGGGCGGTCCATGAGAATTCCTGCTGGCATGATGGATGGCGTCGGTGATGATTTCCTTCTTGAGCTCAATTCCCCCTCTGCATTCCATGTCCTCGATCCAGGCTGAAGCGCCGCTTTTTCCGCCCGTTCCTGAGGGGTTGCGATTGACGGTCCGTCATTTGACTCGTTTTCTCTATGAGGGCATGGTGCAGGACAGTTTTAACGATGCGCGGTTGTGTCCGGTGACGGATGCCTTGCAGCGGTGTGAGTCATTTGAGTTGCGGCTGGACCCGGCTGTGCCGGTGCACACGTATCATGATTTTTACCTGAATCGGGTCGATCACTTTGATCTGCATCATCCGCACGGCAGTCTGGAAGTGGAGTCATTTTCGGTGGTGCAGACGCGACCGGACCCGCGTGGGGACGTCGTGGGAGTATTTCCTCCGGCGTTGTTGGATGACCCGAATGTAGAAGAGAATTATTTCGATTTTCTAGCCGACTCACATTTTGTGACGTTGGATGCGGAAGTTTGGCGGGAGGCGATTGATGTGCTTCCGAACGGGGTGGTTGATCTTTGGCGGGATGCGCTGGCGCTGGCGGGGCATTTATATCAGGTGTTCACGTATGTTCCCAGCGCGACGCATGCGGGGACGCGGGTGGCCGAAGTATTGCGCACCCGTCGCGGCGTGTGTCAGGATTATGCGCATGTGTTGCTGGCTTTGTGTCGTACGCAGGGGATTCCGGCTCGCTATGTCAGCGGTTATTTCTTCGACGATTCCCGCCAGGGGCACGAGCCGGAGGCTTCGCATGCCTGGGTCGAGGTTTTTCTGCCAGGGTATGGATGGAAGGGGATTGACCCTACGCACAACCGGTTGGCCGACGTGCGTTATGTCAAACTGGCGGTGGGCCGTGACTACGCGGATATTCGTCCGGTGAATGGCACGTATCGCGGGCGCGGCACCCGCCAGCTGCATGTCGAAGTCAACGTGCGTTCTTGTTGACGTGAGGGCCTTTGGTTGGCTGCGGTGGGCGGGAGGTTCTCAGGCGCGGGGTGGCGGCGGGCAGCAGCCGTTGCAGAGTGGATTCGATGCGCTGGTTTTGGTAAGTGGCGAGCACGTTTTCCAGTTCTCGATAAGCGACTTCCAGATCGAAAGCGGTGATGACTGATTCGGCGCGGACGCGGGCTAGATCGCGGATGGCGGACTGGACTTCCAAGTTGGTGGCCAGTCCGGCTTGGTATTTGCCCAACTGCACGGGATAAGCGGCCTCGGCGGCTTCGCGTTCGGCATTCAGGCTACTGGCGGTTTTTTTTAATTCGTCGATAGCGTACCAAGCGGCGGCCACCTGATCTGACACGAGGCGCAGGGTGTCCTGCACGTGCAATTCGTCTTGGCCGCGCTGCAGTTCGTTTGTTTTCAGGTCTAGAAGTCGCGTGCCGCGGTCGATCAGCGTCCAGTTCAGCGACAGGCCGGCTGTCCAGTTCGAGTTTTCCTCAAATTCAGAGCCCACAGCGGCATTCTGGCTGACTTGGAAGTCGAGGGTGGGAGCGAAGCGGGCTTTGATGGCCGCTCGTTCGGAGGCGGTGCGGCTGGCGGTTAGTTCGGCGATGCGGATGTCTTCGCGGTGAGGGCGCGCGATGGCGACGGCCTCGGGCAGGTCGCTCAGGTTTAAGTGGCCATCGGGCGGCTCAGCTACCTCGAAAATGCTGGTAGCTGGGAAATTCAGAGTGATGGCGAGCCGGGTGCGGGCGAGGTCGCGGCGGCTGGTGGCCAGAGTGACGGCGCGCCGGGCGCGTTCGTCATCGACTCGCGACGCCAGTACATCGGCGGCGATGATTTCTTGGGCGTCGAAGCGGGCGCGGGCGAGTTCCACCTGATGGCTGGTGAGGCCGAGCGTTTTGGTGTTTTCGTGGATGAGGGCCTCTTGTTTCAGGATTTCGAAGTAGAGTGAAGTCACGCTGAAGAGGACCTCGCGCAGTTGGCGCCGGAGCTGCCATTCACTGATTTGGCGGCCGAGGGCGGTTGATCGCCGGGCCGGTCCGAGGGTGAGATCGAGAATGGGCTGATTAAAGCTGAGCCCGAGCGACTGTTGATTGGAGTTCGACTCCGACCAGCGGGACTGGCGGACGAGGCGACCGAGGGTGGTGTTATTGCCGCCGAGAGGGTCCTCTTGGTCGCTGCTGTCGTCGATGACCTCGACAGTATCCTTGTTTCGTGATCCCCGCCAGGTGGCATCGGCGCCGAGGCTGAGGGAGGGCATGACGCGCGTCAAAGCCCGCCATTCATCGAGCCCGGCCTTCCGTACTTCATAATCGGCGATGGCTACGGTCTGATCCGTGGCAATCACGCGGTCGAGAGCGGATTCCAGAGTGAGCCGCGGCGGGGGGGCGTCTCCGGGCGGGATCTTCACAATTTCTTCGCTCTGAGCCATGCCGGCCAGCGTCAGGACAAGGCATGCGGTCACCGGCCGCCACCAAGGGGGACGACGATGCGGAGTGAAAGAAAAAACCATCAAAGAATTGTGGGGAAAAAAGAGATCGTGGCGGACCCGGTGCATTGCGCAACGGGGGAAAGTCCCTATGATGCCTTGAGGGCTTTCTGCGTTCAAATGATGGCTGGCTGGGGCTTTTTTTGGGCGCGTTTGGGACGCGGCTGGGTGGCCGTGGTGCAGTCTGGAGTCGGGCGGCTGGCGGGTGGCCCGACTTGCCCGCGCGGTCTGGCTGATTACTTTATTTCTCGATGGCTGATTCGTTTGTTCATTTGCATCTTCACACTGAGTATTCGCTGCTGGACGGGATGGTCCGGGCGGCGGAAGCGGCCAAGCGTGCCAAGTTTTTGGGCATGCCGGCGGTGGCGATGACGGACCATGGCAATTTATTTGGGGCGGTAGAATTTTATTTGGCGGCTCGGAAGGCCGGGGTGAAGCCGATTATTGGGTGTGAGGTATATGTGGCTCCGGCGGCCAAGTCGTTGCGCAAGGAGGTGGCCGGGCGCAAGAATGCCAGTCATCTCACGTTGTTGGCGGCGAACGAGACGGGGTATTCGAACTTGGTGAAGCTGGTTTCGCGGGCGCATTTGGATGGCCAGTATTACAAGCCGCGCACGGATCGTGATGATCTGCATTTGTTTCGCGAGGGATTGATTTGTTTGTCTGGCTGTCTGGCGGGAGAGGTCAATGAATTGATTCAGCAGGACCAGCTGGAGAAAGCGCGGGAGTCGATTGGGTGGTATCGGGAGGTTTTTGGCGAGAATTATTATCTGGAGCTCCATGATCATGGATTGGAGGCGCAGGTGAAGTGCAACCGTCAGCTACTGGAGTTTGCCCGCGAATTTGGCATCAAGCCGGTGGCGGCCAATGACGTGCATTTTCTGCATCGTGACGATCATGAGGCTCATGATGTGATGATTTGTATTGGCACGGGGGCGCAGCGGGATCAGGAGACGCGGCTTCGTTACTCCGAGGAAGTCTATTTCAAGACGGCGGAGGAAATGCGTCGTTTGTTCCGCGAAGTGCCGGAAGCCTGTGATGTCACGCTGGAGATCGCGGAAAAGTGTGATTTACAGCTGCATCTTGATTCGACGAGTACGGCCAAGTACCCGCAATTTGGCTCGCCTGACGGCAGTCCGCGGGAGGCGTATTTCCGCCGCATTTGCGAAGCGGGGCTGGTGGATCGTTATGGGGAGGAGCGGGCCTCGGGGGATGAGGCGTTGCGGGCGCGGCTTGACTACGAGATTTCGGTCTTGGAGAAGATGCAATATCTTTCGTATTTTCTCATCGTCTGGGATTTCATTAAGTGGGCGAAGGACGAGGGGATTCCGGTCGGGCCGGGCCGGGGGTCGGCGGCGGGGTCGTTGGTGGCGTATTGTCTTGGTATTACGGATCTTGATCCCTTGCCATTCAATCTTTTGTTCGAGCGGTTTCTGAATCCGGAGCGGGTTAGTCCGCCGGATATTGACGTGGATTTTTGCCAGTCTCGTCGCGGTGAAGTGATTGAGTACGTCCGGCAGAAATATGGCGAGCGTGCGGTTAGCCACATTGTGACGTTTGGTACGTTGGGCGCGAAGTCGGTGATTCGCGATGTCGCGCGGGTGCTGGCGTGGAGTTATGGCGATGCCGACCGCATCGCCAAGATGATTCCTAATGAGCTTAATATCAATCTTAAAGACGCCAGAGGAAAGAACCCAGAGCTGGCGGCGGCAATTGAGAACGAAACGGCCACCGCTGAATTGTGGCAATACGCGACGAAGCTGGAAGGATTGACGCGCGGCACGGGTGTACATGCCGCCGGTATTGTCATTGGTTCGACCGATCTGGACGTGTATGTGCCGCTGACGCGTGGGAACGAGGACGAAGTCGTCACGCAGTTTGCGATGGGTCCGTTGACGGAGCTGGGCATGCTCAAGATGGACTTTCTGGGATTGAAGACGCTGACGGTCATTGACGACGCGGTCCGGTTGATTCGTCCGCGGAAGCCGGATTTTGATTTGCGCAAAGTGCCATTCGACGACCGGCCGACCTATGAATTATTGAGTCGAGGTCTGACCATTGCTGTTTTCCAGTTGGAGTCTGGCGGCATGATGACGACGTGTAAAAACTTCGGCGTTGAGACGATTGAGCATATTATCGCCTTGATTGCGCTGTACCGTCCAGGGCCGATGCAGTTTATTGGCGACTTCATTGACCGGAAAAAAGGACGTCAAAAAGTCGAGTATTTGCATCCTTTGTTGGAGGAAGTGAGCCGCGAGACGTACGGGATTTTGGTGTATCAGGAGCAAGTGCAGCAGGCGGCCAACCGGCTGGCTGGTTACACTCTGGGGCAGGCCGACATGTTGCGTCGGGCGATGGGAAAGAAGGATGCGGAGAAGATGGCCAAGGAGCGAGTCAGTTTTGTGGCCGGGTGCGTGGCGACCAACAATATTCCGGAGAAGCGGGCCCATGAGATTTTCGACCTCTTGGAAAAATTTGCGCAATACGGTTTTAACAAGTCCCATTCGGCGGCTTACGGACTGTTGACGTATCACACGGCCTTTTTGAAGGCGAACTATCCGGTGGAATTCATGTCGGCGGTTTTGAGCAATGAAATCAGCAATACTGACAAGATTGCTGTTTTTACCTCGGACTGTGCGACCCTGAAAATCAAGATTTTGCCACCGGATGTGAACCGGAGCGGGCTTGTTTTTCAACCGGAGCGGACCAACGCTCGGCGGGCCATCCGGTATGGACTGGCGGCGATCAAGAATGTGGGTGAAGGTCCGATGCGGCTGGCTTTGGCCGAGCGTGAGGCCGGTGGGCCGTTTAAGTCGCCGGAAGATTTTGCCACGCGATTGGATGCCCGCTCGTGCAATAAGCGGGTGCTGGAAAGTTTGATCCGGGCTGGCGCCTTTGACTTCACAGGGGAAGGGCGGGCCTCGATGTTTTCGCGCGTCGATACCATTATTGCCTCGGCCTCGAGCACCCAAAAAGACAGGGAGGCAGGTCAGGGGAGTTTGTTTGACATGATGGATTTGGCTGCGGCCGTTCCCGCTCGTCCGCCGGCGGGAGGCGGGGAGGGGACGCCCGTGGTGGTGGCGCCCTGGACGCAGGAGCAACTGCTGGCGGATGAAAAAGAACTGTTAGGGTTCTACGTCAGCGGCCATCCGCTGGAACCATGGCGGGATGTGCTCGATGGCGAGAAATTCTCGCGGTTGGGCCAGATCGAAGAACTGGAAATGGCTCGCAAAAACAAGGAAGGCTGGTGGGAGGGGCCGCGGTATAGCTTTGGCGTGCTGGTGCAAGACGTGGACCAGCGGTTCAGCAAGACGAGTGGCAATCCCTTTGCGATCGTTCGAATCGAGGATTTTACCGGTGGTCTGGAAACGATGATTGTGGGCAAGAGTTATGAGCGCGTGCAAGGAGCCGGGGTCCTGCAAAAAGGATCCGTGGTCGAAGTCGTGGCCCGGGTCGAGCATGATGATCGGACGGACTCGCGCCGGCTTTCCGTGCTCGATGTCAAGGCGCTGATCCAGCCCCGCGCGGCCCGCAAATCAGCCAAGGGCGGACCGGTTCCGGCAAAAGCCGGGGCCCGGAACGGGCGCAAAGAACCGGTCTCGCTGGTCGAGCTGCACATCGCCGAACACAGCAGTCTGGATGATCTGCAAGCGCTGCGCGGAATCCTCGCCAGTCATGCCGGGCCGACCCCGTTTGTCTTGATCTGCCGTTATCGTCAGCACGATGTGCGTCTGGAGCCCAGCGCCGGAAGGGGCGTGAATTTCTCCGCCCAAGCCCGCAGTGAGCTTGAACCGTGGTTGAGTCAGGCGTGAGCCGCCGGTGGCCGATGGGCCTAAGTTGGGGCAGGGCTTGACCGGGCCTGGGGCTGGAGCCGGGCGACGTCATCTTGTCGCAAAAAAAAGGCCCCCGGGATCGGAGGCCTTTTTTGTGGGGTTTAATGTCGGCGTGGCAGCGGCTATGATTAGGCTTCGACGGCGGCGCCTTTATGGCCCAACTGGCGCACGGTGCGGTTCAGTTGTTCAAATTCGAGTGGCTTTTGGATCACTGTGACCGATCCATGGGCGAGGATGCGGCTGAGGACCTCGCTGTCCGGATAGCCAGTGATGATGACGATAGGGACATCGGGATGATTGGCCTTGAGAGCCTTGTAGACTTCGTCACCCGGCATATCGGGGAGTTTCAGATCGAGGAAAACGAGATCGAAATGCTGTTTATCAGCGAACTGCAAAGCTTCTTGGCCTGTGCCGACCACAATGCGGCCGAAACCAGCCTTTTTCAGGAATTGTTTGAACAGCTGTTGCAGGGCGGGATCGTCATCGACGACCAAGACAGTGGGTTGACCGGCGCCTTCATTGCGGAGCACGTCGCGATCCAGCAAGCTGCGTTTGATGCGCCAGCGTCCGCCGATCTGGATGGCGGGCAATTGCCCGCGCTGGACTAGATAATAGACAGTCGGCAGGGGAATCCGCAGGTATTCTGCAGTTTCCTTGACGGTCATCAATTCAGGAAGTTCTTCGGTTGCCATGAGGTTAATAAAAATGTAGACACAGCGTGGCTGTGCTAAATTCGCAGTTTTGCTCTAACTTCTACTATTTAATACGCTTTTTCGCATTCGTGCAACTAAAATCTCTGTAATTTCGTTTTCTCATCATTATTCCTCCCTGAGGAGGTACTGGCTGAAACCTCCAAAACGAAAAGGAACGGGCGCGATTGGTGATAATGGCTGTGTTTTCAACGAGTCGATTTTGTCACCGCGGGGTTTTTTAGGCGGGAGCGACTCTGGCATGGACAGGGTGGGGCAGGGGTGGTGTAGTTGGAGGGTGACGTTTTTTGCATGAATTCTCTGCGTTCCATCGAGGAAGTGCATATTCGCGGCCTCGGTGTTTCTCCGGGGCTGGCGATTGGTCGTGTGCATTTTCACAGGGAGTTGATGATTGAGCCGACGCTGGAGACGGTGGGGCCGGAGGCGGCGGATGGCGAGTGGGCGCGCTTTCAGGGGGCTGTGGTTTTGACCAAGGAGCAATTGCAGGGATTATTGGACCGGGCGGCGGATGATGCGGGGGCGGAGCAGGCCGGTATTTTTGAGGCGCATTTATTAATGGCAGAAGATCCGGCGTTGCTGGCGCAGGTGGAGAAGGGGATACGAGAGGATCATTTGCGGGCGGAGGGGGCGTTTTACCGGGTGATGGAGCGGTATATGGCCGCGATGAGGAAATTTGATGACGATTATCTTCGTGATCGTGTGACGGATTTGGATGATGTGATGCGGCGGGTCCTGGCGAATTTGCGCGGGGAAGATCGGCGGGGCGGGGCGGATTTCGCGCACATTCTGCTGGCTCGTGATTTGGCGCCCTCGGAGACCATGGAGATGGACCGGGCCAGTGTGCTCGGATTTGCCACGGAGGCGGGTAGTCCCACGTCGCACACGGCGATTTTGGCTCGATCGCTGGGCATCCCGGCGGTGGTTGGGCTGCATGATATTCATTCTCATGTTCAGCTGGACGACACGGTATTGTTGGATGGGGCGGCTGGGGTATTGATTGTGAATCCGACGCGGGAGACGGTGGCGACATATGAATCGGCGCGGCGGCGGCGGGCGCGAGTGGACAGTCAGTTGTATGCGTTGCGTGACGGGGAGGCGTTGACGCGCGACGGGCAGCGTATTGTGGTGGCGGCGAACATTGAGGTGGCGGAGGAAATTGGGTCAGTGATGGGGCAGGGGGCGGAAGGGGTTGGGCTGTATCGGACGGAGTTTTTGTTTTTGCATCAACCGCACTTTCCGACCGAGGACGAGCAGGCGGCTGATTATACGGCGGTGGCGCGTGGGGCGGGAGAGCATGGGGTGATTATCAGGACGCTTGATATTGGTGGGGACAAGCTGCCGGCGGGGGCGGACGGTCCGGCGGAGGGAAATCCTTTTCTTGGATGGCGCGGGATCAGGCGATCGCTGCAGCAGCCGGAGCTTTTCCGGACGCAGTTGCGGGCCATTTTGCGTGCGAGTGCCTATGGCAAAGTCAGGGTCATGTATCCGCTGGTCTCTGGGGTGGATGAAGTTCGGTTGGCGAATGCGGCGTTGGCGTCCTGCATGGAAGAACTGGCTGCGGAGGGGGTGCCTTTTGATCCGTTGATGGCGCGCGGGGCCATGATTGAGGTGCCGAGCGCGGCGGTTCTGGCGGACATGCTGGCGGAGGAGGTTGATTTTTTCAGTGTGGGAACCAATGATTTGATTCAGTACTCCATTGCGGTCGACCGCGTGAACGAGCGGGTGGCTGATTTGTATCAGCCGTGTCATCCGGCGATTGTCCGCTTATTGCGAAATGTGGTGGAGGCGGCGGTTCCAGCGGGGATTTGGGCCGGTGTGTGCGGCGAGATGGCGGGCGATATTGTGCTCACGCCGCTTTTGGTGGGACTGGGATTCACGGAGCTGAGTGTGGGGGCGAGTCAGATTCCACGGGTCAAACATGCCATCCGCACGCTCGATGCCAGCGAGTGCCGGGATTTGGTCCGCCGCTCGCTCGGGTTGCGCAATCACATGGAAATCCTGGCCCGCAGTCGGCAGATGGCCCGTTCCTATTACGCCGAGCTTCTGGAGTGAGGACGAGCGGCCATGGGTGAGGCTGCCGCCCTGGGCTGGTAGGCGTTGCCTTCTGCAGGGCAAAAAAAAGTCGCCCGTGGGACAAACAAGAATCGGGACGCCCACTTTTGCTACCGGCCAGGCGAACGCATGAGTGGGTGCCTGCGATTGGATCGTGGGGTGGCGGCGTCCCGCCTGCGCAGCGGTTTCGCATTCGGATCTTTTGTAGCCGTGGGTCGCTGACCCCGGTCGCGGCGCCGAACGCCTCTCCGAACGTCTTTTTGGCATGGGACCGGATGCGAAGAAGCGGATTCGGAGCCGTGTCTTGAGGGATGTGGCCTGAGGGCCAAGTGTGGAAACCGGGGCCGGCGTACCCGGCTACAGCGGCGGCTTTGCCGCCTGCGC
>CAJBME010000154.1 GCA_903954065.1 uncultured bacterium
CTTGGTGGTGCCGAGTCACTTTATTCCCCTCGCGGCACCGGGCATGGTGGCGCTGGGATTAAAGTGGATGTGGAATCCAGAATCGCCGTTTTACATCGAGCCGCGGGCTGACTGGGGGCTCGTGGCCTGGGCTTGGCGGTTTTGGAGCAGTGCGACCCGGGCGCATGTGGCCCGCAGTGCGCCGCTCCTCCGCGACCTGCACATGGCCAGTCGCGTGCTTTATGGACAACTGGCTGCGGAGAGTGATTTTGGATTGGTGCGCAAAGGGTTATTGATGCTGTGCTCCTCCGGGCACACGCTCGAGGAAGAGGCGGCGACGGCCGGCCAGGCCCGGGAGCTGGGGGTGCCGGCGGACGTGCTGAATCCATCTGAAGTAGCTGCCCTCGACCCAGGTATCACCATGGCGGTGGCCGGAGGCGTTCATTACCCTCAGGATTGCCATTTGGATCCGGGTCGTTACGTCGCTGCGCTCGAGGCGCGTCTGCAGGCGGCCGGAGCTACCCTCAACTGGTCAGCCCGCGTCACCGGATGGCGCCGTCAGGGAGCTGGCCTTGCGGCCGTGGCCACCAGTCAGGGCGACATCGAAGGCGACGAATTTGTGCTGTGCGGCGGAGCCTGGTCGGATGACCTGGTGCGCGATCTGGGCGTGCGCCTGCCGATGCAGGCCGGTCGCGGCTATAGTGTGACCGTGCCTGATCCCGTGCAATTACCGGCCTTGTGCTCGATCCTGACCGAAGCCCGGGTCGCCGTCACTCCTATGGGGTCGTCGTTGCGTTTCGGTGGCACGATGGAAATCACGGCTAAAGACAGTCCGCCCCGTCCCCGCCGAGTGGCTGGCATTCTCAAGGCCGTGCCTGATTATTTCCCTGCCTTCCGGGGTGCAGAGCTGTCCCATCTCCCGTTCTGGAGTGGCTTGCGGCCGTGTTCGCCCGATGGACTGCCGTATCTGGGCCGGAGTATGGCCGCCAACAATCTGACCGTGGCCACCGCCCACGCCATGATGGGACTGAGTCTGGCGCCGGCCACCGGCGAGATCGTGTCCCAGCTCATCGATGGCGAGCCACCGTCCATCGACGTGCAGTTGCTCAATCCGGACCGATGGGCATGATTCTTGTTTTCCATGCGCTCGCGATGGCAGTGCATACTTGTAATGGACAGGCAACCGAATAGCGTGCTATGTCGTTATTCAATAACCCGGCTACGCGCTGGGATTTTTTTATTTCATGATCTCATTTCTTCTCTGGATCGTCGCTGGTCTTGTTGTTGGCGTTGTTTTCGGCTCTTTCTTTGAATGGTCGATTCACAAGTTTTTGATGCACAAACCCTTGTGGAAGTTTCGCTATGCGTTCCAGGCGCATGCGGTGGTTCATCACCACGTGTTTAAGGCCGATCACACGTATCATTTGATCGAGCCGAAGGACAAAGAGACCATTCCAATGGCGTGGTGGAACGGTCCGGTTTTGATTGCCATGGGATCGACTCCCTTTGTGTTGTTGTCTTGGTTGATTGGGCAGTGGGGGTTTGCGGTCGGTGGCGCTCTGGCTTTCGTCGTGTATTACGCGGTGTACGAATACATTCACTGGTGCATGCACCTGCCGAAAACTCGTCGACTTGAAAAATCTTGGGTGTTTTACCGTTTGAACGGCCACCATCTGCTGCATCACCGGTACATGCACAAAAATTTCAATGTGGTGTTTCCTCTGGCTGACTTGCTCCTTGGCACGTTGATGCCTCGGGCCAAGACGAGGTTTGCGCAAGCCCGTGGCCCGTCGGTGCCTGACGTGCAACCGCAGGAGATGGCGGAAGCTTCAGTGGCCATGGCCTCCAATTAGGCGGTAAGGGAATTCTGGGATCGGGGAGTGATGAGGGAGACGGCGTGATGGGAACTGAGTGGATGGTGATGGGCGATGGCGGTCGGCACGGCTTTTTGCTTTGGCGACCGATGGTAAGAAGCGGTGGAGAGGTTGGGTAGCGTACGCTTTTTAGGGTCGAATTGTTATAAATTTGACTGGATGAGTCATCCTTCTGACCTGAGGATGGCTGCCCTCGCTTCTTTTCTGATCATGATGGAGATACCTAGATTCGTTGACATGAGCGTTTCGGTTTCGATCGTTGCGCTTTCGGTGGTCAACGGTTTGCGTTATGTGTTATTTTGTGGCGTGGTTTGGCTGGTGGCGTATGGTTTTTTCCGGCGTCGGTGGCTTCATCGTAAGATTCTACAGGTGTTCCCGCCGGCCTCGGATGTCCGCCGGGAGATCAAACATTCGGCGATCAGTCTATTGATTTTCAGCGTGATAGCGGCGCTGACACTGGAGGCGGCCCGGAGAGGATGGACTCAACTCTATCGGCAGCCGGACGAGAAGGGGATGCTGTGGTTTTGGGCGAGCATTGTGTGCACCATTTTCATTCACGACACCTGGTTTTATTGGACGCACCGCTTGATGCATCATCCTCGGCTTTTTAAGCTGACGCATCTGACCCATCACCGGTCGGTCAATCCCACTCCATGGGCGGCCTTTGCCTTTAGTCCGCTGGAGGCGGTGATACAGGGGTGTATTTTCCCATTGGTGGTCATGCTTGTGCCGATTCATCCTTATGCCTTCGGTTTGTTCATGAGCTGGCAGTTGGCTTTTAATGTCATGGGGCATTCGGGGTTCGAGGTTTTTCCCCGCTGGATGATGAAATCCTGGTTGGGCCGGGTGCTGAGCACGCCCACTCATCATGTGATGCACCACGAGAAAATGCGTGGAAACTACGGGCTCTACTTCAATATGTGGGATCGGTTGATGAAGACCAATCACCAAGATTACGAGGCTCGTTTTACCGAGGTGGTGTCCCGGCCTCAACAAAAAAACATGAACTGATGACTGGCCGATTTTCATTTGTGGGGAGATTTCTCAGCAGGTTTGATAGGAGCGTGGCGGCAGGGCGGCCCGAATTCGGTCGGCGTTCGCTGCGGCTGGGCCGCGGGTTGTGGGTCATCATCGTTTGGGTGCTGATATTGAATTTTGCCAGCGTCGGAGCAGGAGAGATCACATTCGATTCCGGCATCTCCCATGGGATGGTGGTGCAGCGCGGTCAGCCGGTCGTTCTGAGTGGGACGGGCGCCCCTCGAGCGGCCCTGACGCTCACCTTGGGTGCTCAAAGCGAATTGGTGGCGATTGAGGATGATGGCCGTTGGAAGGCGGTATTTTCTGCGATGCCGCATGGTGGGCCGTACACGTTATCGGCCTCTGCGGGCTCGCACGTCGTGTGTATTAATGACGTGTGGGTGGGGGATGTGTGGGTGGCCTCGGGACAGTCAAACATGCAGATGGGGCTGGCTGAGACGATCGGCGGCCGGGAGGTTCTTGCGGAACTGAATCGTGAGCCCGCCATTCGTTTTCTGGAGGTGCCTCGAGGCGGCGCGGACGTTCCGAAGCCGCGGTTGGAGGCGGGATGGCAGCGGGCTTCGCCGGAGTTGTTGGCCCGATTTTCTGCTGTAGCCTGTTATTTTGCGGCCCACTTACGTCGGGAGCCGGCGTTGGCGGACGTTCCTTTGGGACTCATCAACAGTTCGTTTGGCGGGACCAGTATCGAGGCCTGGTCGCCGGCTGGCAGTCTTGCTGGCCTTCCGCAGGACCGGCTCAGCGGGTCGATGTTCGGCATTCCGCCCGGGGCTCTTTTTAATGCGATGATTCATCCGCTTTTCGCACGCCCCATCAAGGGGGTACTGTGGTATCAGGGCGAGGCCAACGCCGGCCAACCGGCGCTTTATGTGAAGTTATTGCGTAACATGATGGAGCAGTGGCGACTGGGGTGGGGGCAGGGGGATCTCCCGTTTCTCATTGTGCAGCTCCCGGCCTTCGAAGGAAGGATGGGTAGTCTGGATTTCAGTTGGTTGCGGGAGGCTCAGGACAAGGCCAGCGACGGATTTTCCAATGCCTGGAGCGTCGTCACGTACGATACGACCGATGGATTCGACCTCCATCCAAAGGAAAAAGAGGAAATTGGCAGACGCCTCGCTCTGGTTGCCAAAAAGGAAGTGTACGGGCTCAACGTGAATGCCCATGGTCCTCGTCCACGCAACATTGAAACGTCAGGCCAACAATTGAGTGTCACTTTCGATCAGGGCCTCAAAGCCGCCCGGGGTCAGAATCCTCGGGGATTCATGGTCGCCGGAGAGGATGGAGATTACCGTTTTGCGGAGGCCACGATTGAGGGAAAGACCGTCCTTTTGGAATCGGCAACCGTCTCTCTGCCGAAAACCATACGCTACGCGTGGGGTGGACTGACCGAGGCCAATTTGACCGGCCTTGATGGGCTGCCGGCTTTTGGCTTCCGGAGCGATGAACTAGCACCGGAATCTATGTTTTTTCAGACCCTGCCCGCATTTCAGAGGATCGAGACCCCAGTGTACTCGCTCGAAACGGGAAAAAACGGCTGTATCGCCAGTCTCATCGTACGAGATAAACAATTCCTCTCCAACGAGTCAGTCGGCGGAACAGCGGTTCCCGGCGGTTTTGGATTTCGAAATCTGGCCGCGACGACTGTTCTCGGGCCCCGGCGCATCACTCTCTCCGATGGTGGAGTGACTCTGGAGGTGGCCTGTTTCGAACGAGAAATGGTATGGACCCTGACTCCTCAGGGAAGTGAGTCGGCGGATGTGCACATCAATCTCAGCGCCGCGGTCGAAGCGCGGTTTGAGTGGGGCACTGCCACTCTTTTCCGTGAGGGTGTCCAGATCGAGCTTACGGGGATCGATCGTCTTGAAGGCCGAAGAATCATCGCCAAAGCACCACCCCAAGGATGTGCCACCCTCCGATTTCTCATCAAGACGCCCGGTTGAGAAGCCGCGCGACCGTCATGCGCGTGGGTGGGGAGTGGGAAAATCTTGTTTTTTCTGTGGAAAAAGTCGGCTGGGAGTGGGCGGGGATGACGATTGCCGGGGTGTTTGGGTCTTGAACTTTGGGCTGGCCCTGTGATGGTTAAGGCTTTGTTTCATGGATTCTGATCGACTTGAGTCATTGTTGTCTGTTTTCCGCACCAAGCGATTGCTGGTGATTGGGGACGTAATGTTGGATCGATTTATCTGGGGGGCGGTTTCCCGGATTTCTCCGGAGGCGCCGGTGCCGGTGGTGGAGGTGAAGCGTGAGGATGCCTATCCTGGTGGAGCGGCCAACGTGGCGCGGAATCTATTACCTTTTTGCGCTCGGGTCAGTGTTTCGGGATTGGTGGGGGATGATGTTTTTGCCAGCGAGCTGGACGGGCTGCTGACGGGTAGCGGCATTGATACGAAAGGGTTATTGCGAGATCCTGAGTATCAAACGATTGTTAAGACGAGGATTGTGGCGCGCAATCAACAGGTGGTGCGGATTGATCGGGAGAAGCGCCGGGCTTTGAGTGAGGCGATGAGGGAGCGGGCTCAGGCTTTTTTTGCGGAGATGCTGCCGGAGGTAGATGCCATTATCATTGAGGATTATGGAAAGGGGTTTTTGACGCAGGCATTGGTGGATGGATTAGCGGAATTGACTCGCGGGACGAATGTCATTGTCACGGTGGACCCGAATCCGAACAACCCGCTGCACTGGCGTGGGGCCACGGCGATCAAGCCCAACCGGTCCGAAGCATTTCAGGCGGCCGGCTTGGATGAGAGTGGTCTGCGTTCGCCCGACTCGCTGGAATCGGCATTGCAGGAGCTGGGGCATCGGCTTTTTGCGCAATGGGATACGAAAATGCTGCTCATCACGCTGAGCGAACAAGGGATGGCGTTGTTAAAAAAAGATCAGGTCCCCTATCGGCTGCCAGCTTTGGCTCGAGAAGTATTTGATGTTTCTGGGGCTGGCGACACGGCGATTGCGCTTTTCACACTGGCTTTGGCGGCCGGGGCCACCGATGAAGAGGCAGCGGAAATCTCCAATCACGCCTCGGGCGTGGTGGTGGGGAAGATCGGGACGGCCACCTTGACGCCGGAAGAATTGATCGAGTCCTTTCGCCGGCGGTGAACCAGATGACGTGCTGTTCGGCCGTCAGGCTGTCGATCCATCCGGTGGCAGGGTGGTGTCGACCCGCGGCAAGGGGACCGGGCGCGGCGGCGAGCCGACCGCACAGAGAGACCGCTGAGCCCTTGAGCCCGTGGTTCTCCACGCTAAGATGGTGTGATGAGTGCCGTCGTTTTTTCAGAAACATCCAGATCGGGCCGCGGTTGGGGAGCGTCCGATCGTGGCGTCAGCTCTCTTGACGGAGGGCGATTTTTTCATCTGACGGCGCTTCCGTCGCGATCGGCCGCGTCTCTGGCCCGCCGTCTCCGTCACCATTCCCATCCCACCACCTAGGCCGATGCTTTCATTTTCGACCTGCTGGAATAGCCAGCGCCATACGGAGGGCGAACACATCGTCCATGAGATCAGAGCGATGGGATTCGATACCATCGAGATCAGCCATGGCCTGAAAGTCTCGTTGTTGCCGGGATTGCAAAAGGCGTTTCGGGAGGGGCAAATCAAGGTTTCGGGCCTGCATAATTTCTGTCCGTCACCGGTCGAGCTGATGATTGACGCTCCGGACGCTTATGAATTCACATCGCATCGGCCGCATGAGCGGGAACGTGCTATGTCATTGACTCTTAAAACATTAGAATTTGCAGAGCAGTTTGAAGCTCGTTATGTGGTGCTTCATCTGGGCAGTGTGCCGGTGAAGAAATATACTAGCATGTTGGAGAAGATGTTATTGGCGGGGCAGCTGAACACGCGGGATTATATTCGGCTCAAGTTGGAGTTTGTGCAGGCTCGGGAGCAGGCGGCGCCGTTGTATGTGCAGCGTGCCCGGGAGGCGGTTTCCCAGATTGCGGAGAAGGCAAAAGCGGTTGGCGTTCCGGTGGCTATTGAGAGCCGCAGTCATTACGAGCAGGTGCCGACGGAGGAGGAGATGTTGGGTTTGCTTTCGTATTTTAAGGACAATCCGTGGGTTGGGTATTGGCATGATTTTGGTCATGTCCAGCGCAAAGCGAATCTGGGTTTGCTCGATCACGAGACGTGGCTGCGTTCGGTGAGGTCGCACTGGCTGGGGTGTCATTTGCATGATGTGGAGTGGCCTCACCGTGACCACCGGGTGCCGTTGACGGCGGGCGGGGTGGATTTCGACACCTTGATGCCGTTGGTTCCGCGTGGCCGTCCGGTGGTGTGGGAAATCAGCAGTCGTCGACGCAAGCAGACGATTATCGAGGCTTTACCCAAATGGCGCGAGCGTTTCGGGGATGTGTAGGCGAGAGTTTTCTGTATTTACTTTTATTTTCTGGATGGATCCGAACCTTAATCCTGCTGTTTCCACTGCGCCTGCGGCGGTTGATCCTCCTGTGGCCGCTGCCACTGCGACTTCTATTCCGACGGGGCTGGTGGCGCAGACGATGTATGTGGCGCGTTTTATTTTATCGAACCGTCCATTGGCGACCTTTCATTTTTTGAAATCGAAGGAGGCGCCCTTTATCGTGCAATTTGCCAAGTATGGATTTTGCGGGGTAATGGCCACGGTTTCGCATACGGCGATGGCGTGGTATTTCTCGCAGCATTGGTTTCCGGCTTTTGACGGGGCGCCCAAGGACGTGCTGAAGTGGAACCAGATTTATGCCAATCTTTGGGCGTTGCCGATTGGTAATTTAGTGGCTTACGCGACCAATGCGATCTGGGTTTTTACGGGGGGGCGCCACGGTCGAGGGCTTGAATTCTTGTTGTTCACTTTGATCAATGTGGTGAGCGGGGTGGCGGGTATTTTTGCGGGCCCATTTTTGCGTGACGCCTTGCAGACAGGTTGGTGGGCCGCGCAGCTCATGCTCATTGTGACGTCGGCCCTTGTGAACTTCATCTGTCGGAAGTTCATCGTTTTTAAAGGTTAATCCGCCGCATGGCAGCTGAGAATCAACGGGATGACGGGACCGGACTTCGCTTCAGGCGATAGACGGTCCTGCGCCGTGAGGGGCCGTTGTCTGGGTGCCGTGTCCGGGTGAGTCGTCCTCTCCCAAGCCAAAAAAGTCCCGAAAGACTTCGCGGTAAACCGGATGCTTAAAGGCGGGGAGCCAGGCGAAATCGTAGGCTTCCGGTTCGATCCATTTCCACTTGACAAATTCAGGTTTATGTTTGTCGAGGCGGATGTCGGTATCGGCGGCCAGCATTTTACACAGGAAGTACGTTTGTTCCTGTCCGGCGTAATTGCGAAGCGCTTTGGAGCCGGGGGGGAACCAGTAGCGATAGCCGCTTTGTTGGCGCAGCACTTTGTAGTGATGTGGTTCCAGGCCCAATTCCTCGTCTAGTTCACGCTGGAGCGCCTCCGCGGGCGTTTCGCCCCGGTCAATCCCGCCTTGCGGCACTTGCCATGAGTTGGCAAAATCGCGTCGTTCACAAATTAACAGACGCCCCGTCGCATCCACCAGCAGCGCCGCCACATTCTGCCGAAACCGTTCTTTCATGGGGTGACTATGGCCTTGCGCAACCACCGCGTACAACCGAAAAACGCACTATGCTTTCCATCACGCTGGAGTTTCTGCGCCGGTCCTGGCGCTGGCTGGTCGTTTTTCAGGTGCTTTCAGGATTGGTGTGGCTTTGTTCACAAGGGATTACGTCCGAAAGTCAGGTGCGCCACCGCGCGGGAAACTTCCGTCAGGCACTGGCCGACGGACGCTCTGTCAAAGCGTGGCATATGGTTTCGACCACTTACGAGGATCAATGGGGCCTGAATCGTGATCAGATTGGCTCGGCCCTGCGCGACATCACCCGCCAGTTTCTCAGTCTACAGGTCGAGTGGATTGACCCACAAGTATCCGCCGGGCCCGACGCGACCGTGATTTATACCGCCACCATGCGCCTGAACGGCCGCTCGCTCACGCCAGTAGGGGAAATGATGCTGACCATGACCCGCCAGCTCGACCAGCCGTTTTCATTCCACTGGAAAAAAGAAGGATGGTGGCCATGGACATGGCGTCTGGTCAACATCACGAACCCTGCCCTGGAACTTCCCGAAGGTTATACGCCCGGCATGTTCAGCGAGACACCGCTGGTGGTGGAGTAGGTCCTGAATGGAGTAGTCCCTGAAGGCAAGCCGCAGAGTCGAGTCCCTCGGAAATTGACCCTGACCCACCCGATGCGGTGTTCCTTCAGCGCACACCTCTACTCTAGGATTCGGAGCCATTGTCTTGAGGGATGTGGCCCGAAGGCCAGTTGTGGAAACCGGGGCCGGCGTACCCGGCTACAGCGGCGGCTTGGCCGCCTGTGCCGTTGTTTTGTCTTCGGATCTTTTGTAGCCGTGGGTCGCTGACCCCGGTCGCGGCGCCGAACGCCGCTCCGAACGCTTTTTTGGCATGGGGCCGGCTGCGGAGAAGCGGATTCGGAGCCGTGTCTTGAGGGATGTGGCCCGAAGGCCAGTTGTGGAAACCGGGGCCAACGTACCC
>CAJBME010000155.1 GCA_903954065.1 uncultured bacterium
ATCTACTGTAGCCGTGGGTCGCTGACCCCGGTCGCGGCGCCGAACGATTTTTGAGCAAGGGGACCGGCTGCGGAGAAGCGGTTTCGTATTCGTGTTTTGATTGATGTGGCCTGGGGGCCACGTGTGGACACCGGGGCTTGAATCTACTGTAGCCGTGGGTCGCTGACCCCGGTCGCGGCGCCGAACGATTCTCCGAACGTTTTTTAGCAAGGGGACCGGCTGCGTAAAAGCGGATTCGTATCCGTGTCTTGATTGATGTGGCCTGGGGGCCAAGTGTGGAAACCGGGGCCAACGTACCCGGCTACAGTGGCGGCTTGGCCGCTTCGATGGGGTCTGGTCCGGGTCGGTGGGTTATGATCGAGACGGACCAGCGGCTGGCGCGAATGGAGGGCGCGGATTTTTCCGAGGCGGGTTGCAAAAATCGACGACTGGTCCCTGCTTGCGTTCGTTCTTTTCTAGCCCTCACTGGGCTATGACCTGAGAGCCGCGTGCGGCCTGCGGGTGATTAGTTGTCTTTTTCTTGTTTTTTCCCCATGTCTGCCACTGCCATCACCATTCCCCTGACCGACGCCCAGTTGCGTACCCTGCCTAACGGGTTGGAGATCATAGTGAAAGAGGACTACAGTGCGCCGGTGGTTTCGGTGCAGGTCTGGGTGCGAACGGGGAGTTGTCTGGAGGATGTGTTTCTTGGGGCGGGGATATCGCATTTGGTAGAGCACATGGTTTTCAAGGGCACGGCGACCAAAGGACCGGCCGAGCAAGCGCGCGAGGTGCAGGCGATTGGTGGGTATTTGAATGCGTACACGTCATTTGATCGGACGGTTTATTATATTGATGCGCCGCTGGATGGCTTGGACACGGTATTGGATGTGTTGACCGATTTGGTGGCGAATGCGGCTTTTCCTGAGGCGGAATTTGAGAAAGAAAAAGATGTGATTCGTCGGGAGATTGACATGGGCGAGGATGATCCGGATACGAAACACAGTCATTTGTTGTTCGAGACCACCTTCCGCACGCATCCGATGGGGAAACCGATTATCGGTCATTTGGATTTATTTAATCGCATTACGCATGAGCAGATGGTGGGGTATTACCGTCGTCATTATGTGCCGGACAATATGTTCTTTGTGGTGGCGGGTCCGGTCACGGCCGATGCGGTTGAGAAGAAACTGGCGCGTCGGCTGGGGCATGTTCCGCGCGGGGGTGGGGCGCCGGTCATTGTACCGACAGAGCCCGAGCAGCTGGGGCGACGCGAGGCGCATGTGGAATTTGCCACGGAGTTGAGCAAGCTAACGCTGGCGTGGCGGATTCCGGGGCTGACGCATCCGGACATTCCGGCGCTGGAAGTATTGGCGGAGATTCTTGGGCAGGGGCACAGCTCGCGGTTGTATCGTCGGCTGCGCGACCAGAAGGCGTTGGCTCACGGGATTGGGGCGAGTTGTTACGCGCCGCCTCCGGGGGGGATTTTTGCCATTTCGGGGGAGCTAGATTTTGACAAGAGCGAGGCTGTGAAGGACGAAGCCATAGCGATGGTACATGAGATTCAGGCGGATGGAGTCACGGCGGCCGAAGTGGCCAAAGCGCAGCGCATGGTATTGGGCGAGCAACTGGATGGATTGACCTCGATGCGCGGATTGGCGGGCGATTTGGGGGGCAACTGGCATGTCGCGCGCAACTTGAATTTTACGCGGGACATGGTGGCGGCGATTACGGCGGTCACGCCGGATGACGTGCGCCGGGTGGCCTCGGTGTATTTGCGGGATCAATGTCTGACCGTGACCTCGGTGAATCCCAAAGGATCGCTGGCGAAAGCCGCTCGCAAGCGGCGTCGTGCCGCCGGGCCGGCTGTGGAAAAAATTGTCTTGCCTAACGGATTGACGGTCTTGATCAAGGAAGACAAGCGGGTGCCGTTGATCACTTTGCATGCCACCTTGCGCGGAGGCATCTTGGCTGAGACGGCCGCGACGTCCGGGCTGAGCCGTTTGCTGGCGCGCACGATTCTCAAAGGCACGCAAACCCGCACCGGCGAAGAAATCTCCACGCTGATTGAGGAATCCGGCGGGGGCATCAGTACCGAGTCGGGTGGCAGCTCGTGGTCAGTCACGGTGGATTTGTTGAAGCCTGATCTGGCCATGGGAATTGACGTCTTGTCAGATGTCCTGCTGCGTCCGTCGTATCCGGCGGCGGAAGTAAAACGCGAAAAAGGCATTCAATTGGCGGCCATCAAGGCGGAGGCCGACCGCTTGACCAGTGTGGCCTTTCGTGAATTAAGAGAAGCCATGTTTGGCCCTCATCCATTTGCCTGGGATCGCAATGGTTCGCCCAAGACGCTGGCTGGTATCACGGGGCAGACGCTGCTCGATTTCCATCAAAAGCTGGCCGTCGCCAAAAACATGGTTCTGGCGGTGTATGGTGACGTCAAACAGGCTGAAGTCGTGCGCCTGGTCACCGAGGCCTTTGCCTCGATGCCCTCAGGAGAGCGTCACATCACGCCGCCGAACGTCGGGTTTTCGGCCGATCTGGCCGGCCGGATTGTGCGCGAAGTTCACAAAGACAAAAAGCAGGCGGTGCTGGCGATTGGTTATCCGACCGTTCAAGCGCTGCACCGCGATCGCGCGGCGCTGGAAGTGCTCGATGAGTCGTGCAGCGACATGGCGTCGCGGCTGTTTCTCCGCATTCGAGAGGAACAGGGGCTTGCCTATTACACCGGAGCTTTCCAGATCCTCGGCATGGCCCCGGGGGCCTTTGCCTTTTACCTTGGAACCTCCCCGGCCCAACTGGAACACGCCCAGTCGGAATTGCTCGACGAAATTGCCAAACTCGCCAAGGACGGCCTCGCCGAGGATGAGCTGGTCCGAGTCAAAAAATCGTGGGTGGGAAAAAACCTGATCAGCCGCCAGTCACCCGAAAGCCTAGCGCGGACGGCCGCCCTCGACGAGTTGTACGGCGTCGGACACGACCACCACGACCGACTGGTGGCCCAAGTGGAAGCGCTGACCGCCGCCGAAGTGCGCGCCGTCGCTAAACGTTACTTTGGCACTTCTTGCCCGCACGTCATCGCCCGCGTGCTGCCACGATAAGAAACCGCGGCCGGCATGGCCGTCGCGGCCGTCGCGGCCGTCACGGTCAGCATGGCCGGCTGGTACGTCGGAGGGATGCCAATTGGCACGTCCGCGGATGCGATGCTGGTGGGGGCATGGTAGCATGATCGCACACACCATGGTGACATTTGCCCCAATGGGGCAACGCATACCAGACCAGGGCATCGCCCTGGGAACCGCCGGATCATAGAGAATCAGTGTGTTCTGAAGGAACACCGCATAGGGAAGGGCGTGGTCGAGGTCCGTGGCTCGCGACTATGCGGCGTTCCTTCAGAACGCGGGTTTCTTTTTCCGGGTGATTCCCAGGGTTTGCACCCTGGGCTGGTATGCGATGCCCCGTCAGCGCCGCTAACCGACGGAGTCGGATCAGTGCTTGACTGGGAAGTTTACTTCCCGCTGGCCGGGTCCGC
>CAJBME010000156.1 GCA_903954065.1 uncultured bacterium
GCTGGCGCGAGGGCAAGCTCGCGACGCCCTGTGACCACCTCCTGCGCCGTGACGACCGCGGAGGTGAACGAGTTGATCTGGCCCGCTTTCCGTCCTAGCTCCGCCTCGTGGGCGAGCCAGTCCGCCAGGACTCGTACAGGGGCATAAAAGGGACAGTGCCGGCGCCGGGCACAGTGATCGTGCCACCGGCGCCACGGCGCGTTGTAGCTGCCGGCCGTGCTGTGCGTCCACTTGCGGATGATCTGATCCGCAGACGCCGCCGAAAAGCCGCGAGCGACGAGGGCGCTCCGGATATCCGACAGGCGATCACCGACCAGCGTGGCGCCAGCAAGGCGATCTCGTTCCCGAGGTGACCCGGGAGAAAGAGATCGCTCCGGTGAGGAAGCAGCACTGGTTCCGCCGTCAGCATCTCCGCAAGGAGTGGCCACCAGGGTTGGGTTGGCCACGCCGGGACTACCACCACCGCGGTTGCTCGCTGACGCTTGATCCGCGCCAAGAAGCGCCCGATCAGATTGAACGGCGGGTTGGCCCACGCCCGTTCCTTCGTGTAATCCTGTTGGAGGGCATCCACCAAAGTTGCCTCCGGATCCGGTCGCCACGAGCAATACCTCGGGAGCTGTCTGTTGAGACGCGTCGCGAACGCGTCCAACGTGAACGGTCCCCACAGCTGTTCCACAGCCCGAAATTCGCGCCGGTTGAGCATCCAATCGGTGCGATCCCGCTTCACGCGCGACAGCTGATCTGCCCGCACGTTCAGCTTGCCCGGGATGTAGGTTGCGAAGACCGTCGTCTTGGTCGCCAACGCCCACTCCCAGAGCGGGCGAACCAACGCCGTCAGCGCTGGATTGCGGCCGCCTTGGTGATTGATGTAGGCCATGGTCACCGCGTTGTCTGTGCGGATCTCGACCACCGAGCCCTCGAGTTGGCTCGCGAAAGACTGCACACCCAGCACCGCCGTCTTGAGCTCGCGGCGATTGCTGGATACCCGTGACTCGGCTCGGGTCCAAAACCCTCGAGCGTCCTGGCCACGCAGCCACGCTCCCCACCCGTAGTGAGAAGCGTCCGTTGTCACCACGTGACGCGCCGCCGGCGGGATAACCGAGCGGCCGTTCCAGTGATCGAGCAGGTGTTGCCACTCCTCCAGCTCGACCCGCGCCGCCTGATCCAGGTGAACACACGCCTCCCAGCGTATCGTGCCGCCTGTCGCCATTGCGCGGTTCTTGCAGTCCAGAAGGTGGCGCGACAGCAGCCGCGCCGGCAACACCGCCGGTGTCATCGCTGTAATCTTGCCCAGCACGCCCGCCAGCTCCCGCAGGGACAGAGAGCCGGCGGCGTTTCGCTGCAGGCAGCGACGCACCGCGTCCTTGAAGTTCTTGACTTTCTTGTGGGGCACCCGAAGTTCCATCGCGTGCGAGTCCACCGTCATGCCGAGAAAATCCTGAACCCGCCGAGGGACGAGTTCGGACTTCGGCGAAACGAGAAAGCCAAAGTGAACCAGCGTGTCCACCGCCCGCTGCGTCTTCTCGAGCGAGTCCCCGAGGCTCGGCGCCATCAGGAACAGGTCGTCGAGGTACACCACGGAACGGATCCCGAAGGCCCGCAGCACTGCCATGATCGGGCGCATGATCTTGGTGAACATGCGAGGTGCCGACGCCAGTCCAAAGCACACCGCGCGGAACTGATAGTGAACGCCCGCCCAAATAAACCTCACGTACTGGCGATCCTCGGGGTGGATCAGCACGTGTGGGTAAGCGTCGGCCACGTCGATCGACGTCAGCCAGTCGTCCCGCCGCAGCAGCGACTTCACCGTTTGAAGCCCTTCCATCTTGAACTTCTCGTACCGAAGTTCTGCATTCACCGGGCGGGCGTCGAGGCAACCCCTCCACTCGCCCGGGTTCTTCTTGGGCACGGGAAAGAACACCTGATAGAGCCCCTCCCCGCGCTCGCACTCGGGCACGAGCTCCAAGATCTTCTTGTCCATGTACGCCTGAATTGTATCCGCGCACGCCACGAGGCGTGTGGGATCGCCCGCCAGGAGCGCAGCTGAATCGACGGGATTCGGCCGGTGCACTGGCGGACCGTGCGGGAAGTCCAGGCGAAAACCCTCCGCCAACCACCCCTGCACCTCGGGGTCCGCGATCGAACGCCAGAGGTGAGAGTAGCGGCGAAGGCGCCCCCCCACGTCGGTCAGATCCTGCGAAGGAGCCTGCACCGGCATGAGAGGGCGCGATGGGCGAAGGCACATCTGTGCTCATTTGCGCTGCGCGGTGGCGTCACTTGCGCCCCGCACGTCGCCGGTTCCGCGCCCCCGGCCCCCTACGTGGCCGTTGGTCTTATCGAATTGCCGGAATGGCTTGTTCCCCCGCCCGCGGCCACGCGGGCCGCCCTCGAAGTTGACTCCAGTATGCTGCTGGTTCCCGCCTGCTGCGGGAGTGAACGGGCGCTGCGTGGAAGTGCCCGCCGGGCGAGGCCTTGTGCCCGCCCGAATCTTCGCCTTGTGCTTCTCGTGCTTGTACAGCTCCTCGAGAGCACGCTCCTCATGTTCTGAGAGAAGAGGTTTGGCGGTGGTGCGATCAAACAAAGAACCCAAAACCTTGTTCTCGCCGAAAAGCAATTTCTTCCGGCGCACCTCGAGGCTCGAGGCGCCGTGAAGACTCAGCAAAATTGAATCCAGAGCCATGCGGCGGATCTCCGCCGCCTCGATCTCGTCGTTGTCGAGTCGAGAAATAAGATGAAGCAAGGGACGAACAGGGTCCGTCATGCGCCCCACCGTCTTTGCCAGCGAGTCCATTTGATCGCGCGCGGATCCTGTTAACCGCGCACGATCGGATGCTGAAGCCTCGCCTGCCTTCAGAGAATAGTCAGCAGGGAGGGGATAAACACGTAGGATGTGCCGAAGTTGAGATTTCGAAAGTTCAGCTCGAACCGCATCAGGGGGAAGTTCGTCCCACAACTGATCGGATATCCACAAATGACGTGCCGACGATGCCGAAGGATCTTCGTCCTGGTCACGTTCAGATTCCAGGAGCGACACCTTGGTGCGAAGTTCATCCAGCTCGCGGCGCAGTGCCTGATTGTCTGCCGAATCACTCGGAGCATGAGAACCCGACACTGATCCGCCGAACTGAGAAGATGCGTCATCGCCGAGCGTACGGTCAGGGTCATCTCTGGACGTTACAACCGTCCAGCGCCGCAGAGCCTCCAATTCCAAAGTTGAGATGTGACCCTGTTGGCGAAACAATTTAACACCACGGGAACGAAGACGCCTGAGTTCCATCTGCACGCCCAAACGCGCATCGACCAGCGCCAACTCAGAGAGCTTGCTGAGCTGATCGTCCGGAAGACCCAAACGTCCCGCAACTGGGATGAGCTGTTCAAGCTCCAAACTCAAAACATCCTCAAACCTCCCAGGGAGGCCCAGTGTAATCATGACATTCTTCACGCGAGCCACCGGGTCCGGTGCGCCGCCCGAAGATGTTGCCATAGTGTGGTGCCGAAAAGCGAGAAGGTCGCAAGAAAGTGGCCAACGGCGGGCGCAACTTTCTCTTCTTTTGAACGTGCTCACCGACGCGGCGCGGAGCTTCGAGAACATCTTTAAGCCGCGCGGCGGTGAAGAAGTGAGCCGTTAGCTTTGGAGAGCGATGGGTTAGAGTAAAGTGACGCCACTCAGTCGTGCACCCGATTTTCGATATTCGAGTTTCGAAATAGCTCCCGCGGGATGTCTCGAGCCTCGGACATTTGCGGGGGGTGGAAAATCCCAAGGGGAAGGACAAGTGGAGCAGATTAGGACAATGGACGGACAGAATGCGGAAAAGAGGATTCGTGGACAGATGTGTGGAGAATGAGGAAAACATGGAGAATGAGAGACGAGTGGAACCGAGGACGCGGGACACAACCGCCGGAATCTTTCGGGCGAGGAACCAAATGGGCGATGACACCGGACTCGGGGGTACAGCCAAGGGACGAGGCGCGGTCGGAAATGCGGCAACGGGAGTCAGAATGGAAAAAGGCCCAGCGCCGACCGCTGCCAGCGGCGGGCCCTTATTGCAGTCACGTCATACCAGCAAGGTAAAATGGAGGTTAATCC
>CAJBME010000157.1 GCA_903954065.1 uncultured bacterium
ATTGAAAAAATGCGGTGTAATCGCCATCGCCAACTTGTCTTTAGTCAGAAGCACGCCCGCGCGCTCTTCATCCGTCAGCACCAGATGCTTTTCCAGCTGGGCCAAGGTCGTGACACGATTTTTCATCTGCCACGTCCAGTCGTTCCACTGTTCGGGAGCCACGCCAGCCCAATAACCGGGAGCGGATGAAGAAAAGCCCTTATCAAGGGCAGAGGTAAGGGTATGCATCGGCGTCAAAACCATCTGGTTGATGACAAGCTAAGATTAAAGGGCAGCGCCGCGAAGTCAATGTCAGGCCGCCCCCGCTCTCACATACACTTTTTCCCAATACCTTGCCACACCAGCGGAGGGAGGCCTCTCTGCTCTCAAAATCCACCCGGCCCACCCTCCTGATCCACACCTCAGTCTTTCTTGTTTTTATGACTGCTCCGGTCACCGCCTCCCGCGCTGCCGGTGTAACGATACTTTTCCGGCTGGCGCAAGGCGCGGGGATGTTCGCTGGTCGGACGATTATCCTCACGACTGCGATTTGATGAGGAAGAAGACGAGGAAGAAGATGAAGACGACCGACGGGACGGCTCTCTCTCCCCCGTATATCGGTATTTTTCAGGCTGCAACAGCGCGCGCGGATGCGAGCTCGGCTGCCGGTCGTCATCCCGATTCCGAGAAGACGACGAACTCCCTCGCGATGAATCTGAATCTCGATACTTCGTTCCTGAACTGCTGGAACTGCCTGAACTACTGGACCGAGGCTGCCTCCCATGCAGTTCGCCCTCCCGGTCGCGATACGTATTTTCCTTCAAACTGATCCCTCGGTCTTTGTACCATTCTTTGGAATGGTACCCCGTAGGCAACTGCCCCCGATCCTCCTGCCGATAACGAACCAACTTCAACTCCTCATCACTGCGACGATGACGATACTGGCTGTGGTTCGATCCATGATCGTGACGGTAATTCGAGTACCGGTCGTCGTCCCACCAGCGATAACTATAATACCGCCCCCCGTAATAATACGGATAACGCGTTGAATACGACACATATCCCGAATACGCCGCCGGATGGTAGCTGTAGTATTCGTCATTCCAATCGTCATACCCGTAGACGTACCCACCACCATAAACCGGACCTCCGCCGTAATACGGACCACCTCCGTAGCGCGGTCCGCCGCCGTAATACCCTTCCTCGTAGACGGTGCAAGACGCAAGCCCGGAGCCGACGGCAACCGCCGTCAACAGCCAACGCAGGACAGGAGCAAAATGTGATGGATTCATGGGATTTAAGAATGATTACGCCTCAGGTTGACGCGACACGCCAGAATAAATTCATGCCCGCAGGATCATGCCCACAGCGCTGTGGTCAGAAACTGCAGGAACTGCAGGAATTTTCGGCTCCGCACTTGGCGGTGGCGAATTTTCGTGTTGGTTGCAGTAGGATGCTGCTCATCATCGACAATTACGACTCATTTACGTACAATCTCGTCCAATATTTTGGCGAATTGGGGGCGGAGATGAGGATTTTCCGCAACGATCAGATCACACTGGACGAGATCGCCGCGCTCGCGCCCGAACGACTCTGCATCTCGCCAGGCCCGTGTTACCCCCGGGAGGCAGGCATCAGTTGTGAAGCCATCCGCCGGTTCGGCCCGCACATGCCGACCTTGGGCGTCTGCCTTGGACATCAAGCGATTGGAGAAGTTTTTGGTGGAGAAGTGGTGCGAGCCCCGCGCTTGATGCATGGCAAAACCTCACTCATGCACCACGACGGCCGCGGCGTCTTCGCCGGACTTCCCGAACCCTTCGAGGCCACCCGCTACCACTCTCTGATCGTCAAACGCGAGTCGCTGCCCGACTGCCTCGAAATCTCCGCCGAAACAGATGAACAGGAAATCATGGGACTGCGACATCGTGAATTCCCCATCCATGGCGTGCAATTCCATCCCGAATCCATCCTGACCCGAGACGGCAAAACATTGCTCAAAAATTTCCTCGAGCTCTAGGCCTCCTCCTTCCCCTCCACACCCACCTTAGAAACCCCTCCCGCACCACCCCATCTCCCCGCCCGTGCGCCCTCACCTCGCCTACGTTTTCGAGAGGTTTCCCAGTTTCACCCAGACGTTTTGTGTGCGCGAGGTAGCCGCCTTGGAACGTCAGGGCGTGCGCCCACTTATCTTCTCCATCCGCGATCCACGGGATGAAGTGCCGCGAAATTTCCCATCGGAACTATACGATCGCGTTCACTTCCTCCCGCCCGAAAAACAACTGGTAGCCTGGGTCAAAGCCGAAAAAGAAGCCAACCGGCTCCCGCAATACCTCGTGCTCAGCCTGCGCCATTGGGGTAACCGCCCCGACAAATTGCGCGTCTACGAGGCCGCTTACATCGGCCAAAAAATGCGCGAAGCCGGCCTGCATCATGCCCATTCCCACTTTGCAGGAATCGGGGCCCGGGTCGGATGGTGGCTGCACCACGCTTTCGGGTTTTCCTACTCGTTCACCGGCCACGCCAATGACATTTTTTGCCGCGAAAACGACCTCGACGTCACCCTCGATCACCTGATGCGCGACGCCTCGCTCGTCATCACTGTCAGTGACTTCACCGCCAACGATTTGCGCCACCGGTTTCCCGCCGCCGGCCGCAAAATTCAAAGGGTCTACAACGGACTGGATCTCGCTCGATTCGCCCGCCCCGCAACCAACAGCCAGATCCAGACCGCCCCCTCCCCTACCTCACACCAGCACACCATCCCGCTGATCCTCAGCGTCGGTCGCCTGATTGAAAAAAAAGGCTATCCCGACTTGATCCACGCCTGCGCTCAGCTCAAATCCCGCGGCATCAAGTTTCAATGCGACATCGCCGGCGAAGGTCCGCTCGAAACCGAGCTCCGCACCCTGATCACGTCACTCGATGTCGCAGACTGCGTCACCTTGCGAGGAGCCATATCCCAGGACGAAATCATCCTCTCGCTGCACTCAACCACCCTCTTTGCCCTAGCCTGCGCCACGGAACATGACGGTGGCATGGATAACCTTCCGACCGTACTCATGGAAGCCATGGCCGCCGGCGTCCCCTGTGTCTCCACGCGGCTGGCAGGAGTTCCCGAGATGGTGGAACACGGCGTGACAGGTTTTCTCGTGGCTGAACGCGATCCTCGCACCCTCGCCGAGGCCATGGAAAAATTACTGACCGACCCGGCCCTCGCCGCTCGCATGGGAGCCGCCGGCCACGAACGGGCCCATCGCCTGTTTGCTCAAGAAATCACCGCCTCCCAATTACTCCATCACTTCGCCGCCCGCAGCCTCATGCAGGTCGACTGGCCCCTCCTCGCCAAACACCCGTCACTGATCCGCGCGCGCGCGCATCAAATCGTCTGGCGCCTGCGCCGGCTGGCCCGACACGGGTGCCGCCGCCCGCCACAAGGTCCGGGAGTGGGATGACGTTTCATCCCGAGAATGGGATGACGTTTCCAGCTGCGCGCGACCGGACCAGATTTCCAGCAGCACCGTCGTCACCGCCAGAATAGCCGGTCCGAGAATGAGCCCGGCCGCCCCAAACTGCAGCAGCCCGCCCAACACCGAAATAAAGGCCAGTACCGTGGGCAACTTCATCCGGTTCCCCACCAGCATAGGACGCAACAAATTATCGATCGTCCCCACCACCAGCAGCCCCCAAAGCGTCAAAACAAGCGCCTGCCCCCAACTCCCGTCCATCACCAAAAAAAGCGCTGCCGGCATCCACACGATAAAAGCCCCTAAAACCGGCACCAACGCCAACACCCCCATCACCGTCCCCCACAACAACGGCGCAGGCAACCCCAGCCACCAAAACATCAGCCCCCCTAAAAGCCCCTGCAACGCCGAAACCACCAGCGTTCCATAAATCGTGGCCACAATCGTGTCGCCGACCCGGTGGAACAGTCGATTCATCTCCGACGGCCGCAACGGAGACAATGACTTGATCATCTGCAACGCCTCCCGACGGTCCCGCAGGAAAAAAAAGAGCAGGTAAAACGTCAGCATAAAATCAACCAGCTGAAACACCGACCCTTTGACAATCAAGCCCGCACGAGAAATCAACCAGCCCGTGAATGATTTGACGCTGCCGGGCAGATCAATGCGCTGGTCAATCTGTGTCACCAGTGATTCCAGAGCCGGAGACGCCTGTAATCCGCGTCGCCACTCCCCTGAGTTCACTTTGAATTCGATTAATTCCGCTCCCTTCGCGGCCTGCACGACCAACTTCTGACCAATAAACGTCAGCGGCACCACCACAATCAAGGCAATGACCAACACCGCCACCATGGCCGCCAGAGCGTGACTCTTGATCCGGGCCTCCAACCACCGCTGGAAAGGCGCAAACAAAACCGCCAGTCCCAACGCCCAGACCAGCCCCGGCAAAAACGGGATCGCCATCCGATAACACAAAAAAAAACCCAACACCGTGGCCACCATCAACACCAGCGTCTGCACATGCGTCTTGGATCCCCAGTCATCTGGAACTTGGTCCGAAGGAGGCGTCGGTTGAGATGGATTCATTCGATACCCAGCGGGAATTCAGCCAATCAAAGATTCGCTTTCCTTCATCATGCCGCCCATTCGCCAAGACGCAATCCACCTCTCAGCCGCCACGCCCAGGCCCCACTCCCCAAAAAAACCCGTGGCCCGCGCCCCCACCACACCCAGCCCGGGGAATCAAGACCCGCGCCTCTCCTCCCCGACGGAGCCCGCCGCACACACGGCCGCAAACTCACGAGCCATCCGGCCCGCGGAAAAATCCCGCTCGACCGCGGCCCGACCACGGCGCCCAACCACCTCGGCCAGCCCAGGCGTCAACAACAACTGCTCCAAAGCCGCCGCCAATGAGCCCGCATCATCCGGCGCACACAAGACCCCGCCGCCAGTCGCATGAATCAGCTCCGGAAAAGCCGCATGCTCGGGCTCCACCACCGGAATCCCACACGCCATCGCCTCAATGACAAAAAGACCAAACGCTTCGCCATAAATCGCCGGGACACTCAAGACACTCAAAGATTGAAGAAAAGCTTCCTTCTCCCCAGCCGGAATATTGGGAAGAATCTCCACATCCCCACGAACTCCAGCCTCGACCAGCCGCGCTTCCTGACTGCTCACATAGGCCTCGTCCACCGCCGTCATCGCCCCGCCCACCCGCAACCGCAGCCCAGGAAGCGTGCCGCGCTGTTTGATCAAAATAAAGGCCTCAATCAAAAGATGCAGGCCCTTGCCATGACACAAACGAGCAAAATACCCAATCGTCGGCACCACCGGCAACGCCGCCGCCGGCGCCAGACTGTCCAGCGAAACCCCGTTGCGCACCACCGCCACCGCCTCAGGCGGCAATCCCATCCGCCGAGCCATCAAATCAGCATAATATTCGCTCACCCCCACAAAACGATCCACATGCCGAGCCGTCGCCGCCAAGCCCGCCCACGCCGCACTTCGATGCGGCTCCGGCAGCGAATCGAGAAATGAATCCTCGCCTTGCAAACTGCAAATGACGCGACAGCCCAACTGGCGCTTGATCCCAGGCGCCAACCCCGCCAGCAAACCATTGCTCAACGCCACCACGTCAGGCCGCAAGGGAATCAGCCATTCCATCAACCGCTGCCATTCTTTCGCCTGATGACTGTCCGTCCCGCGCAACGTCTCGACAGTCATCTCACCAAGATCACGAGCCCGCGTCATGCCAGCAAAACGCGACACATAACGCAGCAGCCCAGTCGCATCAAAAGCCCGGTCTAGCCAACGAGGCGTGTGCCGAAAGAGGGCCAGCTTCTGTTGGAGAAACATGTTGATACCACCGGCGAAAAGTGGCGCTTCCGGACTGGCCTCCGGCTCGTCAAGGACCAACGGCAAATACAAGGGCACCAGATACGCATCATGCCCGTCGGCCCGCAACGCCCGAACCAGAGCGTTGTCACGATGGCAGTTGCCGCAATGGAAGTTGCCCGTCCCAGCCGTTAAATGCGCGATCTTCATCTCCCACCCTACTCCGGAGCCGGCCGCAGCCAGTCCGGAAAATAGCTGATTCTACCCCCGGGGGAGGCCGGAGCCTCCCGTCACTCCACCGGACGCACCGCACCCGGCAGGGCCGTCAACCGAATATCCTTGTACTCGATCTTCGTCGGCCCACCAGAATGCAGCTGCAGCGCCAGCAAACCATGCAACTCACGCTCCTCCTTCGGCTGCTGATCATTGACCGGAGCCCCGTCCGGCTTGCGGTCGATATACGTGCGGTCAATCACTTTCGTCGTCGTCACTCCATTAAGGCTCAATGTAATATGCTCACCAGCAGCCGTGATCACATACTCGTTCCACCCGCCCGACTGGAATGCCATTTTGACTTTCTCCGCCTCCTCAAAACGCGTTTCAGCTTTCAAACGCCCGCTGCGATCATGGACCACTTTCACCCCATGGGCTCCCAACAACCCGCGGCCATGCTCGTCCCACAGCACCCCAGCATAATTGCCGCTGTTATCAATGTCCGCCTGATACCCTTTGATGCCGTGGCCGTTATCAATCGACTGACTGCGAAACTGAATACCCGCATTGGCGTCCGCTCCGCCCGTCAGGCGGAATTTTAGACGCAACTCAAAATCCGCCAACTTGCCGCCACCCCACGTCAAAAAGGAATTCTGAGTCAACGGCCGCTCAGCCGTACTTTCCCCAATAATGACCCCATTTTCGGCCCGCCAGAAAGCGCGATCGCCCGTCCACCCGTCCAGCGAGTCGCCTTGATGCAACACCAGCGACCCATCAGCCGCCGCCGCCGGACGCTGCTGCAAATGCACAAATGTTCCTTTTTTATTACCCACCACCACATCCATGTGCCCATCCGCGTTCACATCAGTGGCCATGACCTGCGTTCCCACCCCGGAATCATCATCAATAAAATGCGGCTCAAACGTCACCTTGCCAGCTCCCCCACCGCGTACCGTCCGAAACCAATACAATACCGCCGGATCCATGCCTCCCGCATCAGATCCATTGTGCGCAAACCACCGCTTCCCCGTGACAAAATCCAATACTCCGTCCCCATCAAAGTCCGCTACGTCCAAGGCATGATGCTGGCTGAAGGCCACCCGGCTCGGACTGGTGTCCGCCTCATCGCCAATAATCAAATGCTCCTTCCACTGCTTCCCACCCCCATCAAGATTCTCAAACCATGAGAAACCAAACCCATGGGCCGCCATCGAGGTCAAGACATCCGAATCACCATCACCATCAAAATCATACGCATACATTTGAGCCCCGCCCGTTCCAAAGGGAGCTTCATGCGACGTCCACTCCGGTTGCTTACGCAAATCCGCCGGCTGCTCCATCCACCCGGACTTCCACATTAAATCCACCCGCCCGTCATTGTTGACGTCCCCCAGCCCAAGCCCGTGCGTAAAACGCCCCATCCCCGGAATCACCGCCGAGACCGGCGTAAACCGCCACGTCTCCGCCGGATCTTCCCACTGCGGCTCCGCAAAACCAAAACGCTCGCCCACCGAACACACAATCTCCGGCTTCTTGTCCCCGTTCACATCCACAAATGTCGGCGATTCATTGTCCACCCCATTCAACGCCACATGACGCTTCCATAACCCCTCCGCCCCCTGCGGGTTCTCAAACCAATACGCCTCCTCCCCAGGAAATCCCAATACCTTCACATCATCCCACCCGTCACCCGTCACATCATACACATACGCAATGAAATTTCGCGAATACGTCCGGACATCAAACCGCGGCGCTTCGTAAATTTTCGTCCCCTTCTTGAAGTCAGGACCAAAAAAAATGTTCGGCCCCGAGACCACATCGCGGACCCCATCTTTATTAAAATCCCCCGCGGCCGCCCCCTCACTGTGAAACTCCGTGCTCAAGACACGAGTCTCAAAGGTAATCAGTGGCGTCGGCGCCGCCTGAACAGTCAGAGTGGCCGCCGGAGCCGTCAGGGCCAACAATCGCAATAAAGGTGATGGTTTCATAAAATGAGGGTGATGAGATATAATCACTCGAACGCGGACACCAGCCATCCACCGCGGAACACCAGTGCCACCTCCACCCTAAGCCGCTCCCTCGCCGGGCCCAAGGGAAAAATGCAGCCCGCTGCAGCCCGCCCCACCCACCCGCCGCCCAACGCAAATTTTCTTTTAACCCGGGGGGGATTCACTTGAAAAACAAGGCCGACCATGAGTACAATACTTCAGCATGTCATCCGATCCCGAAGGTCTGCACGAGCGCGCCCGCCAAGCCGATAAAATCGTCAAAAACCCATCCAGATACAAGATCTGCGATGGATGCGAATCCATCGTCGTCACCGCCGCCGTCACCTGCCCGTCGTGCCACAGCTACCGCTTCGATGAGAATACCGACGCCGTCACCGCCCAAGCCCGCCGCTTGGCTCTGCGCGAACGCCAGTCCGTACTCGCCAGCGACTTCGAATAACCCTTCCATCGCTAGAAACCACCCGCTCAGCCGCTTGGCAACCACTCCCACCCATAAAAACCGGCCGTATACCCCCCATCACGAAAGTTGCGCACTCCTTAATTTTCGTAGTTGCAAACTCCGCGGAACAGCCAAGTATAATTTGGCAGCCTCTTAAATTCTATTAGATATAAGAGTTGCTGGAAAGCATCATCATCAAAACAACAACATCAACCATGAACAAACACCACCTGCTCTCGCTTATTGCTGGTAGCGCGGTTCTTGGTTCGGCGTTCGCCGGCACCAGTGCCCCGTCGTCGTCCAAGGCTCCTGTCGCCCCAACACCCATCGTTGAAGAATCATCCCTCTTCTCTGGCAGCGTGACTCTGGGCTACGATACCGACTACGTGTTCCGCGGATTCGAATACCTCTCCGCCGACGGCGAAGAAGCAGACAATCTCGTCTGGGGCGCCCTCGACGTGAATGCCGCTCTTTCCGATAAGCTCGCGCTCAATTTCAACACTTGGTATGCCAGCTCCGGCAGCGCCAACTATGATGAACTGAACGTCTACACCCGCTTGACCTACAACTTGGG
>CAJBME010000158.1 GCA_903954065.1 uncultured bacterium
ACCGAATATGCAGAAGCGAGGAACCGGCAGCGCTGGCCATCGTTCGACTGGCTCCAATCGCCACAGGAAGCGTATTTGGCGTTTCGCGACTGATCCGGCCGACAAGGTTCATCCTCCTCCCCGGGGAAGGCAGGAGATCCGGCACGCACGGCATTATTGCGGATGTCCGTATGCGTGTCATCGTCACCTCCAAGGATCATCAAATAATGGCAAGTCCATCGGAGAAGTGGCATTAAAGTGGCGTGTGGCAGAAGTCGCGATTTTTCAAGAAGTGAGTTAAAGCGTTGATTATTAAGGCTTTATTAGAATTAGATGATTAACAATAAGATGTCCCTTCAGAACACACCTATTCTCTCGGACGCGGTTCCCAGAGCGATGCTCTGGGCTGGTATGCGTTGCCCCGTTGGGGCAAATGGAACGATGACGTTTCCGATTCCGCGTCCATACCCTCCCCTATAAATCGCTCATTACTCTGAGCTTTATTGACTTGCAGCATTTTGGTGAAATCGTCATCCCCGCTTTCAGGATAAGTCTCCAGTCGGCAGGTTCCACCCTTTCCGCGCCCCATCCGCGCCGCGATCCTCAAAGTGGCACGAGGTTTGCTTCCGTTGCTTTCGCCCGCTGTCCAAGGCAGTCAGGCGTTTGGGGTTAATTAAACGGGGATTCGGCGAAACCTCAGGCTGCCGGTCGCAGCCTGAGGTTTCGCTACCCTCAGCCGACCCACTCCCAACCGCTTGGTATTTAAGGCCGACCGCCGATCAGTCGCCCCCCAATCCGCCGCCCAGTTTCTCAGTAGCCGGAAGGTACCGGTAATACACTTCCAACATCAATGTGCACAAGGCCGTGCGGTAGATTTCCGCATCGGGACCGGCCGCGCCACTGCCGTGCGCCCCCATGGCCCCACCTTCTTCTTTGTAGCTGCCGTCTTCTTTTTGATTAGGCAACAATTCTTCCTGCAGCGCCTTGTTCCAGTCGCGCCACATTTTGCCCCCCTGCATGAATGAAACCTGGTTAATGTAGTAAGACCCATAGAGATGCGCGTCCGGCGAGTCATACTCAAATGGCGCACGACGACGTCCCCAGTCTTCGCGAATAAAATCCGTCCCACGGCGCAGTTCCTTGCCCCGCTCCTGACCGCCCACAATCAAGGCCAGCCCGGCCACGCCCGTCATCCCGTAACTGGCCCCGTTCTTGCCGCGATACCCGAAAGCCCCATTATCCGATTGGGAATTCTGTACATACACAATGGCCTTCTTGAACGCCTCGGGCATGCCTGGAAAATCCATGCCGGTGTGCCCGGCGGCATTCATGGCCTGAATCTGCCACCCCGAAACCGACATATCAGGCCCCCCGCCCGTGGGCGCCCCATATCCGTAGTTCCACCCACCTTCACTATCCTGTCCTTTGACGATGACATCAATCGACCCCATCACCGCCTCGCGCAAATTAGGAATACGTTGGGTACCATAACGAGTCATCGAATACGCCTCCGCCAAAGCATACGTGGCAATCCCATGCTCATACGGCGCCGAATTGCTGGCTCGGTCGGACTCGGACAGAAATTCTTTTTTCATCCAAAGGTCAACCAACCAGGTAATGCCTTTGAGCACGGTTTCTCCGTATTCTTTCGAGCTGTCCGGCACTTCACAGTGACCCAGATACCCCAATAAACAAAGCCCGGTCATGGAGGCCCGGTTGCCACTACCCCAGGATCCATCAGGGTTTTGTCGGTTTTTCATCCACGTCAGCGCGCGCAACACGTTGCGCTCGGTCTCAGGCAGCCCGCCCGCGGTGGCAATCCGCTTGTCGCGATCCCCCTTGGTGCAGCGGCTATCAATCGAAAGCGCCCCCATAAAACGTCCGCGCCCACCTCCACCCATACCCGTGCCGCCAGGCCCGTTGCCGCCCAGTCCGCCAAATCCCATACCCAATCCACTGCCCCCCATCCCCGGCGTCACATTGCCCACATCCGTCAACGGCGACGACGTCTTGATCTCAGGCAAAGCAATCGAACTCAACGAGTTCTTCGCCAAGACACGCTTGGCCGCCGCCGGGGCGCTGCTCGAACTCTTCTTCTTCGCCATCTTGACCGCGTTTTCCGTGCCGCGCGCCGCCGAAACCCGCGGCGGCTGCGCATCAAACTTCAACTCATCCTTCTTGTTGATCTTCGTCTCGGAAATCACCCAGATCGCCCCCACTAAAAGCAATCCAACATGCGCTCCCACCACCAAAGCAAACTTGGATAAACTAAACTTCGGCTTCTCCCGCTCCGTCAAATGGACCTCACCCGCCACCGCCAATGGCACCGGCTCATCCCATCCCGCCCGCACCCCCTCCTCAGGAACAGCCGCTACCGCAGAAAACTCAGCCGCCACCGGCACCTCTGGCACCTCTGGCACCTGCGGCACAACCGGACGCGCCACCGGCGCCGCTTGAGCCGCCGCCCCCAACTGCCCCAACAACTGCAAGTATGGCAATGCCGCCGCAGGATTGACCGGCGTCAAAATACGCACCGCCGCCAACATGTGGTCCGCAGCCACCGGCATCGCCGGCGCCGCCAAGATCACCTCGGCAGCCCCATGCAGATCACCCTGCGCTTCCAGCAAACCAGCCAGATGAGACCGAATGAACCAATCGCCCGGATTGATCTCCAGTTGTTGAGTGAAAGCGGTTATCGCAGGATCTTCCATGGTCTGAGCAGCGGTGAGATTTGGCCGGGAGCAGGAACGTCACTGTGAATAAAACTCCGCAGGACGCAACCGCACGATCATCTCTAGAACTCCTACCAGCTGGCAAATCTTAGGCCCCATCCACTCGCCCCCCAAAACTCTCCCCCAAACCTGACTCTCCAGCCGGAAAAACCCCCAAAGCCGCCACTTGTCGATCCACCGCCGCCGCCCACCCGCGGTTAGCCGCCGGACTGGCCGGACTGGGGTGCAAAATCATCCCCACCCGCGCCCCGGGAACAGCCGCCGGCACCACCGCCGCCAGCCGCTTTCTCGCAAAGTCCCCCACCCCCAGCGCCCACTCCGGCTGCAACACAGCCAACACACGCCCCAGATGCTCATCACACGCCGCATAAACCGGTTCCATTTCAGCCGCCGGAATCTGCTCCGGGGTCCGGTTCCGCCCAGTCTCCTCCATGAAAAGCAACGGACAGTAATTAATCACAAAACACTCACGGAAAAAGTCGGTCGCCGATCCAAATCGCTCCGCCGCCCACCCCCACAACCGCCGACCGCTCACCTCAGATCGAGCGCAGCCCCATCCCTCCACCGGCCGCCGGGCATGCTCACGCGCCGGACGGCCCACCTTCCCCGTCAGCCCCATCCAGTCGCGAACCGCCGCCACCTCACCAAAAGGCACCCCAGTCTGCGCCATCCCAAAGGGCCCAGGATTCATACCCAGAAAAACCACTCGACGCGGGCCCGTCACGAATTTCCGCACATAAGCCTCGTGCACATCCCACGCATACTCCAGAGGATTATAGACTTGGACCACCGGCGCCCGAAATTCAAGACAACTCAAGGCCCGAGACAAGCGGGCCGCCGCCTCCAACAACAAGACCGCTTCCGTCGCCGGAACCACCGCCGCAGCCGACAGAGCAGAAGTAAGTCCAGGTCTCATCACTCCAAAAAAATCACAAATAGACGCCCCCAGCTTTTTCCCACCCCACGGTCACACCCCGGCACCGCTCGACTCCGGCGCCACAAATGCCTCCGGCAAACCAAACTGATCAATCGCCCCCACTGTAAATCCCGCCATCACCCGCAAACCATCCCCCTCTTTTCGACAAAACAAAACCACGCCATCACGCACATCGACCACTTCCGCGGCAATCCAGAGGACTTTTCCCGTTTTGAGTTTTACCCCGTAGCGCTCCATGGGGCGATCATACCACTTTCATCCCGGTGTCGCGATGATTTTTAGTTCCACCACATTTCCTATTTCCTCCCGCCGCCCGCCCCGTCCATGCTGCCGCATGGCCAACATCCCGCTGGATCTTGTCAATGAAGTGTGGCTGGAACTCACCGCCCTCTCACCAGCGCAACTCTCGACCCACATCCAGTCGTTTCGCGCCGCCCAGCCGGTTTTAGCCGGCTACGTGCGCGCCGTGGAAGAAGGGGTATTCGCCTCCGACGAACGCGGACACCTGACTCTCTACGCCGTCTGGGCTTTCATCGTCTGCCACCGCGCCGGACGGGCCCGCCGCGAAATAGACGAGGAAACTATCGAAGCCATGCTCGCAGAAAATGAACACCTGCTGCACTCCATCGAAGCCGCGCCCGCCACAGACGTGATGAGCACCGCCTCCACTTGGACCGAAAAGTACCAAAACCTCCCGCTCCTCGGCGCCATGCTCCACCAAGCCATGCAAGGAAACTTGGAAGAAACCCGCCACGTCGATGATTTCCTCGGACTGCTCACCCTCCACCTCAAAACCATCATCGACTGCCTCTCCCTCGATTAAAACCACCGCCCTAGAGGCCCCGCAGGCCCCGCAGGCCCGCCTCCCCGTCATTCCCCTACTCCGCCGCCGGAAACGCCACCCCCAGACGGTTCAAAATATACTCCAGCCTGTCCTCCACCCGACTCATGCCCAACAACGGCTGACGGTCCGACGCCCGCGAAAGGAAATTGTATCCTACCACGTCGGCAATCACCTCTGGATCATGCAAGGATCCAAATTGCTTATCAAATTGAGCCGCGAAGGGCGAGCCGCCAGGCAGCGAGCTGCGCGCCCGATCCAACGCCTGCTGCGCCATATCCTGCGCCACCTTCAAATCACCAATCTCCGAAACCACCGGCTCGCAGCGCGCAATCCGAAAGGGCGTGCGCTGCAACCACCCAGCAAATCGAATCCGGCCAACTCCCTGCAAAATTAACCGCGAACTACCATCAGACTGACCCACACACGCCCGCAACAATCCCGCACACGAGAAACCATCAATATTGACGTCGCTTTCATCCCAATACTCATCCTCCTCAGCCACCCGCAGCGACGCCACCGCAATAAACCGATCGGTGCGCAACGCCTCGGCCAGCATCGCCCGATAGCGAGGCTCGTAAATGTTCAACGGCAACAACGCATGGGGAAAAACATTGCATTCCGCAAGCGTAATGACCGGTATGGATAAGGGTAACGCCATCGGACGACTAGATCAGGTTATTGGATTAACGCCGAGAATGCGCACTTGGACGCCGCAAGACGCTAACGCCCTCACCGGCCCCGCTTCCGGAACCGGCAGCCGGTTGGATAAAAACAGTTCATCCACCGCCAACTCCCCCACTTCCACCGACGAAATTAAATACGGATCGTGCGCCACCACCCCAGAAAATAATCTCCCGCGCCCACCATCATGCGCAAAAAGCCGGTACCGCTCGACCAGAAAAAAATCCAATGACCCAGCCACCGCTGCCGTCGCCGCCGGACCCGGCCGCCACTTCAGCCGCGCCGAGGCAGGCTCATCCCGACACCGGCTGGAAAAATCGCGCCAACCACTGCCCTCCACCCCACGCGCCATGTCCGCATCACGGTAGTTTAGATGAAAAAACCGCCTCGCAATCGCGCACGCCAAGGGTTGGTCGCAATCCAGTGAATAAAACCAAACTCCCGGCCGCCCCCGGACGTCACGCACATACGTGCGCACATTCAGCTCCCAAAACCAAGACAATCCAGGCACCGGTGGCAAAAATCGCGGTCGAACCGCCGCCATTCGAAAAGGCACCACCCCCACCCACGCCCGCCCCGCATGGGTGTCGACCGTCAATCCCGGCGGCAACGTGGCCTGTATCACCCGCGGATCGAACTCCCAATGCAAAAAAAGCAGATCATCCCATCGCTGCCACATCACAACCGGCCCGGCCGTCTCCGGCCGCTCCCCATGAGTCTCAGGCTCCGCCATACCCGCCCTACGACCGTCCATGTCGTCGATTCAGGTTTTTCTCGAAATGCGGGACCAGCCGCCCCCCAATCCACGCCCGCGCCGCTTCCAGCCCGCCGTCGCGATACACTCGCCCGATTTCCGCCTCCACCGCCGTCGGCGGCCCCAGACGGCTGAGAAATCGATTGGACGTCAGCTCCGCAAAAAGCCCTGCCTCCAGCCGCCCTTCACGCGCCAGAATCCACTCGCGCACCACCAGCGACAATGCCGCGTCCCCGAGCCACGCTTCCTCGCGCTCAAGCCGAACCGCATCCTCTTTCATCCGATTGACAGCCATAGAGTTGTTAGTTAAGCGAAGGATCCTCCGGCATCCGCGCTAGCAAACCAAAATGCGGCCCCATCGAGCGCAGCAAATCCTCCCACAACGTGGCCGGACTACTCATCGCCACTACCTCCGGCGCCGGCTTGCGCGTAATCCACGCCCGCTGTTTTAGCTCGTTCTCCAGCTGACCTTCACCCCACCCAGAATACCCAATAAAAGCCCGTACCTCGCCCCCACCCTGCCGGAAAAGCCGCGCATCATCCACCGACAAATGCGTCGTAAAATCCAGCCGGCCCGCCACCCCATCCCACGACAACAAAGCAAAGGTCAGCCGCTCCGGACTGACCGGCCCACCATGAAAAATCGGCACCTCCGCCAATGGCTGAAATACCGGGTCCGTCAGCAACTCACCCACCCGCTTGCCCATCGGACGATTCAACACATACCCGTGCGCCCCCTGGTCTTGCTCATGGTCGGTCAATAATAAGACCGTCCGAGCAAAATTCGGGTCGCGCAGCGAAGGATCCGCCAAAATCAGCGATCCACGCAAATTCAACGGCCCAGGATTGTCAAAATCATCAGTCACCCGAAAAGAATAAAGTTTCCGCCATCAATTGTCATCGGCAGAATCCAGCCGAAACACATTTATTCACGCTTTTTTTCCCGCTTCCCCACACCCCGTCCACCTCACCACTCACCCATGCCCCTGGCCTACCTGTTCAGCCGCTACCCCGTGGTGTCACAGACGTTTTGTGATTCCGAAATGCTTTCTCTGGAAGCACAAGGTCACCGTCTGGTCGTGGCCTCGCTCAACCCGCCTCCCAC
>CAJBME010000159.1 GCA_903954065.1 uncultured bacterium
CCAGCGCCTCGGGTAGTGTGCGCCTGCGTTCCTTCTTTATTTCGCGTGCGAGCGGATCAGTCACTGCACTTTCTCCCTGTTGCGTTTTGCAACACCCGCCAACTCGGCCAGCGCCTTCTCCACCATGCCGGGAAGCTGATCGGCACGACCGTCCAGATCGACCACATCGACAATCGAATCATCACCAGACATCCAGGTGTTTTCATCAGGATCGTTCGGGTAAATACCGATCGACCAGCCTGCGGCGTTATGGTCATCACCACAGTGGGCGTTGTAGCTATCCGAATAAGACTCCGCTTCAATGCGCTCACGGAACCCAGTCAGGTTCTCATCCGTGGCCACGATCCAATGCCCGGACTCGAGACGCGCCTCTAACGCCATGCACCCGCCACCCGTGTGGGTCTCGGTGAAGCTGATGCCGAACCGAGACCGAACGGCATCCAGAATCGTTGCTGCCCGTGCCGCTGATCGCGCTTCCGCCGCGTCGTTTGCGTCGCTCATTTAGCGCGCCCAGGATTATTGGTTGTCCAGTTCGGGCGCCCTGCGGCGTGCCACTCGGCAGCGGTCATCCCCTGCCGCGTCCAGTCAGGACGGCGATCCTCTTTGGCGTGCTTCGGAACGTAAGCCTCCGGCATGAATACCGCTTCGCCGAACATCGCGACCAGTTGGGCCACGTCGATCCGGCCGAACGCCGGCCCGTCCTCGCCACGGCGCAACACCAAGGCGTGACGGCCATAGTCGCAATCGAAAGTCCTCTTATCCATCATTGTTCTTCCTTTCGTTGTCCCTGACAAGTGACTTCAACAGGTGCATCCCCATGCGGGTGTACCGCTGATTTTCAAGCCTGACGCCCGGCCACCGCTGCATGGCCTCCCGCGTCATCATTTTTCCGATCCCCTCCCGCTGACGGTCGGGTCGAACCCACAGATTCACCGCGTCGGCAGCCTCAAGCGGATTTTTGCCGTCGTAGTGATTGAGAATGGCAACGAGACTCCCGTCCTCGTCGCGGAACAGCAGGCAGTTGATAACCGAGACGCCTGGACCGGCCAGTTCGGCCGCGGCGCCAAAGACCTCAATGCCGGTTTTAACCTCCACCATGTGCTGCTCAAGCGTCAGGCCGGGCGCACCGCTCTCGGCGTACTGCCTTGCCTGGCTTTCCCAGCTAAAGGCGGGTGGAATCAGCTGTATTTTCATCACCGATTTTCCTTCCTGCGAATAGATACGACGAAAGGCCGGTGTTGCAGAACGCAACACCGGCCATTGCCGTCAAATGACAGACTTCTCCCTGAGCTTTTGCGCCCATTCGACGTGCTCAGCCTGCAGGCGCTTCGACGCGATCCTGCTGACCCGCCTAGCTCGCAGCCACCGTGGGACGTGAATCCACGGCTCATTGACAAGCTGGTACACCCTCATTCCCCAACCTGGCAATCCGAATGACCAGGATGGGCCTGAACCTGCGGGGCGAGACCGACAGCCGCGAACCACACAGCGGCAGCCAGTGTTGCAAAACGCATCACCGTGCTCCCCTCGCGTGAGTGGGAACGTATGCCGCGGGAACCCGAGACGGATGCAGACGGCGACCGCCGTTTTTGTCGAGGATCATGATCACATCGACCCTCCCGAACAACGCATCGACCCCGTTGTCCGGGATCACCAGGGCGTGCTTGCCGTAGGCGTCGTCGAAAGTTTTCCTCACACGATCAGACAGATAGGACATTATGCTTCCACCTTCACTTCCACTGTTGCGTTCTCATCGAACTGGTTGACTAGATTGGGCAACGTCAAGTCTGCCCATGAAATGAACCGCAAGCTGCACGAGTCTTCCCATGCCTGCGGCAACTTCTCGATAGGGAAGTAATCGCTGGTAGACCAGCCGTAGCTGTCCATCAGGCTGCGGTCTGCGTCCGTGTTGATGAGGTAAATCTTGTGGCAGCTATCCCACGCGAAGTGGGTGGCCGCTACGGTCTCACCGTTGATGACGAGCTTCATCAGGCATCCTTCCCGTCGAAACGGGTGGTCACCCGGCAGTCGGACTGCAACTCGATTTGCGAAATGACAGGATTGCCCTTGTAGTCGTGGTCGAGAATCACGTCGAACCACAACTGCCACCGCTGCTCCGGCTCATGCCAGTCGAAGCTGGCCCGGGCAAGGTCGATGGTGCCTCGGTCCAGGTTGTTCGTGAACACCCGCAAACCCTGGACGATCTGCAC
>CAJBME010000160.1 GCA_903954065.1 uncultured bacterium
CTCTCCGAACGCCTTTTTTTGGGATGGGAATCACCGGTTTCGTACTCGCCGACGAGGACGTCAGCGCTCCCGGGCCAAGTGTGGAAACCGGGGCCAGCGTACCCAGCCAGCGGGAAGTTGATTCACTTCCCGACGAGGGCTTGCCATTGTTTTACGGCCCAAATCCAGAGCGATGCCCTGGGCTTTCACATGGCGCCCCGTTGTGGCTGGGAAGACTCGGTTCGTCTCACGGCCTCTTTCCGTTGGGGCTGGCAAGACGTGGTTCGTGAATGAACCGAAGCAAGGATGAATTGGCTCCTGAGGTAGGGTTCGAACCTACGACCTAGTGATTAACAGTCACCCGCTCTGCCGCTGAGCTACTCAGGAATAATGCGCCGAACTGGCGAGCACCGAAACTCCCGCTTTGGGAGGATCCTGCAAGTGAAAAATGTAAATATGAGGCGAGAAAATGCTAGGGACGTGAGAACGTTGGAATTTAGCGGAGGACTCGCAGCAGCAGGATCAAGAGCAGACTCAGGATGAGAATGGAAGTGATGGGAATATAGACGGTCGTGCCGGGTCTTTTGACGACCAGATCACCCGGGAGGCGGAAAAGCGGGAGTCTTCTGAAAACGGGCCAGAAGAGACCGATGAGCACTAAGGCGAGGGCGAGAATGATAATGAGCGTGCGCATGGGGGCAGGCAGGCGGAAATTATAAACAAAAGCGGCCCGTCCTTACGAGAAGGACGGGCCGAAATTGGTTGCGGGAACAGGATTTGAACCTGTGACCTCCAGGTTATGAGCCTGACGAGCTACCGGGCTGCTCTATCCCGCGATGTGGTTGAGACTTTCAATACCATAGCCCCCGGAGGACGCAAGTGATTTCCACATCTCTCGCGCCTTCTCAGGACGATTTTTTAAAACCGGGAACAGGGGAGTGATCGGACAATCCGCATGACAACTGCCGGTCAGCGTGCTAGGACGCGCCCGCATGAAAATCGTTCTCGCTTACTCCGGTGGTCTCGACACCTCGGTACTCTTATCTTGGCTCAAAGACACGTATCAAGCCGAAGTCATCGCCTTCTGCGCCGACGTCGGCCAGGAAGATGAACTGAACGGGCTTGAAGAGAAGGCGAAGCAGACGGGGGCCTCGAAAATCTATATTGATGACTTGGCAGAGGAATTTGCCCGCGACTTCATCTTCCCGATTATTCAGGCTGGGGCCATTTATGAGGGGCAGTACTTCTTGGGGACCAGCATTGCGCGTCCTTTGATCGCCAAGCGCATGGTGGAAATCGCGCGGCAGGAGAATGCTGATGCCATCGCTCACGGCGCTACAGGCAAGGGCAATGATCAAGTGCGCTTTGAACTGACAGCGGCCGCCCTCGCCCCCGAATTGGACATCATCGCCCCCTGGCGTGACGAACGGTTTCGCACCCAGTTTCCTGGACGGCAGGAAATGATCGATTATTGCGCCGCCAAAAAAATCCCGGTCCAGGCCAGTGCGAAAAAACCGTATTCCATGGATCGCAATCTGCTGCATATCAGCTACGAAGCCGGTATTCTGGAAGATCCATGGTACGATTCGTACGACCTCAAAAATCGGGAGTACTTCACCACGCTTTCGGTCCTCCCAGAAGACGCGCCCGACACCCCGGAACACGTCGAACTCGAGTTCGAACAAGGCCAGTGTGTGGCCGTGAATGGCGCCCCGCTCAATCCACTCGGAGTCATGCGCTTGCTCAATCAAATCGGCGGCCGTCACGGCGTGGGCCGCGTCGATATGGTGGAAAATCGATTTGTGGGCATGAAATCACGTGGCGTCTACGAAACTCCTGGCGGGGCGATCTTGCTTTATGCTCACCGCCAGATTGAGTCGCTGACGATGGATCGCGAAGTCATGCATCTTCGTGACTCATTGATTCCCAAATATGCACAACTTGTCTATAATGGGTTTTGGTATGCGCCGGAACGCCTCGCCCTGCAAGCGTTGGTCACTGAAAGTCAGCGCAACGTCAGCGGCACCGTCCGCGTCAAACTCTACAAAGGCGGCATCTATGTGACCGGTCGCAAATCGGCCCACAGCCTCTACAACCCGCACATCGCGACCATGGAGGCCGACCCGACCAAAGCCTACAACCAAGACGACGCCAGCGGCTTCATTCGTCTCAATGGACTCCGTCTTCGCGTCGGTGCCCAAGTTAATGGCCCGGAGTCGATGACAGGCCCCGCCTGACCCGTGCTCAGCCCCTCAAGTCCAGGGCCTTCTCTGCGGTGCCTGGACTTGGCCTTGCCCCGGTGGGGCAAGCCAAGTCAATAGCCGAGCTGGCACCGCGACAGTCATCGGGGGTGTTTTTGAGATTGGCGTGACCGTGCGATTGACAAACGGGCGGTTCTTCTCACTTTACGCGTTCGCGCGAGCCACCATTACGCGCCGTAGGTCCTTGGGCAGAAGAGAAACTGATTCTCTTTGCTGAGCTCGCCAAGGGAAACCCGGCACACCCCTGAATTGTACCATGCCTGTCCGTTTGTCACGTTTCGAGATGCCGAACCGCCTTCAAAAAGATGAA
>CAJBME010000161.1 GCA_903954065.1 uncultured bacterium
CCAGGGGTGCAAACAATGTGGCAAGGCCTCAATCGCCTCCATGACTTGTCCTTAGTTTGGCAAATCCGCGACCAATGACTTGTGTGTAAGAACGAGGGTCGCTGACCCCGGTGGCGGCGCCGAACGTTTTTTTGGCATGGGACCGGCTGCGGAGCAGCGGATTCGGAGCCATGGTCTTGAGGGATGTGGCCTGGGGGCCAAGTGTGGAAACCGGGGCCGGCGTACCCGGCTACAGTGGCGGCGTCGCCGCCTGCGTGGTTGGCTCGTATCTGGATCTACAGGTGACCGGCTGCGAAGAAGCGGTTTCGGATCCGTGTTTTGAGGGATGTGGCTTGGGCTTGCTGGGCCGCTGGGGATTAGGCACTATGGGGTATGATCAAGCGACTCTTTGCGGGTGGTGTTCGTGCGGCGGCTGTTGGGCTGGCGGGGTGGGTGGTGATTTTATTGTTATGGCAGGATCGGTTGATGTATTTCCCTCGGGAGTATGGGGTGGGTGAGGTGGAGGAATATGTGGACGGCGGTGGCGTGATTTTGGAATTTGAGACAGAGGAGGGGAGGCAGCGGGCGTTTTTCCGGGCGCCGCGGGCCGGCACCGATTGGATTTGGGTGATGTTTGGGGGCAATGCGGCGTTGGCGCTGGATGCGGCTGAGGAGTCGAGGCGCTGGGATGATGGGGCGGGGTGGTTGTATTGCGACTATCCTGGTTTTGGAGGCAATCCGGGGCGGACCACCCCGGCCTCCGTGCGTGAGAGTGCGTTGGGGGCGGTGGCGGCTTTGGCGCGGCATTTGCGCTGTCCGCAGGAGCAGCTTGTTTTGCGGCTGGGGGCGGTCGGTCAGTCGCTGGGGTCGGCGGCGGCCTTGATGATGGCAGATGAGCTGGGGGTGCGGACGGTGGTCTTATTGGCTCCATTTACGACCATGACGGAGATGGCGCGGCTGGTGGTAGGCTGGCCCAGCTGTCTGCTGAACCGTCATTTGTATGACAATCGAATGACTTTAAAGTCATTGTGTTCGAAGGGGGTACGGACATGGATTGTTCACGGGATCGATGACGAAGTGGTTCCGATCTCTATGGCGCGTGACTTGGCGACGGTTGATTCTTGGCTGGTGAAAGTGACGGAGGTGGCTGGAGCCCGGCACAACGACTTGGTGGATGAGGCTGGGGAGGAGATCGTGCGAGTTTTTCAGCAAGCTCGGGCTCGATGATTTTCCTTATCGGCGAGATTTGACCATGGAACGGCCTGTGCCACGCTGTGGACCCGTGGCAGAAAGCTGGAGGCTCGCTGGTTTATTCCGCCGCGCTGTGTCAGCCTGCTTCATTTAACCCCAGATCAACCAACCAACCTCAGACTTATGAGACCTACATCCCGTCGCAGCTTCCTTCGGACCGTCGGCACGGTCGGCGCCGTCACCGGCCTCGGCTTTCCGGCCATTACCCGTTCGGCCAGTCCGAACAGCAAGATCGGCGTTGCCGGCATTGGTGGCGGGGGCGGCAAAGGCGAAAGCGACCTCGCGGCGGCGGCTGAGGGCAATGTGGTCGTCGCCTTGTGTGACACCGACCGCACGCGCTTGGCGGCGGCTCTTGAGAAGTACAAGTTGCCGAGCGATCGTGGCTTCACCGATTTCCGCAAGATGCTGGACACGGTGAAAGAAATCGACGCCTGCACTGTCTCCACGGCGGACCATGCTCACTATCCGGCGGCCATGCATGCCATGGGCTTGGGCAAGCACGTGTGCGTGCAAAAGCCATTGACCAACACCTTGTGGGAAGCGCAGCAGCTGGGACTGGCGGCCGCCAAAAAGCCAAATGTTGTGACCGGCATGGGCAACCAGGGGCACACGGGTGAAGGTATGCGTCTTTGCAAAGAATGGATTCAGCAAGGGGCGATTGGGAAGGTCAAGGAGATGCACGTCTGGACCAACCGGCCGATCTGGCCACAGGGGAATGCGGCAAAATTTGAAACTGGCAAAGCGACGCCTGACAATCTCGACTGGGAAGCTTGGCAGGCGGGCAATCCGCTGGTTGGCTTCACGGACGGACTGCATCCGTTTGCGTGGCGCGGAAATACGCTCTACGGCGCCGGCGCCATGGGCGACATGGGCTGTCACTTGTTGGATGGTCCGTTCTGGGCGTTGGACTTGGATAAGTCGATCATGACCGACATCATCAAGATCGAAATTGATGCCGAAGAAGCGGGGGAAGCCCACTGGCCGAAGGCCAGCACCATCAAGATTCACTTCCCGAATGTCGTCCTCAACTGGTACGACGGCGGCCGCAAACCACCGCGTCCGGAAGGACTCGAGGCCGGGCGCAATCTGTCCGACGGTGGGTTCTACATTGTGGGCGAAAAAGGCTCCATCTATGACCAAAGCGACTACTGCCAGTCGCCACGCCTCATTCCAGAAACGAGCCATAAAGAATGGATCGCCAAAGGACCGAAGAAAACACTCGCCCGCAGCACCCATCCAGGCAATCCACAAGCCGAATGGAGCCATGCCATCAAAAATGGCCTGAAATGCCCAAGCAGCTTCGAATATTCAGTGCCTCTGACCTACCTTTGCTTGGTTGGGACTTTGGCCATTCGCGCCGGCAAAAACATCGAGTTCGATCCTAACAAGCTCGAAGTCGTCGGCATGCCCGAAGCCAGCAAATTCATCAAGCGCACGTATCGCGAAGGCTGGGAATATTCCGCCGCCAAAATCTAATTCCGCTGCCGGAACGATTTGTTTCCGGTCTGTCTTGTCCGCTTCCAGCTTGCTGGGAGCGGACAATTTTTTGGGCGTGGTTGACCTATCGTGTTTTGCGCGCCGAGGGGAGGTGGGCTGCCGACCCGGAAACGCGGGTTGCGGCGGTGGTGGCGGGAGGCGGAGGCGGGCTGGGCGGCGGACTACACGACGTTTTCGCTTTGACGGCTCACGGTGGCGCGGGCGATGGCCTGACAAATCGTGAGCGCATCGGCGGCCAGCGAGCCGTCGAGAAAGCGTTCACCCGGATGACCGGAGGCGATGTGAGCGGCGAGGGTGAGTTCTTTGGTGAAGGCGTCGACCATGTCACCGCTCCCGAGGGCGGGGTATTCGATACGGCCGTCGGTGTGGAGGATTTTGAAAGGCAGTGATTCGACCCCGTCTTTGAGGACGACGCATTCGAACTGCAGGGTGGCGTGTTCGAACTGGACCTCATAGCCGTGGCCGAACGGCCGTGCGGGCGAGTCGGTGACCCCGCAGGTGGCAGCGGCAAACCGGCCGTCGGGGAAATCGATCAAGGTTTCGATGAATTTGGCCACTCCGTCGTGTTGGATGGCGCGCGCGGTGACGGCTGAGGGCATGCCGAAGAGCAGGCGCATCAGATGAGCATCGTGAACGTGGAGATCGATCAAGGGTCCGCCGATGCGCGCCAGATCGTAAAAGTCAGGGATCCAGTCCGGTGGGGAGATGACGCGGCGGAACCGGGCGGTGATGAGTCGGCCGAATGTTTGGTTCTGGTGGGCTTGGAGGAGGTAGGCGAATTCTGGAAGAAACGGCAGCACGTGGGCCACCATGAGGTGTTTTCCTGCGGTGACGGCGGCACGGGCTAGCTGTTGAGCTGACTCGCTGTCGAGTGCCAGCGGTTTTTCGCACAGCACGTGTTTGCCGGCGCTGAGGCTGGCCTCGATGGCGGCGGCGTGGGCATGGGGCGGGGAGCAAATATCGACTAGGTCAATCTCCTCGTCGGCCAGTAGCGCCTCCAGAGTGGCGTGGGCACGTAGGTGGGAGACGTCGATTTTTTCGCCGGGCGGGCCGAAGTTGCCTCGAATCGATGACCAGTCGCCAGAGCGTTTTGTTTCATCGCTGCTGTGGAAGGCGACGACTGAAACATGGGGCACATTTTTCCAAGCCAGATAGTGAATCCAGCCCATGAAACCAATTCCTGAAATGCCAACGCGCAACATACTCGTATTTCAGGACTGGGTCGGGCCTAAAGCAAGAGGCATCGACTTGGGTATCGACGATTTTCTCATGAGGAGGGGGGATGTTTTGGGCTGGCTCGGGTGGGCGTGGCGGCGGCTTTAGGCGAGCAATTTTTCGATGACGTGGCCGTGGACGTCGGTCAGGCGCCGGTCGATGCCATTGTTGCGCACGCTGAGCTGGGTGTGGTCGATACCGAGGAGGTGGAGGATGGTGGCGTGGACGTCGTAGACCTCGGTGGGGGCGGAGCGCACGAGGGGTTTGTATCCCCATTGATCGCTCTCTCCAGCGGTGACGCCGCCCTTGATGCCGCCGCCGCACATCCAGTTGGTGAAGCAATAAGGATTGTGATCGCGGCCGGTGCCTCCTTGACCTGACGGCATGCGTCCGAACTCGGTGGTCCAGAGAATGATGGTGTCATCGAGCAGGCCGCGTTGTTTGAGATCTTGAATGAGGGCGGCGGCGCCGTGGGCGAAGCCTTGGGCGAGTGGGCCGTGGTCGCGTTGGACGTCTTCATGGCTGTCCCAGTTGCGGCGGGGGTGGCCATTGTCATTGCCACTCCAGATTTGCACAAAGCGGACGCCGCGTTCGAGGAGTCGCCGGGCGGCCAGACATTTGCGGCCGAAGGCGTCGATTTCTTCGGCGGCATTGATTTCTGTCGGCCACGTGGTGACGTCATTTCGAATGCCGTACATTTCCAAGGTTTTGGGTGATTCCTTGGTGATGTTGAGGGCGTCGGGTGCGGCCATCTGCATGCGGGCGGCCAGTTCGTAGCTGCGGATGCGGGCGTCGAGGCGGGCGTCACCGGAGCGTTCGGCGGCGTGGGCGGCATTGAGTTGCGCCAGCACGGCGCTGCCGTCGCGTTCGCTGGCTGGGTTGATGAAATCGCCGCGGCGGTCAGGAAAGAGATCCGTGATCGGGGTTTCACGGCCGGGGTAAATGACTGTGCCTTGATGCTGTGCGGGGAGAAAGGCAGCATCCCAGTTTTTGGTGCCGTTGGAGGCAAGACCTCGATGGTCCGGGAGGACGACGAACGTGGGTAGGTTCTCATTCATCGATCCTAGGCCATAGCTCACCCACGACCCCATGGAAGGAAAGGCCGGGCGGTTGAACCCGGTGGATTGCAGCAGCGTGCCTTGCGAGTGAATGCCGGTCTTGCCGACCATGTTGTGAATCCATGCGATGTCGTCGACAACGGGCGCCAGAGCCGAGACTACTTCGCTGAGCATTTTGCCGGACTGGCCGTAGGGGGAGAAATTCCAGACGGGTCTTAACCATGGCCCGAGACCGTTTTGAAATGCCTCGACATGTTCTCCGAAGTCACTGGGCTGGCCGTGGTGCTTGATCAAGGCGGGTTTAAAATCGAAGAGGTCGAGATGGCTGGCGGCTCCGGCCATGAAGAGTTGGACGACGCGTTTGGCGCGTGGCGGGTGATGCAGGGTCTGGGTGTGCGGGGTCGGGCTGACGGCGAGGGCGTGGTCGTGGCCGAGGAGCGAGGCGAGGGCGATGCCGCCCAGTCCGCCGCCGGAATTCCAGAGGAACTCCCGTCGTGTGAGCGGATGGCGGTGCCGGCCCTGATGAAAAGGTGAATGATTCATGGTGGGTCAGTCGACGAAGGTGAACTCGTTCAGGTTGATGATGAGGCGGCAGGTATTTTCCATGCCGTGGATGGCGGCATACTCGCTGAGGGGAGCGAGTTCATGGGGGTGGGGTTTCCGTTGCATGGCGATGAGGAAGGCGGCTGTCACCTGGGTGTCAAGGTCTGGGCCGGCGGACGCGACCCGGCTCGCGAAGTGACGTGCCATGCTGATCATGAGCTGGTTGTTAAGTTGGGCGAGTGCTTGAAGCGGAGTGATCGTCTGGTTTCGTTTTTCGACCAGCATGGACGGATCGGCGCAGTCGAGAGCGGCCATCCATGGTTGTTGCTGGCTGCGGACGAGGAAGCGGTAGACGGCGCGGCGGTGGAGGGCGGGGTTTTCGGGATCGGCCAGGTGGTATTCGTAATGGGGCGAGTGTTCCGGGTGAGTGACGACGAAGTCTTGGAAGCTGGGCCCGCCCATGGTCAGGTCTAATTTCCCGGCGACGGCGAGCACGCTGTCGCGCACGGCTTCGGCTTCCAGTTTGCGCCGGTTCTGTCGCCAGAGCAGGGTGTTGGATGAATCGATCTGTTCGGCGTGATCGCTGACGGTATCGGACTTTTGGCGATATGTGGCGCTGGTGACGATCAGGCGGTGGAGTTCTTTGAGGGAGCCGTTCATGTCATCGCGGAAAGTGGTGGCCAGCCAATCCAGCAATTCTGGATGAGTGGGCAGTCCGCCCATGCGGCCGAAGTCATTGGGGGTGTCGACCAATCCGCGGCCGAAGTGGTAATGCCAGACGCGGTTGACGATGGTGCGCCAGGTCAGCGGGTGTCTGGGGTCGGTGATCCAGCGGGCTAGGGCGGCGCGGCGTTCGCCTTCGGGCGCTTCGGGGCTGAGATTGAAGCGTGCGGGCAGTGCGGTGATACCGCTGACGGCTCCGGGCTGAGCGGGTTTTCCTGGGCGGCGCACATCGCCGCGCGAGAGCACGGTGATGGGACGGGGTTTTCCGCCATTGGGTCCGGTGCCGGTAAACGGGCCGCTGCCGTGGTGGATGGTGCCGGCGTAAACGAGGCGCGTTGGTGGGAGTGATTTCAATTCATCGCTGACTTCCTGTAGGCTGGTTTCGGCGTTGGCGAGGGCGCTGGCGTCCTGTGCTCCCAGCAGTTGATCAATGAGTCGGCGGCGTTCCTCGGCGAGGGCGGCGCGGTCCGGCAGGGCGGGGTTGTCTGGCGAGGCGGATGAGCCCGGGTACCACTGGTCAGTCAAATAACTGCGGGACCAAGCGCCCGGCGCCTCGATGCTGTCGAGGGCGCTCACCGGGGCGCCGGCAGCGAGGTTTTTTCCGGTGCCATCGAGCACATGCACTTCCGCGAGGGCGAAGATAAAGGCGTCTCGTCGCGAAGCTAGCGTGGTGGCCGTCAGGCGCACATGACGGGCGCGGCCGTGCGTGTCGAAAACGACCGGCTTGATCCCCGGGTTGGCGAAGTCCTGAGTCGATTGATCGGTCACTACCGTTACCCCATTTTCAAAATTGGCATCGTCTGAGATTTCGACTTTGAAACGGGGAGGGAAACCGAACCCGTCGCCGATTTGGTTGTAGTTGTCATGGCACGGGTGGAGGACGATCTGCTTGAGATCGGTGCTGGTGCCGAGGTCGATCTGAACCCATTTGGTCGTATTTTGGACGGCATCGAGGTTCGAATGCCACCCTTGAGTCCGGCTTGGCGGGGGCTGGTCGAGCGCGGCGATGCGGGCGTCCAGCGATGTCAGGGCCTCGCGGCCGCGGTCGCGGGCGAGTTCGGTCAAGGCATGGACGCGGGACTGCCAGTCCTGCTGGCGCGCCTGCAGATTGGTGCGCCGGGCGGCGGTCGCGTCGTCGTCGTCATACGGACGATCGGCGCGGTCGACGGCGGCAAAAACCGACTGCAAACTGTAATAGTCCTCGGCGCTGATGGGATCGAATTTATGATCGTGGCATTGGGCGCAATGCACGGTCATGGCGCTGAATGTATTCAGCGTGTTGGCGACCATGTCGTCGCGGTCGAGGTGACGGGCGATTTTGCCATCGATTTTCTCCTCTCCTACTTCGGCGTGACCGATGAGGTCCCACGGGCCGGCGGCGATGAAGCCGAGGGCGGTGATGCCATCGAGGGTGCCGGGAAAGAGGATATCGCCGGCGATTTGTTCCTGCACGAAGCGGGAGTAGGGTTTGTCGGCATTGAACGACCGGATGACGTAATCTCGGTAGGGCCAGGCATGGGGGCGCGGCTGGTCTTTGTCGAAGCCGTGGGTTTCGCCGAAATGCACGATATCGAGCCAGTGGCGGGCCCAGCGTTCGCCGTAGCGCGGGGAGGCGAGCAGGGTGTCGACCAATTCCTGCCAGGCGGCATCGGGGCCGGTTTCGCTTTGGCAGCGGCGAACGAATTGTTCGACTTCTTCAGGTGATGGGGGCAGGCCGGTCAGGTCAAAATAGAGCCTACGGCAGAGCGTCCGGGCATCGGCTTCGGATGAAAGGCTGAGGTTTTTGGTTTTCAGGGTGGCGGCGATGAAGGCATCCACGGCATTACGACCGCCCTCAGGCATGGCTGGGGCGGTTGATTTGACGAGTGGCCGCAGCGACCACCAGTCGGTTTTGTCGGGGACGGCGGCGCTGGCTTCTTCTGGCCAGCTGGCGCCATCGTCGATCCATCGCCGCAGGATGCCGATTTGCGCGGGTGAGAGCGGATCCTTTTTTGGAGGCATGCGTTGATCCGGATCCAGACTAGCGACGAATTGGATGAGCGGGCTTTCTGCGCTATTTCCCGGGATGATGTTAGGCGCGTGGTCGGCGCCTCCGGTCAGAGCGGTGGATTTGACATCGAGCCGGTAATCAGCGCGTTGTTTTTCCGGCCCGTGGCAGGAAAGGCAGGTGCTGGCCAGGATCGGTTGCACATCCTGAATAAAGTCGACCGGGTGTGCGGAGGGTGGAGGTAGCGGGGCGGGCTCCGCTCGGACGGCGCTCAGGGACACTGCCGCCAGCCAACAGAGTGGTAGGGCTTCGATCATGCGCTGGTGGTAAACCATGTGAACATCATAGCTGGGAAATTGCCCGCAACAATCACACCTTCATGTGAAACGGACAGCCGGTCGTGAGGCCAGGCCGGCGGAAACTAGCCGGCCTCGGTGGGGCGGGATGGGCCCGCGGCGCCGGCCGCTGGAGGGTGGACGCCAGATGTGCCGGGCTCACATGATCGTGTGGATTTCTGGCGCTGGCGTTGGCGTTGATTTGCTCGATAATGAAAAATTCAATTTATGTCAGCTTGAGCCGGTTTTTTCCATCGTGTATGTTGTGGGGAGTCGTGGTGATTCATAGTATGAGCACCGCGGCGGCCGCCTCCCTCATGGAAACATGGCGCTACTGGGTGCAGCCGGAGCTGCGGCACGCGGAAGAAGAATATCGGGTGTTGCGCGCGGAGCAGTCGCAGTTGCCGGAAACCATGCACCGGCCGGATTTTTTGCAGCCTGGGTATCGCAGTCTGCCGGCCGGCGTGCCGTCATCCGAAAAATGGGTGCAGGTGGATCTGGGTGATGTGATACAAGTGGATGATATCGTGCTGGTTCCAGCAGTTATGCCGTTGGCGGATGGCGGGGTGGCTGGGGTCGGGTTTCCGGTGCGCTTTCGGGTCGAACTCTCGGACGACGCTGATTTTTCCCGTCGGGAAACGGCAGCCGATTTTACGGCGGCGGATTTTCCAGATCCCGGAACCATGCCGGTCGTGATCGGCCGGGCGAGCCGGGCGGCGCGTTATGTCCGGGTGACGGCGATCGAGCTCCGGGGCGAACCGGACAATCATTTTTTTGCCTTGGGTGAGCTGGTGGTGTCATCGGGCAACCGCAATGTGGCGCAGGGAGCGCGGGTGACGTCGCTGGACTTTTTGGTTTCGCCGCGTTGGAACGAGCGATCATTGACGGACGGGAGTTCGGTGGCGGGGCGTCCGGTCGAGGGGTATGCGTTGCCGACCAATGGGTATCATGGCCGGGAGGAAGCGGTGCCTTTGGCCACCCAGTGGGTTCAGGTGGACTTGGGGCGACCGGTGCGGCTGGTGGAAGTACGGCTGGTGCCGGCGCGACCGGTTGATTTTCCGGACACGATTGGTTTTGGTTTTCCGTTACGGTTCAAGATTGAGGTTTCGGATGATCCGGCATTTTTGGAATCATCGGTGGTGGTGGACCATACGGGCGAGGATTTTCCTAATCCTGGCGACCGGCGGGTCGTCTTATCGGCGGGCGGGCTGACGGGTCGATATGTGCGGGTGACGGCGGAGAAGCTATCGGCGCGGCGTTTACCGGACGAGTATGTGTTTGCTTTGGCGGAGATGGAGGTGATGGCGGGCGGGGTCAATGTGGCTTTTGAGAAGGAGGTGACTGAGTCGGCGCCATTGGGTGAAGTGGCGGGGGTCGGTCGCTGGGCGCCGGAATTTCTGGTCGATGGCATTGCTCCGGGCGAGGGGGTTGGGACGTATGCGGACTGGCTTTCGCGGCTGGCGCGGCGGTATGTGGTGGACAGCGAGATGAAGCCGGTGGCGGCGCGCGTTACGGTATTGCGGGAGATGGCGGAGAAGCGGCTCGGGTGGATGGCGTGTGTGCTGGCTGGTTTTGGGTTGGTGGCGGGCATGGGAGTGTTCTGGTTGGTGAGGTGGCGGCAGAGGTGGCAGATGCGGCGGTTGCGCACGCGTATTGCGCAAGATTTGCATGATGATATTGGCAGCAATCTTGGGAGTATTGCGCTGATGGGGCAGCTTGGGGTGGAGGTGGCGCCGGATGTGGAGGCCATGCGATCCGAGCTGGAGGATATCCGGCGAGTGGCGGCCGAGACGGCGGATTCGATGCATGATATTGTCTGGCTGATCAGTCCGGGGATGAGGACGGCCGGGGATCTGGCCTCGAGGCTGCGCGAAACGGCCGGACTGCTGCTTTCCGGGCTGGACTGGAAGTTGGAAGTGGAGGGGCTGGGGCAGGGTCGGCAGCTGTCCATCGAAGCGCAGCGGGATATTTTTTTGGTGTTTAAAGAGGTGCTTCACAATATCCGGCAGCATGCTGGTGCGGCGAAGGTGGATATTTTACTGTCCCAATCGGCCCGCGACTTGTGTTTGCGCGTGGCGGATGATGGGTGCGGGTTTGAGGCCGGTGGTGGGAGCCGCGGGCGGGGGCTGGCGAATATCGAGAGCCGGGCCAAAGGATGTGGCGGACGGCTGCGGGTGGAGACGGCGCCGGGATCTGGTACGACGGTCACGCTGACGCATCCATTGAAATGATGCCTGCTTCCCACCCAGTGACGTTGTGGCTGATTGAGGACAGTGCTCCTTTTCGTGTGAGTTTGGCGCGCGGACTGGAGCGGGCCGGGGCATTTGTGTGTACGGGGACATTTGCTTCGGCGGAAGAGGCGCTTGAGGAGGCGGCTCGTGGAGGAAGGCCGCAGGTAGTGTTGATTGATGTGGGACTTCCGGGGATGGATGGCATTGAGGCGCTTGAGCCTTTGCGGCAGCGGCTGCCGGCGGCGGCGATGATGATTCTGACCGTTTTTGAGGACGAAGAAAAAATCATGCGGGCTATTTGTGCTGGGGCGCAGGGGTATTTGTTAAAGACCTCGCCGGTTTCCGAAATTGCTGGGGCCATCACCGATGTGCTAGCGGGCGGATCGCCCATGAACAGCCGCATTGCCCGGCGTGTTCTCGAGTTGTTTTCCAGACTGGTGCCGCCGCAAAAGAATTACGGACTGACGGCGAGAGAAAAGGAAATCCTGCAATTGATGGTGGGAGGATACATTAAAAAGGAAATCGCGGTTCGGGTCGGTCTCAGCGTACACACCGTGAATACGCATATGCGGAATATTTACGAAAAGCTGCATGTGCACACGGTGAATGGGGCGGTGGCCAAGGCGCTAAAAGAGCGACTGGTTTAATTTTATCACGTGATCATGTGATGGCGGGGGAAGGTTTTTTTTGGATAAAAAGCTTTTTGTTGAATCCCCAAACATCATGAAACCATATCTTATTAAATATATGCAAAAAATTGATTATCAAATAATTAGAGCAATAACGGCAGCTGTCCTGATGGGTGGAGGGATGGCGGCTGCGTCGCCGGTGCATCATTTTACTTTTGACGAGTCAGCGGAGGGGGTGGTGGATGCGGCTGATGTGGCGGGCGGCCTGAGTGGGGTATTCAGTGGTTCGGCGGTGCGGACGGGCGGTTTGTTTGGCAGTGTGGGTGCGTTGCGGATGAACGACACGTCTGGAGGGGTGAACATCGGTCCTTCGTTGTCACTTGAGGCGGCCACGGGGTTGACCCTGGTGGCGGTGGTGGATGTGGATTGGACTGGATCGCCCGGTGACTATGACGAGATTTTCCGCAAAGAAGACGGTAATAGCCGGATTTTGTTCAGCTTTCAAAATGACGCTTTCAATGGCGGGGCCACGCCCTCGGTGGCGCCGGGGCCGGTGCTCAGCTTCGGGTTCCAGGTGGAAGGCACCGGGTATCAGGAGCTGGACATGCCGCTGGATGGACAGGCTGGCCGGCCGCTGCTGGCTGACCTTGCGACGGGCACGCATGTGTTGGCGGTGAGCTATGATGTGGCTACTGGCGTGAAGGGAGTCTGGATCGATGGCGATCTAGTTTTTCGGGCGGAGTATGCGCCGGGCAGTCCGTTTTCTTTTGTGAATGGCGGGGCGGACGGGTGGATTGGGTCGGACCGAGGAGGGGAGCCATGGAACGGGGTGATTGATGAGGTGCGGATTTACGATCGGGCGTTGAGCGCGCTGGAGATGCAGGCGTTGGTTCCGGGATATGGGGCGAACAAACTACCGACAGTGAGCGTGACCAGTCCGGTGGCGGGCGGGAATCTGGCGGTACCGGCGGCGTTGGCTTTTACGGCAGCGGCGACGGATCAAGATGGAGTGGTGTCGATGGTGGAATTTTTCATCAACGGGCAGAAATTGGCCCAGGCGACCCAGCCGCCATTCACGGTACCGGTGAGGATTTCTACGGCGGGCGTGCATGTGTTGACGGCGGCGGCGATTGATGACCGCGGTGGGCGGACGGTTTCTGCGCCGGTCACCTTGACGACGACCGGGGCGCTGACGCCTCCGCTGACAGTGGTGGACGGTCTGCGGCTCCAGCTGGCGGCGGATGCTGGAGTAGGCGCTAGCCCTGGGGAGTCGGTAAGTGCTTGGAACGATCAGAGTCCCAACCGGCATGTCGCCCTGCAAGCGGATCCGGAGCAGGCGCCGCGGCTCGTCACTGAGGCGCTGAACGGAAAGCCCGTGCTGCGGTTTGACGGGGTGGATGATTATCTGGAAATGGCCAACGACACCAGCCTGCAGCCGTTGTCGGGGGACTGGACGGTATTTTTTGTGGGCAAGCGCAACGAAGGATCGCAGGGCGATTTCCCTCAAGTGATTGGTTCGCGGCCATGGGTGGCGGGTCTGGATGCGGGCTGGTCGGTTGCTTTTAATGGGGCTTCCGGTGTGCTGGGTAGTCATTATGCCGACGGTGGGGCCGGTCATGACGTGCCGCAGGTGGCCTCGTCCACCCCGTTGTCACTGGAGGCATTCCAAGTATGGCAGGTCGAGGAAAACCGCGGACTGGGAACGACGGCTTTTGCGGTGGGTGGGGTGATTGACCGTTTGCTTTCCACACCGATGCCGGTGGCGGCCATTGAGCAGGCTGAGGCCATCGCGATCGGTCGCGAGATGGGTGGCTCAAACACGCGGCGGGCCAGTATGGATCTGGCCGAAGTGTTGATTTACGGCCGGGTGTTGGGGGTGGCGGAGCGTGATGCGGTGGCTGGGTATCTTAGTGGAAAGTATGCCCTGCCGCTGGTGCAGAATGTTAATCTGGCGCCGACGGCGGTATTGACCTCGCCGTCGCCCGGAGCCGTGCTGGAGACACCCTCCACGCTGGCTCTGACGGCCGCGGTGGCAGATGCGGATGGAACCATCGCATCAGTGCAGTTTTTTCGGGGAGGGACCCTGTTGGGTGCCCGCACGGCGGCGCCTTATCAATGGGATGTTGATGTGCGCACGCTCGGGGACGCGACCTTCAGAGTAGTGGCCACGGACAATTTGGGGGCGCTTACGCCGTCGCTTCCGGTCACTGTGACGTTTGTGGGCGTGCCGCCCGGGGTGGCGGTGGGGAAATCGAAACTCATTCGCCAGCTCCAGTACAGTGATTCATTTACGATTGGTGGCGGGGCGGTTTCGGCTGAGCGGCAGGGGTATGGTGCGCAGACGTATCCATTGCCATTCGGGGTGGATCTGATGGAATCCAGTTATGGCAATCCCGATCAATCTTGGGGGACGGGTCCGTTTTCGATTGCGACGGATGCCGCAAACTTTCCGACCGGATTGGCTCCGTATCCGGGAACGAGCGGGGCGGGATCGGATACCGGATTCACGCAGCGCGGCGGTGGGGGCGACTGGAGTATTCCCTATGGATTGAGCGATGATTTTGTGGTGCAATTTGACTATGTGCAGCAGCCGGACCGGGTGGATGTGACCTTCGGGCCCAGCGGCGGCGGCATTGGGGCTCCTGGAAATATCTCCCTCTTTTTCCGGACCAGCGGCCATGCCCTGCCTCAGGTTGGTTTGTACAGTCCCGGGATCGGGGAATTCGACACCGGATTGACCACGTCCATCGCGGCTCCCAATACTTGGAATAATTATGCCGTCCGAGTGAAACTGGCTGACCGCACGATTGAGGTGTTTACGAATCAGATTTCGCGTGGAGTCATCGATCTCAAGACTGTGCGGGATGGTGCTTATGCGGGGGTGATGGCGAATGATTTTGTGGGTCTTGGCGGTGCTGGTAATGACCGTCAGTGGAGCGACAATTTCCAAGTGGGTCTGGCGGTGGCGGCCCCGGTGGTGCCCGGTCCGGTCATGCAAAGCTTGGTGCGGGCCTCGGATGGATCGTCCGCCACACTGGTCTTTACCTCGCATCCGAACCGGACGTATGCCGTCGATTATTCGACCAGTCTGCAGGCTGCAGGCCAACCCGGAGGATGGCAGCAATTGACCGGTTCGCTGGTTTCGCAGGGAATACAAACCGAATACACTGACCGGCAGGCGTCCGGGCTGCCCCACGCTTTTTACCGCGTTCGGGATGTGACGCAATAAGGGCATGAGGGGCCGGGCGGCAGGGTGCCGCCCGGAAATGGCGTCGGCCGTGGGCGGGAGCGGGCGAGATGGTGGATGGGGCTGCCGGTCTGAGGCGGATGGGGCCGGATGTGGGCTAGACCGGGCTGGGAGACAAGTCATAAAGCGGCCAGTGGCAGCTTTATTCACCTGTCATGACAGGTGAGAAGAAATGAGGTGATAAAATTGCTTTTTTCGGCTGGGTTGTGAGTGATGGGGGTGAATGCGACTGCGTTTGAGTTTCCGTTTGTTGTTGGCCACGGCCTTGGGGGTGGGGTGGCTGGGGGTGGGGACAGTTGCTTCGGTTGCGGATAAGGTTGACGGATTGTTCGCAAATCATTATTCCATTTAAATGCGCATCTCTGATTTATTCCTTATGAACGTCTCGCTGATGGTCACTACTGCGATGGCTGTTGCGGCTGAGTCTCCTGAAATCCGCACGGTGCATTCGCAGGCCAGCGTGATGCTCAGAACCGGGGAGGTTGAGCTGGCGGTGACGCTGCGTGGCGGGCACATGGCTCCGGTTACTTTTTTTCGTGATACGCCGGTGCCGGTGCGTCCTTATTATGTCAGTCCTTGGCAGGATGAAGGGGAGTCTAAAATGCCGGCGCCGGTGTTGGTCACGTTGCGCGGCGATTTCTTTTGTCTACCCTTTGGCGGTAATTCGGAGGCGGTAGACGGGCAGCAGCATCCGCCGCATGGGGAGATTGCGGGCAGCCCGTGGAAAATTGTGGGTACGAAAAAGGCGGGGGATGTGACCACGCTGACGATGGGTATTGATACGGCGGTTCGTGCGGGGACTGTGACCAAGGCGCTTTCGCTGGTGGACGGCCACAATGTTATTTATTCCAAGCATACTATTACTGGTTTTGCTGGGCGGGTCCCGCTGGGGCATCATGCGACGCTGGCGATGCCGGAAACCGATGGGGGCGTGCGGCTGGCGACGAGTGCGATGCGATTTGGGATGACCTGTCCTTCGCTCTTTAGTGATCCCAAGCAGCGGGAGTATCAAGCCTTGCGACCTGGCGCCAAGTGGACGGACTTGTCGAAAGTTCCAGTGGCGTGGGCGGGCCAGCCTGAGGCTGATCTCACGAATTTGCCCTCTCGATATGGTTATGCTGATCTAGTGCAGATCGTGAATGAATCGTGGGAAAAATCGAAGGGGCCTGCGTGGACAACGGCGACGTATGCTGGGGCTGGCTATCTGTGGTTTTCCCTCAAGGATTCGGATTTGCTTCGTTCCACGGTTTTTTGGATGGAAAACCACGGGCGCCACGGTCATCCGTGGAACGGCCGCAACAACTGTCTTGGGCTCGAGGATGTCACGGCATTCTTTGCTGACGGCTTGGCGGCTTCCACCAAGGAGAACGTCTTGACCCGGGAAGGCGTTCAGACGGCGGTCGAATTGTCCGCGGCGGCGCCGACCGTTGTAAACTACATTCAAGGCGTCTGCAAAGTACCGACTGGATTTGATGTGGTGCGGTCAGTCGAGTTTAAGCCCGGCGCCGTGATCTTCACCTCCGCGAGCGGCAAGACGGCGACCGCCGCCGTGCGTCACGAATTTCTGAAATCAGGCACCCTTTAATTTCTACTACATAATGAAACATATTGTCTTAGTATTCATGGCCTTCCTGCTGGCGACCGTGGCGGGATGCGGTCGAAAGTCTGATACGACTGGCCGCGATTCGGCCGTCCCTGACGGCAAAGCGGCTGGCATGATTGGCGTCTCGCTGCTCACGCTTGATAATCCATTTTTCAAAGTGATTGGTGACACGATTACTGAGGAGGCGCGGAAGAATGGGTATGAAACCATGGTAGTCAGCGGCGACAAGGATGTGGCTCGACAGAGCAACCAGATCAAAGATTTTATTGTCAAGAAGGTGAGCGCGATTGTGTTGAGTCCGTGTGATTCGAAGTCGATTGTCCCGGTTATTCAGGAGGCGAATGCGGCGGGGATTCCGGTTTTTACGGTGGATATTCCTTGTTATGAACCCGGGGTAAAAATTGTGACGCAGGTGGCGAGTGATAATTTCAGCGGTGGGCAGCAGGCGGCGCGCGCGATGATTGAGGCGCTGGGTGAGGCGGGCGGAAAAATTGCGATTCTCGCATTTAAGCAGGCCGAGTCGTGTTTATTGCGGGTGAAGGGATTTCGCGAAGTGATTGACGCCCACAATGCGAGCGGCGAGGCGGCGGTGAATGTTGTGGCTGAGCTGGAGAGTAGTGGGGCGAAGGATCTCGGGTACAAGGCGGCGGAGGACACGCTGCAGGCGCATCCGGATTTGCGTGGAATTTTCGCGATCAATGATCCGGCGGCGCTGGGGGCTCGCGCGGCATTGGAGAAGGCGGGGCGCACGCAGATTGTGATTGTCGGTTTTGACGGGCAGCCGGAAGGTAAACAGGCGATCAAGGATGGGAAAATCTATGCCGATCCGATTCAATTTCCGGACAAGATGGGGGTGCAGATTGTGGATGCGATTGTGCGGTATTCAAAGGGGGAGACGCTGCCGCCGCAGATGCTGATTCCGACGAGTCTTTACCGTCAGGCTGACGCGATGAACGACCCTGAACTTAAATAATTATGAGTAACGGTCGATTTCTTCATGAGTTGGTGGGTTCCATGTCGGTTGGGGCTGCGGGCAACCCGACGGTAGCGATGGTTGAGGCGGCTTTTTTGCATCACGGCCTGCCGTGGCGTTATATCAACATGGAGGTGGCTCCGGCGGATCTGGGGACGGCCGTGCGCGGGGCCAAGGCGATGGGGTTTCGCGGGTTTAATTGCAGCTTGCCGCACAAAGTCTCGGTCATTGAGCATCTGGACGGACTGGGCGAGTCAGCGGCGGCCATGGGTGCGGTGAACTGCGTGGTGCGTCGCGGGCAGGAATTGATTGGCGAGAACACTGACGGTAAAGGGTTTCTCAAATCCTTGGAGACATCCATTGATCCCAGGGGTAAGTCGATCGTGTTGTTCGGGGCGGGCGGGGCGGCGCGGGCGGTGGCCGTTGAACTGGGGTTGGCCGGTGCTCGTCGCATCACGGTGGTCAATCGTTCGGGCGGCCGCGGGGCGGAATTGGCTGGGCTGCTGCGTGACACCTTGAAGCTGGAGTCCGAGTTGGTGGTCTGGAGCGGTGACTATGTTGTTCCGGACGGGACGGACGTAGTGATCAACGCCACCTCTATTGGATTGTATGATCCGGACGCTCGACTGGCGGTGGACTTGAACTCTCTGCATCCTGGAATGGTGGTGGCGGATGTGGTATTTAACCCGGTGACGACCCGGTTTTTACGGGAAGCGGCGGAGCGGGGATGCCGGGCGGTTGATGGATTGGGCATGTTGGTCAACCAGGGGGTGATTGGGGTTCGATTTTGGACTGGAATTGATCCTGATCCGGAGGTGATGCGGATGGCTCTTGAGAAGGCGATGGGGGTATGAGTGGGCCTCTGTTGGAGATGCGCGGGATGGTGAAGTCCTTTCCTGGAGTGAAAGCGCTTCGGGGGGTGGATCTCACCTTGCGGGCGGGTGAAGTGGTGGCATTGCTGGGGGAGAATGGGGCGGGCAAGAGCACGCTCATGAAAGTGTTGGGTGGAGCCCAGACTGCGGACGAGGGGGAAATGATGATTGATGGTAAGAGGGTGTGTTTCCGGTCGCCGCAGGAGGCTCGGGCGGCTGGGGTGGCTGTCATTTATCAGGAATTCAATCTTGTCCCTAGTTTGACGGCGGTGGAAAACATTTTCCTTGGGCAGGAAGTGACGCATGGCGGATGGATTGCTCGGAAGCAGGAACGCGTTCGTGCGGCCGCGCTTTTCCAGCGACTAGGGGCGGACATTGACTTGGATGCGCCGTGTCGGCGGCTGACGACGGCGCAGCAGCAACTGGTTGAGATTGCCAAGGCGCTGGCATTTGATGCGCGACTGATGGTCATGGACGAGCCGAGTGCGGCCCTCACGGCGCACGAGGTGACGCGGTTGTTTGAGATTATCCGCGATTTGCAGAGTCAGGGGATAGGCATCATTTACATTAGTCACCGGCTTGACGAAGTGGCGGTGATTGCGGACCGCGTCATGGTATTGCGTGATGGGAAAAATGTTGGGGAGAAGCGGATGGCGGACATGACGAGGAATGAAATGATTGAGCTGATGGTGGGTCGTCAGCTGAAGGATGAATTTCCGGCGCGCACGCCGAATATTGGGGCGCCGCGGCTGGTGGTTTCGCATCTGGCGCGCGGGAAGGCGGTATGTGACGTCTCTTTTACGGTCGGCCGCGGGGAGATTCTGGCCTTAACTGGGCTGGTTGGTTCAGGTCGGACGGAAGTGGCGCGGCTTATTTTCGGAGCAGACCGCGGTGAGGGCGGTGAAATCCAGCTTGATGGCCGGGTGCTTTCGATTGGCTCGCCGCGCGAGGCGATTGCCGCGGGCATTGGATTCTTGACCGAAGACCGCAAGCAGCAAGGATTGGTCCTGAATCACTCCGTGCGCGAGAATTTTGGCCTGCCCAATCTTTCCTGGCTGTCGCGCCATGGGTTTGTGAACTTGGCCCGGGAGCGCGACGTTCTGACCCGTTATGTCGACCAACTCCGGATCAAAGTGCCCGGTCAGGAAGAACGGGCCGGGCATCTCTCCGGCGGCAACCAGCAAAAAGTCGTGCTCGCCAAATGGCTGGCGCGAGATTGCACCGTCTTGATTTTTGACGAGCCAACGCGCGGAATCGATGTCGGGGCGAAATTTGAGATTTACCGGCTGATGAATGATCTGGCGGCTGCGGGCAAAGCCATTGTCATGATCAGCTCGGAACTCCCAGAAGTACTGGGCATGGCGGACCGGATATTGGTCATGCACGATGGCCGGATCACCGGTGAAATTACTGATGCGCGCACAGCGACGCAGGAGCACATCATGCAGCTGGCCCACGCTTGAGCTTATGAAAAACACCCGATTTTTCGCCGACTACGGCATGATCATGGTCCTGCTGCTGCTGTGTATTTTTTTCAGCATCGTGACACATGGCGAGCAGTCGCCAACCGGGGAAGCGGCGGCCCGGCAGGTGTTGGCCTCTATCAGTGGCCAAGGGGGGGCATCCCCGCGCGTGCTGATTGCGGCCAGCGACCAGCCAGGGGATGCGGAATTTGCGTCGACGCTGGAGCGCACGCTGACTGGGGCGGGGGCGCGGGTGGTGGCCACCGTCCGGGGTGGCCCTCGGGACGCCCGCGAGGCGCTGGTCAAGGCCAGTGCTGGGGGCGAGCCGCTCGATGCCATTGCGTGTACCCAAGCGGCTGGAGCGTGGCTTGTTTTTGCGGATCTGGGACGGGACTTTCCCACTCTGGGTCATCCGCCGGTCATCACCCCGCGCAGTTATCGATGGCCTAATTTCTTGAAGTCGGAAAACTTGTTGAACATAGCCAATCAAATCGCGGTTATTGCGATTGTTGCCATTGGCATGACCATGGTCATCATCAGCGGCGGTATTGATCTATCGGTGGGCAGCCTGCTGGCGTTATCGGCGGTGTTGGCGGCCCGATTTATTCGTGATTTTGCGGGTGGAGCGGAGGCGGGGGTGCTCGGGTTGGTTGTCTCTTGTGTGGCGGCCATCCTTGTCTGCGGGGTGGTGGGTGCCTTTTCCGGGTTCATGGTCACGCAATTTTTTATTCCCCCTTTCATTGTCACGCTGGCCATGATGTTGGTTGGCAGCGGGTTGGCCTACATTCTGGCGGAGGGGCAGTCTATCTATCAAATTCCTGATTCATTTGTGTGGCTCGGGCGCGGGTCGGATTTTATGGGGCTACCCAATGCCGTGGTCCTGATGATTGTGTTGTATGTGCTGGCGCATGTATTGATGTCGCGCATGAAGCTGGGGCGGTATTTGTATGCTGTGGGCGGCAATGGCGAGGCGGCGCGGCTTTCCGGAGTGCCGGTCAAGCGAGTGCTCATGTTTGCTTATGTGGCGAGCGCGCTGCTGGCTGGTTTGGGCGGGGTGGTGATGGCTTCGCAGCTCAAGAGCGGCTCCGCGACCTATGGCAATATGTATGAACTGTATGTCATCGCCGCCGTCGTGGTGGGAGGGGCAAGCCTCAGTGGAGGTGAAGGTCGCATGTTGGGTACCCTCACCGGAGCCTTCACGATCGCCGTCATTCAAAACGGGATGAACCTCACAAACGTCGAGAGTTATACCCAGAAAGTGGTGCTCGGACTGGTGATTTTAGGAGCCGTCATGCTCGATAAAATTCGCCACGCCCGCTGACCGGCATCGGTAGTGTGGAAGTATTTCTGTTCCTGATGTCTGGTTTATTGATTGGCGAGTGCTTGCAGCACGCCTTCTAGCGAACGGGCCACGGCGAGGGGCGTGGCTTCATCATTGGGGGCTTTGGGCCGGACCCAGAGAAGTAGATACGGTGCGGGCGCGGCGCTCCAGCCAGCGAGAGCAGACGCTTCCGGGGGGGCGTCGGCCGCCGCGGGAAAATCCACGGGCACCCCTGCGGGTTTGCGCGGCGCAAAGGCTTCCCGTACTTCGCCGGTCCATGACTGGCCTTCCCGTGGCGCGCAGATCTCGAGCATCGCTTTCGGAGTGGGGAGATCGGGGCTGGCGGGGCTGGCGCTGGCGGAAACTCGGAGGTCGAGTACTCCTTTGATGGAAAGGTCCCGCAATTTGAGCGACTGGATGAGGGCGTCGAGGGGCGGCCCTCCTTGCACGGCCGGGGTCTCGCTGCTCTGAAAGGCGAAAACCAGCGTACGTCGCTGCGGGGTGGCGATGAAGGAACTGACCACGGTCATCAATGAGGCGGTCGACAGCGCGCTGTTCATGCCTGGAGTGTCGGTTTCATATCCGGTCACGATGACAATCGCTTCGTTTTTTTGCCGGGTGCCGGTGAGTTCTACGACGAGCGATGCGGATCGGACGGGTGGGGCGTCCGCGGTGCCGGGGAGCTCGCTTTCGACGAGGCGGACTGGCAGTCCCAGATTGCTGGGGCCGAGGGTGGAGGCGATCCAATTGGCGGCTGTCCGTTGCTGGTCTGGGGCGTGCCGTGTGCGGCTGGCTAGGTCAGTGACGAGGATCCGGTGGTAGTCGCGCAGATCGGATTCACTCGGGCTACGACGTAGAAAAACGGCCGCATCCTGACGGGTCGGCCGGCTGGGCAGCGGGATGTCGAGCGGATTGTAATACAAATACAGAGCGGCCACCACGGAAAGGCCGAGCCCGATCGGCAGGCCGACCAGAAGAATGGGAAACAAGTTTCGCTGCGTCATGCGTGCAAAGAATAACGCCGCTCAAGCACCGCGGGATGACATCTTCCCGTCAGATTCATGGCAGCCAGACCACCATGCGCCGGATTCGCCCGTGGTCGCGGGCTTATTTCAGCGAAGCCAGAGCTGCGAGCACATCTTCCGCCTGTTTGTCAGTGGAGGCTTTTAGATCACGCCAGACGATTTTTCCGCCACTGACGAGAAAGGCCTGACGGCTGGCCATGCCCAGCTGGTTGCTGGGGACACCGAAGGCTTTACTGATTTCCTTCTTTTTGTCCGCCAGTAGGTCGAAGGGCAGCTTGTACTTGGTATGAAATTCCTTTTGCTGGTCCACGGAGTCATGGCTCACGCCGAAGACGGTCACGCCTTTATCGGTCAAGGCAGCAAAGGCATCGCGCAGGCTGCAGGCTTGTTTGGTGCAGCCTGGGGTATCGGCCTTGGGATAGAAGTAAACGACGACTGGGCCTTTTTTGTAGGCATCGCCGAGTTTGATCGTCTGTCCGTCTTGGTTGGTGGCGGTGACATCGGGTGCCTCCGCTCCCAATTCGACGGGATTGGCATTGGTGGTGGAGAGGAGGAAGGCCACCGCCACACCGGCGATCAGAATAATAGACAGTAAAATTTTCATGAGCAGGGAAGTCTGAATGACGAGCCACGATAGTTTTCGTGCTCGCGTTTTATGCAACCGGATTTGGCTGGTGTTGCACCTGAGTATACACAGGGATCAGGACGTGCTTGGCATTGTGGATCTGGGCGGCAGAGTGATGGGGTGAGCCTTCGACTTGAAATGCTGCAGGTGGCCCGCCTTGCCCCCATGGTTTTGGGGGCGGAGGCGGCGGGCCTGATTGAATCATTTTTCCGTTCCTGTCAGGGGAGCGACGGTGGTTTTCGGGATCGTGGTGGTCGCAGTGATCTTTATTACACTGTTTTTGGACTGGATGGGCTAGCGGCCTTGCAGGTCCCTTTGCCATTGGAGGCGGTGCATCGTTTTCTTTCTTCTTTTGGTGATGCGGAGGCTTTGGATTTTGTGCATCTTTGTTGTTTGGCCCGGCTCTGGGGGTATTTCCCGGCGGCGGATCGACCGTCGGGTTTGCTTGAGCGGATGGAAAACTGGCGGACTCCTGATGGAGGGTATCATCAGCGCCGCGGGTCAGCGCGGACGTCGGCGTATGGAGCGATGTTGGCGGGCGCAGCGCACCTTGACTGGCAGCGCCGTCCGCCTCGTTCGTGGAAACTGGCGTGGTCGTTGCGCGGGTTGCGCACGGCTGACGGAGCTTGGGCCAACGAGGCGGGTATGGCTGAAGGTAGTACGACGGCGACGGCCGCTGCGGTGACGTTTTACCGCCATGCGCACCTGACCCCGCCGGCTGAACTCGGCCGCTGGCTCCTCGCGCAAGCCCATCCTGATGGCGGATTCAAGGCATTTCCACGGGCGCCCATTCCCGACTTGCTGAGCACGGCCGTGGCCCTACACGCTTTGGACGGGCTGCAGGTCGATTTCAGCGGCCTGAAAGAGCGGATGCTGGACTACGTCGATTCCCTCTGGAGTGCAGGCGGCGGGTTTCATGGGCACTGGGCCGATGATGAACTGGATGTCGAGTACACCTATTACGGACTGCTGGCGCTTGGGCATCTCGCTTTATAGTAGGCGCGTAGTCGGCGAGAGGATAGGGCGGCGGACTCAGCGGGCTCGGGCGTGCAGCGTGCGATAAGCGGCGAGGGCGGCCTCATACTCGGCGAGGGCAGCCTCTGGGAGTACGCCTTGGTGGCGGGTGCGTTCGGCTTCCACCTGTTGGATGAACCAAGCGGTTTCCTCTGCTTTGGGGATGGAGGGATAGTCGGCGACCTCAAACCACACGGGCGCTGTATGCGCGAGGCGCAGTCGGCCCTCCGGGGTCAGTTCCCATGCGCGCAGCGCCATCCATCCGGAGTGGGTCACAGTTGCCTGCAGTTCCCCACTTTGTTCATCGCTCGCGCCCATGACGCTGGCGGCCACGGTGCCGTCGTGGATGAGTTCGATGCGATGGATGCCGTGGGAGGCGGCAGCCTCATACCGGATGCGGACGACACCTTCGCTGAAATCAGTGAAAACATGGCCGGGGGGGCGACCGTCAAAACGGGCCAACACCATGGGGCCATTACTGACAAAACACCGGCCCTCCTGCAACCGGTCCATCCAGTTTTCATATGAAAATCCATCCGGTTGCTCGACATAGGTGCGCGAAAACCCCACTGGGACCGGATGGACGCCCGAACCAGTGCCGGCCGTCGGCACCAGCCGGAATCCCGAATTTAATAGGGCATAATAAAGCCGCAGACCGAATGTCGTCCATCCATCCTCCGTCAGGTTCTGTTGCGGGTCGCGCTCGCACTGCATCCACTCAGGTGCATCGACCGGTTTCCACGATCCAGTGCCGAATGCCGTCCGCCAATGATGGTTGTTCAACAGTCGAAAAAACCGCGGTTGCAGCGTGGGAATGAGCATGACCGTCCATGGCCAATTCGGCTTTTCGGTGTCGACATGACCGCCGTGCGCTTTGATTTGGCTGGCCACCGGTCCAAGCGGCGGGACGGCGGCGGTCAGCGGAGCGCGATGCCCAAAAACCCAGAACGCCCCCTGCATGTGGGCGCGGCCGTCGACCGTGAACAATTCCACCTCGGTGTTAAGCGGCCAGATGACATGGGTAGAATCGACGATCTGGAGTGCTGGTTCGGGCGTTGGTCCGGAAATGGTGCGGTTGCCTGAAGCCGGCGGTAGACCGCTTTCCGTGGTCCAATAATGAATGGGAAACAGAACATTGACGTCCTCGGCGAGAGCGAGATGAGCGCAGTCGACCAGCGGTCGGTGCAGAAAAACATCGCCGCTAAACCATCCTTTTTTTTGCAGGTCAGTCCAACGGGTCAGGGTGATGGACACCGTCGATCCCTGGTCGGAATGATCGACGGTCAGTTCCTGTGGTTGGTATTCGAGGCCGCGTTCGACGCGCACCGTGATTTTTCCGGGTGGGATGTCGGCGTGAAACGGATGAGCCGAGAGCGTGGTATGGACCTCCGAGCTGTGGGTGGCTGGGCGTTCGACGGCGTAAGCGAGGGCGTGGCCGGCGGGGTCGCTGCTTCGGGCCTGGTGCCATCGGCCTGATTCATCGCTCAGGTAAAGGCGAGCGGCCACCGGCTGGCCGGTGACGGCATCGATGATGCGGCCACGCAGTTCGGCGGCTCGCAGGGGACCGGCGACCAAGAGGGCGAGGAGGATGGAGGAGGCACCCCGCGAGGCGGGAAGTGTGGACCGGATCACGGCTTGGGCGGGGGTGGGCCGGCTAGGCTGGGCCGGTTGATTTATGACTTAAAGCGAGCGGCTGGCGACCTCTTGGACGAGGTCGGCGAGGAATTCGTCCAGCGGGCGCACGCCGAGGTCGCCGCGTTTGGCATGGCGAACGCTGACGCTCTGCAGGGCGGCTTCTTTTTCGCCGATGACGAGCATGTACGGGACCCGTTCCAGCTGGGCATTGCGGATTTTGGCGCCAATTTTGTCCGGAGCGGTGTCCAGAGTGGCGCGCAGGTTGGCGGCCTGCAGCTGGGCTAGAACCTCGCTGGCGAAGACCTCGCTTTTTTCGGAGATGGGCAGGACGCGCACTTGCTCCGGGGAGAGCCAGGTGGGGAAGTGGCCGGCAAAATGTTCGATGAGCACGCCGGTGAAGCGTTCCATACTGCCAAACGGGGCGCGGTGAATCATCACGGGGCGGTGTTTGGTGTTGTCCGCTCCGATGTATTCGAGCTCAAAACGTTCGGGCAGGTTGTAGTCGACCTGCACGGTGCCCAGCTGCCATTCGCGGCCGATGACGTCTTTGATGACGAAGTCGATTTTCGGGCCGTAGAAGGCGGCTTCGCCCGGTTCTTCGGTGAACGGGACTCCGAGCCAAATCGCGGCTTGGCGCAGAGCTTCCTCGGCCTTGTCCCAGTTGGCCGGGTCGCCGACGTATTTGCTGCTGTCGGGGTCGCGCAGGCTGACGCGCACGCGGTAATCGTTCATGCCCAACGTAGTGAGGACCGTCTTGACGAGTTTGAGGCATCCGATGATTTCGGCGCCGACTTGTTCTGGGGTGCAGAAAAGGTGGGCGTCATCCTGAGTGAAAGCGCGAACTCGCGTCATGCCGCCGAGTTCTCCCGACTGCTCCCAGCGATACACAGTGCCGAATTCTGCAAGGCGCACCGGCAAGTCGCGGTAGCTTTTCGGGCTCTGGGCGAAAATCCGGATGTGATGCGGACAATTCATCGGCTTGAGCAGGTAGCCGTCGAGCTCCCCGCTCTCGAGCCCGGCGGCCAGATCAGCACAGGAACACTTTTCATCCGCAAGTTTTTGAAACTGGTCGCGCTCTGGTATGGCCGCAAACTGGCTTTCCTTGTAGTAGGGGAAATGTCCGCTGGTGCGATAGAGGTCGAGCTTGCCGATGTGCGGAGTAAAAACTTGTGAGTATCCGGTCTTGCGGAGCTCTTCCGAAATGAAGTCCTGCAACTGCTGGCGGATGACCGCTCCCTTGGGCAGCCAGAGAATCAGGCCTTGGCCGACTTTTTCGTCCACCGCGAACAATTGTAGCTCCTTGCCCAAGCGGCGGTGATCTCGTTTCTTGGCCTCCTCCAGGTTGTGTAGATGCTGGGCCAGTTCCTCCGGCGTCGCAAAGGCCGTACCATATACCCGCTGCAGTTGAGGCTTGCTGTCATCGCCGAGATAATAACTCGATGATACAGCCATGAGCTTGATATTCTTACACTTGGATGTATAATTGACATGCGGTCCGGCGCACAGATCGATAAAATCTCCGTTTTGATAACACGATATCTCCTCGCCTTCCGGAATTTTGTCGATCAAATCAAGCTTGAACACACTGCGGTTGTCAGGCCGCTCGCCCAATCCGCCAAGGCGGCCGCTCTCGGCCAGCGCCCGCGCCTCCTCACGGGAAATAATCCGCTTCTCGAATTTCTGGTTCTCGCGAGCCACTTTTTTCATTTCGGCCTCGATCGTCTCAAAGTCATCGGGTGTGATCCGGTGGTTTGGCAGGTCAAAGTCGTAATAAAACCCGCTTTCGACGGGTGGGCCGTAGGCGAATTGGGCGTTCGGCCAGAGCCGCAGGATGGCGGTGGCCATGACGTGGGCGCAGGAATGGCGGAGGCGCTCCAGATCTGACATCTGCGCGCGTTCATCGAGGGTTTTGCGTTCGTTCGACATGTGGTGAAAGCGGGTGGTTGAGGGGGAGGGGGGTGAAGAAAATGAGGGGGGGTGAATGTGGGGGAGGGTCCGTCGTCTTGTCGGCCTAGCGGGGCGGAGGCTGGGGCCGGGTGGAAGGTTCCGGCGCGGCGGGTGGTGAGCGGGTGAATCAGTTGCAATAATGACCGGCGGGCTGTCAGGCACCATGGATGACGCGAGCCGCCATAGATATTTCATGGTGGACGCTGCCAATGCAAATTGATCCCGCACGTCAATCACACGAATCCTCATGGGGTCGCCGGGGCGCCGGGGTCGGCGAAAAGCCGCTGCTCGGCCGGTTTTCGATGGTGATCCGCTCCCAGGAGCGGCGGGGGTGTGGTTCACAAGCGATTTCCTGTTGCTGACAGCGTGGGGAGATCTGCTTTGGTAGGAGTATGAAACATCCGGCGCGTTACATCATGATTGGCGGCTTCCTCGGCGCGGGGAAGACGACGGCGGTCTCGAAGCTGGCCGCGCATCTGGCGGCCTCTGGCTCTCGTGTGGGCTTGATTACCAATGATCAAGGGCGTGAGTTGGTGGACACGCGGATGCTGCGTTCGCAGGGGTTTGCCACGGAAGAAATTGCGGGGGGGTGTTTTTGTTGTCGATTCAGTTCCTTGGTGGAGGCGGCGGCTCGATTGACGGCCGAGACTCAGCCGGATGTGTTTATTGCTGAGCCGGTGGGGAGTTGCACTGATTTGGTGGCTACGGTGACGTATCCATTGCGGCGGATGTATGGGGCGGATTTCTCGATTGCGCCGGTTTCGGTGCTCGTGGATCCGATCCGGGCCCAGCGGGTGATGGGGTTGGCTGGCGGGGGGAATTTTTCATCGAAGGTGATGTATATTTACCGCAAGCAGCTGGAGGAAGCGGACGAGATTGTGGTCAACAAATGTGATTTGCTTGGATTGGACGAGCGAGCGGCGTTGGTGGCGGCGCTGGCGCGCGAGTTTCCTTTGGCGGCGGTGCGGCAGGTGTCGTGTCGCACGGGTGAGGGGATGGCGGAGTGGTTTGCCGCGCTTGAGTCCGGGGTTCACGCGGGTCGGGCTACCATGGAGGTTGATTATGATGTGTATGCCGAAGGAGAAGCGCTGCTGGGCTGGCTGAATGCTACGGTGCGGGTGGCTGCGGTCGATGGGGTGGATGCGGACGGGCTACTGGAATCACTGGCGGTGGCGCTGCATGGCGGGTTGAAAGCGCGGGGGGCTGAAGTGGCGCATTTGAAAATGACGCTCAGTCCGGACGACTCGTTGAGTGGCGAGGTGGCGGTGGTTAATTTGGTGCGCAATGATTTTGTTCCGGAGCTTTCGCAGCGGCTTGACGACGACATCACGGGTGCCCAGATCATTATCAACCTGAGGGCTGAGGCTCCGCCGGAGTCTCTGGAACATGAATTGCGGCTGGCGTTGGCGCCTGACCGGGCGCCTTCTGCCGCGGCGGCGGTGCTGGTCATTGAGCATCTTGAATATTTTCGTCCCGGTCGGCCTGAACCCACGCATCGCGATGTGGTGGGGCAGGGGTTATGAGTGAGCGGGCGAGTGCTGGGCGGGTGGCTGGGTCCTGTTTTTTGACTGATGGATGAATCTGTTTCCAAGCCGACCTTTCGCGAGGCGTTGATTTTCTGGCTGAAGCTGGGCTGTATCAGTTTTGGCGGTCCGGCTGGTCAGATTGCGTTGATGCAGAGAGAGTTGGTCGACCGCAGGAAGTGGATCGGGGAGCGGACGTTTCTACATTCTTTAAATTTTTGCTTTTTGTTGCCTGGGCCTGAAGCGCAGCAGTTGGCGACGTATTGTGGGTGGTTGATGCACGGGGTGCGTGGCGGGCTGGTGGCGGGATGGTTGTTTGTGCTGCCCTCGGCGGTTTTGCTTTGGCTTTTGAGTTGGTTTTATGTGGAATTTGGCACGTTGGCTTGGGTATCGGCTGTTTTTGACGGCCTGCAGTCGGCGGTGTTGGCGATTGTGGTGGGCGCGGTGTGGCGGATCGGGCGGCGGGTGTTACGCACTCCTGTGATGTGGGCACTGGCGATGGGCGCGTTTACGGTCTTGTTTTTTGGGATGGTGACTTTTCCATGGGTGGTGGTGGGGGCGGCTGGTTTTGGATGGATGGCGGCGCGTTGTGGCTGGGTGGGGCTTGGGGCGGCAGATGGGGAGGCGGCGGGCGTGGGGGCCTTTCTGGCGGGGTCGGGGCGCGTCGCCTTGTTTCGTGCGGTCCGGGTATTGGCGGCTGGACTGGCGTTGTGGTGGCTACCGGTTGCGGTGAGTGCCTGGGGGCTTGGCTATGAGCATGCGGTCACGCAGCAGGGATTCTTTTTTTCCAAAGTGGCGGTAGTCACGTTTGGCGGGGCTTATGCCGTGCTGCCTTATGTCAGCCAGCAAGCGGTCGGACATTTTGGCTGGCTGACTCAGGCGCAGATGATGGATGGGCTGGCGCTGGCTGAAACCACGCCGGGTCCGCTGGTCATGGTCCTCTCGTTTGTCGGATTCATCGGTGGCTGGCAACACCCGGGTCTGCTGCCTCCACTGGTCGCCGCTACGCTGGGTTCCGTGTTGACGCTCTGGACGACTTTTGTCCCGAGTTTCCTGTGGATTTTCCTGGGGGCTCCCGTCATGGAGCGGCTGCGGCAAGTGGCATGGTTGCGCGTGGTGCTGGCAGCCGTGACCGCTGCGGTGGTCGGGGTCATCTTGAATCTGGCCGCATGGTTGGCCGCCGCCGTAGTCTGGTGGCCGGAAACGGGTGCCGTGAATTGGTTCGGGCTGGGACTGGCAGCGGCAGCGCTGACGGCCTTGAACGGACTGAAATGGAACGTTGTCACCGTGATCGGAGCGTCTGCGGTGGCAGGAATAATCTGGTGGGCGGTGGCTCTTTGAGAAGGCGGCCACGCCTGATTGCCGATCCATGGCAAATCTATGCTGGTCGAATCCGATGGTTTTCTGCATAGTCAGCGTCGAAATGAAACCATCTGCTTTCAGCCAACTTTCGCGTCGACGGTTCCTGGCCCGGGGAGGAGTCGCGGCGGCCGGCGTTTTGGGATTTCCGGCCATCACGCGTTGCGCCTCACCGAACAACCGTCTGGGTATTGCCATTATTGGCGTGGGTGGGCGGGGTGGTGGCAACATGGCGGAGGTGGCGGCCACGGAGGACATCGTGGCGCTCTGTGATGTGAATGCTGCCACGCTGGGGGAGGCCGCCCGGCGTTTTCCGGGAGCCCGCACGCATCGTGACCTGCGCGAGGTCTTTTTAAAATCAGATGACATTGATGCCGTGGTGGTGAGTACGACGGAACACACGCATGCTTTTGCCACGCTGCCGGCTTTGAGGCTGGGCAAGCATGTGTACTCCGAGAAACCGCTCAGCCGGGATGTCTATGAGGCGCGTTTGATCACGGAAGCTGCGGCCACGGCAAAAGTAGCCACCCAGCATGGAACGCAGATTCATGCGGGGGAGAACTATCGACGGGTCGTGGAGTTGATTCAGGCTGGGGCTATTGGCCATGTCAGCGAGGTTCACGTCTGGGTTTCCCGCGCTTGGGGGTGGCAATCGCCGGAGGAAGCGCAGCGCCACGGAGACATTGTCTCCAGTCAGGATCGGCCGTCAGGCGAGATGCCGGTTCCAGCTCATCTCGACTGGGATCTCTGGATCGGGCCGTCTCCGATGCGGCCTTATCACGACATTTATTTTCCCGGTCCTAAGTGGTACCGGTGGTGGGATTTCGGCAATGGCACCATGTCCGATCTGGGGAGTCATTGGAATGACCTTCCCTTCTGGGCGCTGGATCTGGATGCACCCTTGACCATCGAGGCTGGCGGGCCTCCTCCACATGCCGAAATTGCTCCGGCCTCGATGTGGGCCCGCTATACGTATGCCGCGCGGGGAAAACGCGGGCCTGTCGCCCTCACTTGGTACCAAGGTACCGAGCAGCCGGCCTTGCTTCGCGATAAAAAAATCCCCGGCTGGGATAGCGGTGTGCTCTTCGTCGGCGATGAGGGCATGCTGCTCTCCGATTATGACAAACACCTCCTGCTGCCAGAAAACAAATTCGCCAGCTTCCAGCGGCCCAAACCGAGCATCGCCCCGTCCATCGGACATCATCAGGAATGGTTGCACGCCTGTAAAACCGGTGCCCCCACCACCTGCCCGTTCAGCTACGCCGGCCCGCTCACCGAAGCCAACCATCTCGGCAACGTCGCTTATCGCGCCGGAAAAACCCTCGAATGGGATGCCAAAAACCTCCGCTTCCCTAACCACCCAGCCGCGGAGAGTCTTCTCCGCCGTGAATATCGCGCCGGTTGGAAATTGACCTGACTCCACTAGGATTCACCCTTGTTCCAGAACCCTTGGGTCCGCCCATGGCGGTTCTGGATTATCCCTGACGGAGTCGACGGGTGAGGCTCTCATCACGGCTCGCCATTGCGGGCCGCGGGCTGGGCGGCCCGCGGCCGCAGAGCACACCAGGCCTAACACTCGAACGCTAGCCCTGGCCCTCACGCTCGTGCGGACGATGCGCTCGCGGCCGTCGGTACGAGGGAAACGGCTGTTGCGTCAGCGGCGTGTTATTTCTCGGGCGCGGTTTTTTTCTCCAAATTTTTGAGTGTGGCGGAGAGTTCTTCGAGGCGTTTCTGTTGTTCTTGAAGCCGTTGCACGAGGTCTTGCAATTCCGGGGCGCCGGACTGGAGCGAAGTCAGACGGGCTAGGGCGGCCTCGGCGGCGGCGCGCACTGGGCTATTGGCGGGCTGGCGTGAAGCGGCGAGAGTAGTCAGGGCGGCGCGGGCGCGTTGATTACCCAGTGTGCCGAGGGCGGTGGCGGCGGCGGCGCGATATCCTTCTCGGGGGTCGGTCAGGTGTGAGGTGAGGAAATCGATGGTGGCCGAGGGGTCGGGCTGCTGGCGCGAGAGGAAGGCGAGGGCGTCGAGGGCAGCGGTGTAGTCTTGGGCGCGCGGGGCAGGGGTGTTAGCGTTCGGGGTGCGAATTTTCTGCAGGCGGGCGAGCACGGCGGCGGCGCTGCCTTGGTCGTCGCGGGCCCGCAGCGTCTGAATGGCGGAGAAGGCGACGATGTGGCGATAACTATCGCGGGCGAGCAAGTCAGACGGGGTGGAGTCGGCGGACGGCGCGAGCGCGCGCACAATAGTGGCGAGCAATTCCGGGTTTTGCTCTTCGGTGGCCAGCCGGGCCAGCCGGACCGTGGCCTCGGTAGTGAAGAGCGAGCCGAGGGCCGCGATCCATTCTTTGCGCACCCGCGCATCCGGCTGCGCGGGGGCATTCATTAAGGCTTCACGGGCGGCGGGGGTTTCGATTTTGCGCAGCACCTTCACGGCTTCGAGACGGACGGCCCAGAAATTGTCCTGCGCGAGAACGGTGGCGAGGCTTTTTACGGTTTCGTCGTCTTTGCGTTCCGAGAGCACCAGCACGGCCTGCAGGCGTCCGAGCATGTCCCCGCTGGTCAGTTGGCGTGATAGCATGTCACCTGGCGGGTTGAAGGCGACTTTGGCCAGCACGGTGAAAGCGGGGTCGATGCGCACCATTTCTGGGGTGGCTGACAGTTTGATGTAATAATCCTCGCTGGTATTTTTGACGTCGAGGGTTTTATCGACCACTTGTCCGCCGGGCAGGGTGAAGCGCACAGGCAGGGGGACGCGGAAGAGTGGCACTTGAGGTGAGACGGTCTGGGTTTGCCGTACGGAAATGCGCGCCATTTGTGAGCCTGAGTCCCAAGCGTAATCGACGGCGAGTTCGGGATGGCCGCCGTGATAGACCCACTGGTCGAAAAACTGGTCGAAGCTCAGTCCGCTCACGTCTTCCAGCGCTTGTTGCAGGTCATCGGTGGTCACGATGCCATTCCGATGGCGGTTGAGGTATGTTTTCACGCCTTCTCGAAAGAGGTCGGGACCGAGCTGGCTGCGCAGCATGTGCAGGACCCAAGCCCCTTTGGGATACGAGCGGTAGTCGAACTGCTGCATGGGATCGGTGTAGTCGCGCCAGACCATAGGTTTGGTATCCGGAGCGGCTCCGAGCACGGCGCGGGATTCGTCCCATAAGGCATGGGCCATGCCGTCAGCACCGAATTTTTCACCCTCGTAGAGGACGGTATAATAACTGGCAAATCCTTCATTGAGCCAGAGATGGGCCCAGTCACGACAGGTCACCAAATCGCCAAACCATTGGTGGGCGGTCTCATGAGCATCCAGTTCATGCAAAGTGCGCAATTGTTCCGTCGAAGATGAAAACATCAGGCTTTCAGCCATGAAAGAGGCGGACGTATTTTCCATGCCGCCGGCGACAAAATCATGGCAGTAGACTTGGAAATATTTGGCCCATGGATAGGGGACGCCAATTTCCCGCTGGAAAAACGACAGGATTTTTTTGGTGTCGAGAAACGTATTCGCGGCTTCGGCGGTATTCGATGGTGGCACGAATACGGCGAGCGGCAGTCCGTCCAGCGAGTCCTCAAGTTTGGTGAATTTCCCGCAGGCCAAGGCGACCAGATAATTCACATGCGGTTGATCCTGTCGCCAATGAGTGGTGACCAGTCCGCTGCTGTTGCGCGTGCGGCTGATGAGGGCCCCGTTCGAGACGACCTCCATTTCTTCCGGCGCATGGCAGATGACTTCGCTGGTAAATCGTTCGTTGGGGAAATCATATCCCGGAAACCAGAAACGATGCAGCTCGGGTTCGCCCTGCGTCCACAACTGAGTGTCGCCTGCGGGGTACCCCATCTCCGGCGTTCTGAAATAAAGTCCGCGGTCAGGCGACGCCGTGTACGAGATCATTACAGAAACCTTGGCGCCGGGGGCGACCGGTTCGCGGAAGGTCAGGACGAGTTCCTCCTCGGTGGCATGATGCTCCTTCAATACCGCGCCCGTCACCGTGACTTGGGCAATGCGCAAATCGACAGCATCGAGCCGCAGCTCCGGAAGCGGCCGGGCGATGGGAGAGAACGACACCGTGGCCGTCCCGGCGATCGAGCGAGCCGTAAAATCCGGTGTGACTTCGATTTTTAGATGCTCGATGTCGACTTTCCGGTCGCGGGCGAATTTGCGGCCGGGTTTGCTGCCGCTCGGGGTGGGAAAGAGCAGGTGTTTGCTGCATCTGCAGAGCATCTCTTCCATCGCGCCGCTCAGTGGGCGTGAGGGCAGGGAGACGGCGGCGGCCAGGGCAATAAAAATGGATCTGTTCACCCGCCATGGCTACACACACCCGGTGCTGCCGGAAAGTAAAAGTCTTGAGGTTTGTCCCGGCGCCCGGCGGCTCCCGCGCCGGTTCTTGCGACCATCACTGACACAAATCCGCCCCCAACCGCCTGTCACCGCCAGTGCAGGGCGGGCGCATCGCCGGAAACAATCAACCGTTTGATGCCGTTGCGCAGGTCGGACGCGGCAAAATTAACCAGCAGCCCGGTTTCGTAGCCGGACAGGCGCAGGAAGCTGGTCAGTCGGTCTTTAAAGTGTTCTTTGAGTCCCAGATCGCCTTCAGCAAATGTTTGTACTTCGACAATGAGTTGATGCTCAATGATAAATTCAAAAATAAACGCGCTTTTGACCCGTCGTCCTTTGTAAAGGATCTCTACTGGTACGTCGCGGTCGAAGAAGATTTCGCGCATCGTCAGCTCCTGCGCGAGGCATTCCTTGTACGCTTCCGCCACGAGGTGCGGCCCAAGCTGCTTGTGAACCTCTAGGCAGGCGCTGACAACAATGTGTGGAAGTTCCTGCTTGTCTATTTTCACGGCGATGGAGGGGGCATGGGTGGCGTGCGGAAAGGAAATGGTCTGCGGTGCGATTACTGGATTTCGCCTCGGGCGTCCACCAAATTCCGCAGGCGTGGGTCCTCGAGGAGCGGTGTTCGGTGTTGCGCGGTCGCTTTCCCTTGCCTCAGCGCCTTCCGCGGCGCCCGCACTCTGGTGGGGTGGGGGAGTTGGCCAGATTCTTCAACATCTGCTCGGAATTTGGGGGCGTAGGAACGCATGAGTCCAGGAAAGCGGAGGAAGATCGTTTTTTGCAGTAGCGCAAAAATAAAGTTGGCATGAGTCTAGCTTGACTCAGGGCAGTGACACCGGGAACAATGGCCCGAGCCGTCAGCATTCCATCACCCATAATCCCATGAAAAAAGTCGAAGCCATCATCAAACCGTTCAAACTCGAAGACGTAAAGGAAGCCTTGTCGGAAATCGGCATCGAAGGCATGACCGTCACTGAAGTCAAAGGCTTCGGACGTCAAAAAGGGCACACCGAGATCTATCGCGGTAGTGAATACACTGTCGATTTTCTGCCCAAGGTGAAACTCGAGATCGTCGTCGATGACTCGCAGGTGGCCAGCGTCGTGGATGCCATCGTCAAAACGGCCAACACCGGCAAAATCGGTGATGGCAAAGTCTTTGTCAGCCCGGTCGAACAAGCCGTGCGCATCCGCACCGGCGAAAAAGGATCGGATGCCATCTCCAGCTCCATGCGCTAGTCACGTCAAAATGTTCTTTTGACCTCTGCACCTTTTTACACCCGAATCATCGGGTGACCAAGACTCCGCCGGCCCGTTTTTGGGTCGTCGGAGTTTTTTTATGTACATTGTGGCTCGCGCTACCCACCTTCCGGGTTCCATCCTGATCTGATGTCTGACTTGGTGCACATTCAGGCGGTGACCAAATGCTTCGGGTCGCACGTCGCCGTTGATGCCGTCTCACTCCACGTGAGACAAGGTGAATTCTTTTCTCTGCTGGGAGCCAGTGGCTGCGGCAAAAGTACGCTTTTGCGGCTCATCGCCGGCTTTGAGCTGCCGGATGCCGGGGAGGTGCGGGTGGCCGACCGCACCCATCACCCGGTCCCGGCGCATGTCGATCGCGTGAACATGGTTTTTCAAAACTATGCGTTGTTTCCGCATATGACGGTGGCCGAAAACGTCGGATTTTCCCTGAAGATGCAGCGGGTGCCCGCGGGTGACGCCGCTTTGCGCACCGCGGCCATGCTTGAGGTCGTGCGCATGCAGTCGTTGGCGCAACGGCTGCCGCGCCAGCTCTCAGGAGGACAGCAGCAACGCGTGGCTCTGGCGCGCGCCCTCGTCGCCAGTCCGGATGTCGTCCTGCTGGATGAACCGCTGGGCGCACTCGATCTCAGGCTTCGAGAGGAGCTGCAGATCGAGCTCAAACGCATTCAGCGCGAGACGGGAAGTACGTTTATCTATGTCACTCATGATCAAGGTGAAGCCCTCAGTATGTCGGATCGAATCGCCGTCATGAAGGAGGGTCGTCTGGAACAGGTCGGCTCCCCGCAAGAGATATACGATCGGCCGGCGACCGAGGCCGTGGCCACTTTTGTCGGAGAAATGAATGTGCTGGAGACCGCGGCCGGTCGGGTCGGTGTGCGGCCGGAAAAAATCCTGATCACAGATGAATGGTCCAGCCGCGTCGTCGGCACGCTCGAAGACGTCGTCTACCTTGGCGCCACCCGTCGCTGCCGCGTGCGGCTCGATGACGGCCGCCACTTGATCCTGCGGACCCATCAGCCGGTGGGCGAGCCTGGACATCGCGTGGCCCTCTACTGGATGGATGCCGATATGGTGCCGCTGCGGTCTTAATTCCACCGCTTTCGGGACAATCTAATAACGAGGGACTTGCATATCAATTTCTTCGGACCAGGCGTCGATGCCGCCCGCCATGCTCCACGCCTGAAATCCTTTGGCGCGCAGCCACTGCGTCGCTCGCAGCGAACGCATGCCATGATGACAATAAACCACTACGGGCACGTCCAGAGAAAGCTGGGCCGGAGCCAGTACGCCAAATTCGGATAATGGCACCAAACGCGCCCCCTCGATCCGGCACAGGTCCCATTCGTCCTGCTCGCGGCAGTCAATGAGTGAAAATTCGTTCGGAGCTTGGCTCAGCCAAGCGGCCGTATCGGCGGGGGTGATTTCGGCAGTGGCGGTGTCAGGTCGCATGAGAATGAAGTCAAAATATCGCGAGTTGCACCGCAAACAACGGAACGATGCTCGCGGACGGGGCGTCGATCCGCGGAAATGGGTTATGAAGTGGCGGTTTCCGCGACTGGCTCGGCAACTGGTTCCGCGACCGGTTCGGCGGCAGCGGCGGCTGGTTCTTCATTGAGGGCGCGTCGCGGTTTGGGTTCGGCTCTTTCTTCGGCGGTCAGTTTGACGCCGACGGGTTTGCTGACTCCGAATTCTTCCATGGTGATGCCGTACATGACGTCGGCGCGGCGCATGGTCTTTTTGTTGTGCGTGACGATGACAAACTGGCTTTTGTCGATGAACTGGTCGAGCATATTCAAGAAGCGACCGATGTTTGATTCATCGAGCGGAGCGTCCAGTTCGTCGAGTACGCAGAAAGGACTGGGCTTGACCATGTAGATGGAGAAAAGCAGAGCAACGGCTGTCATTGACCGTTCGCCGCCGGAAAGCAGGGTGATGGTGGTTGGTTTTTTTCCCGGCGGTTTGGCGATGACGTCGATCCCTGATTCAAGCGGATCGTCGCCGTCGGAAAGCACAAGGTTGGCGTAGGCCTGCGGCCCAAAGAGTTCTTTGAATGTCCGGCCAAAGTTGACGCGTATTTGCTCAAAGGTTTCGGCAAACATGCGTTTGGTCTCGACGTTAATTTTCTGGATGATGTTGAGCAGCTCGGCTTTGGAGGCAATCAGGTCGCCATGCTCTTTGTCGAGAAAGGTATAACGTTCTTCCAGTTCCTCGAATTCCTGAATGGCATCGAGATTGACCGGGCCCATTGAGTCGAGCCGCTGCCGCAGTTCTGTGGCGTAGAGTTCGACCTCGCTCCATGGGACGTCTGAGGCTGTGAGCTCGGGGAGGGGAGGACTGTCATCATCGGAAGCGTCTGTTTCCCCGCTGGCAGGGGCGGCGTCTGATGTCGCCGTGGGGGAGGGGGTGGGATCGGGCTCGCTGGTGTCGGCTGGTGAATCGCCGGCTAGAGTGGCTTTGCGTTTCTCTTGAGTGGCGCGGCGGGCGCGCACTTGAATGAGTGTCGAGCACAGCGTGTGATAATCAGCTTCAAAGGCGTCCAGTGATGTCTGGTAACGTTCTGAGGTTGAGGAAACGAGGTTTTCGAGGCGCAGGGTGATCTGGGTGCATTTGACTTCCTCCCGTCCGCGTTGTTCGCTCCAAGCGGCCAGCTGGCGTCGGGAGCCTCCCAGTGAGCGCTCGATCTCGGCCACTTTTTGTGCCTGTTCGGCACGCTGAGCCACGCCGGCGGCGATGGTTTCTTCCAATCCGACAATCTGCGACTGGCATTCGGCGATCGTGACGTGCAGTCGCTCGGTTTCCTCATGGGCAGCGCAGATCCGCTCTTGGTGCGAGGCAATTTCGGATTCGCGGCGTCCGGCCAGCGATTCCAATTCCCGCAACCGCCCCATCATTGGATCGCGCTGGCTGCGCAGGGAATCCGCCGCCTGTTTCTCCAAGGCGAGCGACCGTTTTAAGTCGTTGAGCGCTTCTGCGCTCTCGGCCTCGGCCCGAATGGCGTCGGTCAGGGCTTGGTCAAGTTCCACGATCCGCATCCCATGCGAGTCGACCTGCATTTGTGCCGAGGTGATCTGCTCGGTGATCGACGCCAGAGTCGCCACCATGTCGTCACGCCTCGATCCCACTCGCGAGGCCTCGCCGTCCAGCGCCTCCAGCCGCGTCGTGTGACTGTGGATTTCTTTCCGAATGAGCTGCAGCTGACCCTGAAGTTCGCTTTCGCGCAGCTTCGTCGATTGCAACGTCTGAGCCGTCTCCGTCAATTGCTCCCGCAGGCCGGCCACGAGGCCGCTCATGGTCGCCACCATGGCCTCCAAGGAGCCGTGATGCGCGCCAATCGACTCGACCTCACTCTGCAGCGACTTGATCTCGTTTTGGCGCTGCAGCATCGAGGTCGGTTCGTCGGTGCTGCGGCCGCCCCTAATCAACCCCTGGGAGGAGACAAATTCACCGTTCTGCGTGGCAAAAGCGATGTCCGGATAGCTCGTGCGCAGTCTCAAGGCGCTAGCCAGATCTGGCACAATCAACACATTGCCGAGCAAATGGTCAATTAACGGCCCCATCGGTTGACGGACTTTCACCTTGTCGGCAGCCCAGGCTTGGGAACCGTCCGGTAAAATGGAAAGCTGACGAGGAAGCTCAGGCGGGAGAAAACTCTCAGGCAAAACCACCGCTTCACCCAGTCTCTCGCGCGTCAGCGTTTCAATCAAACTCTCAGCCAAAACAGCATCCGCTATCAAAACCGTCTGCAGATGGTTGCCCAAGGCCGCCTCAATGGCGCGCACATACTCCGGCTCCACTTCCAGAAAGGATGATAAAAGCCCGCGAACTCCGCCTTTGTAAAGTTCGGGCTGGTTCAAGCCTGCCAGTACCTGTTGCGTGCCTTTTTCAAGGCCTTCGCCGCGGTCCATAAGCTGCTCTAGAACATCAAGACGTGATTGTTTTTCGGCTAAAATCTTATGAACTTCACGCTGGCGCTTGTGCACCAGATCGAGCTCGATTTGCGTCTGCCGAAGCCGGTCCTGCATTTCGGCGCATTCGTTCTCGTGCGCTGCCCGCTGCTCGCCAATAGCGGCATGCTCCGACACAATCCGCGCCTCTTCATCGGCCCGCTCCAGGCGGTCTTCACTCAACTTGCTCATTTCCGCGAGCAGCTGGTCATGGCGTCGCTGATCCGAATCAATTTGTGACTGGCTGTTGGTCAGTCGGGCTTGCTGCGAAATGATGGCCGTTTCCGCCTGATGCGCCATGCGGCGGAGTTCGCGCAATTCGCGCTCCACACTCTCCCGCCCGTCCCGGTGCCGGTGCGTGCGGCCCGCATGGTCTGCCATCGCCGCTTCCTGCTCGGCAATCTTGGCCGTAATCTGGATCAATGTGTCGTCCGCCACCTGAATGTCCTGCTCCTGCTCCGCCAGCCGCAATCGCGTGCCCTCAATCTCCTCCTGGCTCTTCTCAATCAAACTTTCTAACTCGCGCACGCGCTCGCCATTAAATCCAATCCGGCCTTCCGCCGCATTCAGCCGCGTATGATGCTCGTTCACCTGTGAACGAATGACCGCCAACATGCCGTCCGTGCGCTCTAAATCACGACGCAACACGTCCACTTCCTCTTCATGACTGGAAAGTTCTGTGCTAAGGCGTTCTATTTCTCCGTTGAGACCTGATATCGAAGTTGTTAGCTTGCCTTTTTCTGAATCCCACTCGGTAAAGCGGTAATGCGCAAAATGCGTGTCCAAAATCCGCGCATCCCGGTGAATCTCCTGATATCGGCGCGCCTTGGCCGCCTGACGCTGCATCGACGTAATCTGCCGCTTTAATTCAGCAATAATATCCGTCACCCGCAATAAGTTGGCATCCGTGTAGTCAAGCTTGCGGATCGCTTCCCTCTTCTGCGTTTTAAATTTTGTGATGCCAGCAGCTTCTTCAAAAACTGCCCGCCTGTCTTCCGGCTTGGAACTCAAGAGCTGGTCGATTTTCCCCTGCTCCATGATCGAGTAGGCGGACTGGCCTACTCCCGTATCCATGAACAAACTATTGATGTCCCGTAGGCGGCACTGCGTGCCGTTCAGGGCATACTCCCCCTTGCCGTCGCGATAAACACGGCGGGTGATTGACACTTCGTTATAATCAATGCCCAGTGCTTTTTCACAATCGGAAAAAGTCAATGTAACTTCAGCAAGACCATGGGGTTGGCGCCTGTCGGTGCCATTAAAAATGACATCGGCCATCTCGCCGCCACGCAATGCCTTCGCCGAGGTCTCTCCCAGAACCCACTTGATCGCATCCACAATGTTGGACTTGCCACACCCGTTCGGACCGACAATCCCAGTCACGCCCGAGTGGAAATCAATCACCGTCTTGTCGGCGAATGATTTGAAACCTTGTAATTGCAAAGTTTTGAGGACCATGGTGCAAATAGCAGCAGAGCCGGGTGAACGGACGATTCAACCGGCGGTTTTTTCACCGGTTAGCGTTGCAAAGATGAGTCGCGAATGCAAGACTATTCTTGCGCAGCCACAACCTATAGTGGGACAACCTGTCGCGTGCGCAATCAGTTGTGGTATAGGCCGGGGCGCGGGTTCGCTGGCTGGGCGTGGATCACACCGCGTGCAGGCGGGCCGGGCAGGAAGCGGCAAAAATGTCTTGGCTGGAGTGGGGGATCGAGGCCATGATATACTTTTCCCCTCCGGGTGGCTTCCTTTTTCGGGTCTTTCGCTCGCTTTGGACTAGCACTCATCGCTCGCGTCTCTCTTCTTTCCTCACCATGTCTGTGCCCCCATCCGATCCGACTTTAACAGGCGATGATTTTGTCCTGTGGCCTGATGGGCTGGCCAAAGAGTTCGCCATGGCGGATGCAAAGGCCATCAAAGGGGCGCTTGTCGGGTTGACTCTTCCCGCATGGGTGGATCCCGCGGAAGAGAATCCCGTTTCAACCGCCGAGCACCGGCCTGATATGGCCGCAGCGGACAGCCACTTCGATTCTGCTTCGCGCGAATTGTTTCGTACCACTGCGGCGCTCGATCAGGGAAATTCTGCGGAAAAATGGTGGCAACACACTGAGGTAGAGAGAGCTGTCCATGAAGGGACGGCCGGAATGCCCACGCCACTGCCTGCACCACTGCCTGCACCATTGTCGGCGAGCCCGCCGCTGCCATCAGGGCTTTCGTCAGACGAAATCTGGGCTCTGGCCGCTGAGGAGGTGGCCCAGTCGATCTCTCTCGGTGCTCCTGCCGCCTCCTCTTTGACCCGACCAGCCGCGACGCCGGAGCTGCAGGATCGTCAAGCGACGGTCCGCTCCGCCGGGCCCGACGCCCGCGCCCAGAGCCTTGTCCCCGAAGCGCCTCCACAGGTCGGCATCTTCCCATCCGCTGCCTCTGAAGCCTCTGCTGTCTCCGCGGCATCCGCTTCGTCTGTAGCATCCAGTTTTCCGCCCGCCTCCGTGCCCGCCGCCGCTCAACCTGAGCGCCCCGCTCCGGAATCCCTGCCCTCCGCGGGCCCGCCGGCCTTCACGCCGGTCATCGATTCCTGGCCGGCGGCCGTGGCGCGCGCCGCGCTGGGGCGGCCTAAAGGTTCGAAGCTCGCCTCCGGGCGGACTGGGGTTGTGGCGCCAGAGCCACCTATCGTGCCCGCGCCCGCGGTGCCGGCGATAGCTTTCCCGGCCGCTGTGCCGTCGCCAGCGATGGCGGCTCCAGTCACTCCGGAATCAGCGGGGCCATCAGTCTCTCCGTCTTCTTCGGCTCCTTCCGGTGACGGACCGCCTGCTGCGGCACCGCTGCCGTCGGTCACAGCGACTATTCCGTCGCCTGCGGCTGATCTGTCGCCTCCGGCTGATCCGTCGCCTGCGGCTGATCCGTCGCCTGCGGCTGATCCGTCGCCTGCGGCTGATCCGTCGCCTGCGGCTTTTCGACCGGTTTTTTCTGAGATGACGGATGGCGCGAGGGTTTCGACCGCGTCCAGTCGGCCGAAGCGGAGGCTGACTGGGGCTGCGGATCCTGTTGATATCGAAGTTTTTACCGAGATAAAATCGGGATCGGCTGGCCATCAGCCTGCGGGTGCCACCCGGCTCGGATCTCTCACGGACGCCTCGTCCGCGCAGGGGCGTCGACGGAAAAAGTCGAGTCGGAAACGTAAAACACCTCCGGCACGCTCAAGGATACAGTGGTGGCGATGGGTTATTTCCTTGGTGGGCTTCCCTATTATTTTCCTCACTATCGTGGGAATTATGGTCCGGGATTTCCTCCCACGGGCGTGGAATGAGGCGGCGCATCAGTGGTGGACCCAAACCAATGCGTTTTTGTTTCCTCACCAGTATCAGCCGCCTCGTCGTGGGGTGCAGCCACGCGTGGGAACCGAGACCTCTCCGGTCGCCGCTGCCGAGTCCACCTCCAACGTGATCGACACCGATTCCGCTTCTGGTGGCGCCGGCGGTGCCGCCGACGGTCCAGAGGTTGGTAAAAACACCGCTTTGCCGGAGACGTCGCCGGAGGTGCCCAGACCTGTCTCATCAGAACCTGCTAGGGAGAGGAGGCCGTCGTTCAGGCAAAATGAGACAGCGCCGGCGGAGCAACCGCTTCCGCTGATCGAAACCCCGGTGCTCACGAGGCCGGCCGTTACCGGCGATTCCCCGCCTGCGTTGGAAGTGGAGTCATCGCTCGCGCCAGTCCCGGCCGCACCCGTCGTGGAGGCCGTATCGGAGACGGAGGCGGAGGCGAATAACGATACGGCTGCGGCTGCGGCTGCGGAGTCGGCGGCCGTGGTTCCTGCCGGTGAGGTGGTTCAAGCCGAACCCTCCGCGTCGCTGGTTTCCGAGCCGGTGGTAGTGTCCGAGGAGGCTACCTCCGAGCGAGCGGTGCTCGAGGGAGCGACGCCTGAGGCGATGGCATCTGAGGCGGTGGCTCCTGAGTCAGCGGTGCCTGAGGCAGCGGTGCCTGAGGCAGCGGCGGGGGACCTGCAGGTAACGGATGAGGAGCGGGCGGTACGCGGCTTGATTTCTGCCACGACGGTGGAGGAAGTGTTGCCGTGGATTTATGATGCCCAGTCATTGGAGCCCACCATTCGGGAGTACCATGCGGAGCACCCGATTGAGCCGCTGGCGGAGGCTGTGGTTGAGCTTGAATACAGCGGGGTTATGCCTGCCACTGGGGACAAGGCCCATATTTTTACGATTCTTCATCCGCGCCATCCTCGGGGATTTCCGATTTCTGCCGAGCGGACGCCTCAAGGGTTTCGCATCGACTGGGAGAGTTATATTCAGTTGCGGGATGGCTGGTTGGCGCGATTTCTCGAGAAAAAACCGGCCGAACCCGAGACGTTGTTTGTGGTGTTGCGCCGCACGCATTATTTCAATGACGACGTCCCGACGCTGGAAGAGAAACTCTCGTTTAAAATCACATCCGCGGTGCCGGGTGACGAGGGGGCCGTCGCCTTTGTTGACCGGCACTCGGCGGTTGGCCGCTCGCTGGCCGAACTTTACGAGTGGAGAACGTTGTATTTCCCAGTCGTGGAGTTGCAGTGGGTTCCGACCAAAAATGGCGGGCAATATCTGAAGATCAACCGCGTGGTCCGTCCCACATGGCGGCGAGTTGGCGGCTGACCCCGTTTAAAACCGCCTGCGGCGAAACAAAAGCAGGATGCCCATGGCGAAGACTGCTAACGAGACGGGCTCAGGAATGGCCAACGTGGCACTGGAGGAGGCAATTTCCACCCGGGCTGGAAGCGAGACCAGGGTCGCTGCGGAATGAGAAGGCGGCTCATGAGTGACCGCCGCGACTGCCGAGGCCGCTGCCCATGCCCACGGCGTTATCATCCAAAGGATGATGAGAGTCGGAAGGAGGGTTCTTGCGCAACAACGGGGCACAAACGCTCTATAGCGTATAACGGATGCATTCAAAGCAGAAAATAGCCGGAAAAACAGTCATCATACACAAAAAAAGCGGGCCATGGCGGCCCGCTTTGCACAATTTCATTCGCTGATCAGCGATGACTAGCTGGCGTCAGATTCATCATCTGCCACTTGTTCGCCCGATTCTGGCGAGACCACCACGCGCAGGGTTGTGGTAATTTGTGCGTGCAGACGCACGGGAACATCAAATTTCCCAGTGGTTTTGATCGCCTTGTCCAGTTGGATGGCGTGACGCTCGAGGACGAGGCCCTTGGGTCCTTGCTCGGCGAGAGCGGCGCCCAAATCGTGGCTGGTGACGGAACCGAAGGCCCGACCATCAGCGCCTGTCTTCAGGGTGAGACGAATCGTCACCTTCTTCAGCTTGGTCGCAATAGCTTCAGCCTCTGAGAGTTCCTTTGCTTCGCGCTCGGAGCGGCGGGCCTGCAGGACTTTCAAACGAGTCTTGTTCGTGCGGGTCGCTTCCAAGGCCTTGCCTTGAGGAACGAGGAAATTACGGGCGTAACCGGCCCGCACCTTTACGATGTCGGCCTCGGCTCCGAGGCCCTGGATTTGTTCTTTGAGAATGACTTCGACGTTCGGCATGATGCTGGCCTCAGGGTGAATGGGGAACTTCCCTCCGGGATGGAAACAGGATCGCGACCGATCAACGGCTGGACCGCAGACGGCCCGGAAACGGGAACAAACAGACTGACGGAGAGCTGGCATTTGTCAAGAAGTCACCGGGGAAAATTCGATTTTCCACAGAAAGGGCTTATGATCGACGATTGAACACGGTCGCTGCCTCGAGTGACCAACTTCCCATCCTAGCGGTCTGCAGGCCGCCCACCTACTTATTATGAAGGACGATCGCCCCCTGATGACCTGGCTCGCCGTACCGATGGTCTTCGGACTGCTGCTCCTGGCTGTGCTGATGTGGATCGGTGTCGGGAGGTGGCAGGAGTCTTCCCGGCTGCGCCGCCTCACCGAAAGTCGCATCCTCCTGCCACAACTCGAGGCCCAGGATCCTTCCGCCCCGGCCGCGGCTGCCGCTGCTGAGCACAGCCTGACGGAAGAAGAACTCAATCGGCTGCTGGATTCCCTGTTGCAGCAACGCGTGCAGTCGGTCGGAGCCATCGAAAACGAGGCCATCCTCCGCTTTAAGTCACGGGCCGCCTATGACGCCTTCCTGCGCCGCGCCGCCGCCGCCGGCCTGAAAGTGCTGGCCCGGCTCGATGGATTTCTCGCCGCACGCGTCGGGTACGACTCACTCGACTCCTTGCGCCGGGAGTTGACCGGCAATTTGGCAGACATCGATGATGTGGGGGCCAACTACCTTTTTAAGATCCCGGGTGTGCCGGAGGTCGAGGAGCGCACCAATGCCGGAGCGGCTCCGTTTGGCAGCAGCCTGTTTAGTTCCCTAGGAGCCGACACGGACCGCTCGTCGTGGGGGCGGGGGGTCACGGTCGCCGTTCTCGATGCCGGTCTGACCGCTCATCCAACCTTCGCCGGTGGACAGATCTTGGGTCATATTGATCTGGTGCGCGATGGGCAGCCGTTTAACGGTCATGGCGACGCCATGGGCTCGCTCATTGTCGGCACTGCGGATGGTGCGGAAGGTGTCGCTCCCGGGGCCAAAGTTCTCGACGTGCGGATTTTTGATGCGGCGGGGGAGGGGGATAGTTTTGTTCTCGCACAGGGAATCCGGGAGGCGGTCGATCGCGGAGCGCAGATCGTGAACATCAGCGGCGCTGGATACGGTGATTCGGCCCTGGTTCGCCAAGCGGTCGCGTACGCTCAGCAGCGCAATGTGTTATTAGTGGCGGCCGCCGGCAATGAACAAGCCGGGGTCATGGCGTATCCGGCCGCTTATGACGGGGTGGTTTCCGTGAGCGGGGTCGATCGCAACGGCCGTCTCGCTTATTTCTCTAATGCGGGTAGTCCGACCCTGGCCGCGCCGGCCGTGAGTGTGCCTTCGGCTTATTCAAATCACGGCGAGTCCTCCTTTGTCCTCGGCGACGGTACCTCGCAGGCCGCGGCCTTGGTCTCGGGCGCCGCCGCTAAACTCCTCAGTCAGGGGCATAACCCCGCTGTCGCCCTGCCCGCGGCCACCCGGCCCGGCGAAGCCACCGCGACTCCTCACCAGATTGGGGCAGGGGTTTTATATCTAGGGCCTCAGTAAAAACCGGAGAAGGGATCAGAAATAATGTCAAAAAGTGAAAGAAAGTGATTGCGTGAGTGGGGTGTGTGGATAGAGTTCTCATCCCGGGCGAAACAGTCCGGCGATTGGGAAGAGATGAGTCAGTCGTTCTAAAGGCGGCTGGCTTTTTTGTCCCCAGAGATTGTTCTTTGATTTGATGTTGGAATTCATTGTGACCTTTGCTGACAAAGCGGGGAGCGATGAAGAAGCAA